>NZ_JASHKW010000007.1:0-433879 GCF_030056915.1 Rhodococcus sp. IEGM 1307
TGCACCCGACAGGGTGTGGGAGAGTAGGACACCGCCGAACATCCGTTACCGAAAGCCCCCCAACCTTGTTGGGGGGCTTTCGGCATTCCAAGGCACGAACACCGATGCCGCACATGTCTTTTCACCCCGGCGCACCGACGGCAGACGGTCAATCGGCCGGTCGATTCCGGCAGACACCGCCAATCGCGTGAAGTCATGTCGACGCGTCGCGGAATCGACGCGTGAAATGCGTTCGGAGACCACAGTCGAGGCGCCGGCTGGCGACAGCGAGGGATCTGTGAGGTTCGACTCGATTAGAGGCGAAGTCGCGCCGGCAGGCTGCGCTCGAGTGACTCCCGATGTCGTGCTTCGTCGTCGGCGGCGCTCGCGACGAGTACGCGAGCGAGCCGGGTCGCGCAAGTGAAGTACGAATGACCGATGCAGTAGTCCTTGCCGAGGTGCGGGTCGGCCGCGATCACCTCGTTCAGCCTGGTCATCCGTACCGCGATGCGGTCAACGACCGATTCGTCGTAGCCGCGTTCGATCACGAACTCGCGTCGGGCATCGTTGTACTCCGGCCCCAGGTCGAAGAAGGCGAATCTCCGCCGTATCGCTATGTCGACCGGGGCCAGGGACCGGTCCGCGACGTTCATCGTGCCGATGAGGTGCAGGTTCGAGGGCAGATGAAACGGTTTTTCCCCGTCCCGCGAGTAGGCGAGGTTCAGCGCGTTCTCGGGGTCGCGCTTGTCGTGTTCGAGCAGGTGAGCATCTCGCCGAAGATCTGTGCGGGATTGCCGCGGTTGATCTCCTCGATGACCAGGACGTAGTCGCATTCGCAGTCTTGGCGGGCGTTCTTGGCGGCGGTGAGCAGAGAACCGTCGATCAAGGTGAGTTTGCCGTCGGAGCCGGGTCGGAACCCACGGACGAAGTCTTCGTAGGACATCGACGGGTGAAACTGCAGGAGGGCTGTCCGGTCGGATTGACGCTCGTTGCACAGCACCCAGCCAAGACAACGCGCCGCGGGCAGTGCCTCGACATGTGCTGCGTCGATGGCCGGCTGACGCTGCGTCGGCCCGGCGTACTTGTACGACTTCGCCATGCCCGCCTGCGCGGACTTGACGGAGAAGTCCCAATCGCCCCGCGCGACGTACGTCAGCATCCGGTCGTGGGCATCGACGGCATCCTGAGTCAAATCACTGACCAGCGCCACCCGCGCCCCGGCCAGTGTTGCGACGCCCACGCCGCAGCCTCCGGACCCTCGCACCCCATGCCGTCATCGCGGCGACTCGGGTGAAACGGGCATATCGGGAGTGGCAGCTGAGCCTAGACTCCGAAGATGGTGCGCAACGCGAAGGCCGCACGTCAGCAGCCCACCGATCAGCGTTCGGCGTTCGACAGGTTCGTGGAGCAGATCGAACTCCGGGTCAGCCAGGCGCCGTTCTTCGGGATCTGCGCAGGAGTGGTCGCGCTGTGGGTCGTCAGCATTCCGCTCTGGAAGGACCTTCACGAGTGGCAGATCGCCATCCACACCGCCGGTGCCGTCTTCACGTTGCTTCTCGTGGTCCTGCTCGAGAATGCCAGCCGCCGTGCCACCGAGGCTCTGCAGGAGAAACTGAACGTCATCGCCGAGGCGCTCGCCGCCCTGCTCGATTCCTCCGCCCAGGACAACCCCGAGCTGAAGAAGGCGGAGGAGAAGTTGCGGGAGGCTGTCGGGCTCGAAGACCGGCACTAGTCCATCCGCCCCTGTGACTTGGCGCACCAAGCAGGTAAGTTATGTGTAACCGCAAAAACTACTAACCAGTAGGGGTACGAAATGCCTGTTCCGTCCGCCGCCACGTTCGCGCGGCTCGCCGACCTCATCGCCATCCCGGATGCGGCGGATCGCCCGACGCGGTCCGTCGTCGAGGCGTTCACGGGTAAGGAACTGGCCACCGTCCCGGTCGGTACCGCTCAGGACGCCAAGGACGCGATCGCACGCGCCCGGGTGGCACAGAAGGAATGGGCCAAGCGTCCCGTCACGGAACGCGCCGCGATCTTCCACCGGTACCGCGACCTGGTGCTCGAGAACCGCGACGCCCTGATGGACATGGCTCAGGCCGAGACGGGCAAGTCCCGCGCCGCCGCGCAGGAGGAGGTCCTCGACATCTCGATGACCGCCCGCCACTACGCACGCGTCGCCCCCAAGCTGCTGCGTCCCCGGCGCATCTCGGGCATGCTGCCCGGCCTCACCAAGACCGTCGTGCGGTACCAGCCGAAGGGCGTCGTCGGCGTCATCTCGCCGTGGAACTACCCCATGACCCTCGCGGTGTCCGACGCGGTCGCCGCGCTCCTCGCCGGCAACGCCGTCGTCCTCAAGCCCGACAGCCAGACCCCGTACTGCGCGCTGGCCTGCGTCGACCTGCTGTACCAGGCTGGGCTGCCGCGCGACCTGTTCGCCGTCGTCCCCGGACCGGGCTCGGTGGTCGGCACCGCCCTCGTCGAGAACACCGAGTACCTGATGTTCACCGGGTCCTCGGCCACGGGTCAGCTCCTCGCCGAGCAGGCCGGTCGCCGTCTCATCGGCTTCTCCGCCGAACTCGGCGGCAAGAACCCGATGATCGTCACCGCAGGCGCGAACCTCCGTGAGGTCACCGACGCCGCCGTCCGCGCCTGCTACTCCAACTCCGGGCAGCTGTGCATCTCGATCGAGCGGATCTACGTCGAGGAGTCCATCGCACCCGAGTTCACCCGGTTGTTCGGGGAACGCGTCCGCAACATGAAGCTCGGCGCCGGCTACGACTTCGGCATCGAAATGGGCAGCCTCGTGTCCGAGGCGCAGGTCAAGGCCGTGTCCAGCCACGTCGACGACGCCGTCGTCAAGGGCGCCACCGTGGTCGCCGGCGGTAAGGCGCGCCCCGACCTCGGCCCCCTGTTCTACGAGCCGACCGTCCTGACCGGCGTTCCCGAGGACGCCGAGTGCTACCGCGACGAGACGTTCGGACCGCTCGTCTCGATCTACCCCGTCGCCGACGTGGACGAGGCGATCGAACGCGCCAACGACACCGAATACGGCCTGAACGCCAGCGTGTGGGCGGGAACCAAGGCGGAGGGCGAGGCCATCGCCGCACGGATCCACGCCGGAACCGTCAACGTCGACGAGGGTTACGCCCCGGCATGGGGCAGCACCGGTGCGCCGATGGGTGGCATGGGGGTGTCCGGTGTCGGCCGCCGCCACGGCGACGACGGGCTCCTCAAGTACACCGAACCGCAGACCATCGCCACCACCCGCATCCTCAACCTCGGCGGTCCGCGCGGACTGTCGCCGAAGGTGTGGGCCAAGATCATGCCGCCTTTCGTGAAGGCGCTGCAGTGGATCCCGGGCCGGTAGCCGTGGACACTGCGAGCATCGTGATCGAGGTTCCGCCCGCGATCGTGTGGGACGTGGTCACCGACGTGGAGGGCATGGGCCGGTTCAGCCCCGAGAACACCGGGGCCCGTTGGAAGTCCGGCACCCCGGTGACGGTGGGCGCGCGGTTCATCGGCGCCAACCGGCACGGCCCGGTTCGGTGGAAGACGCACTGCACCGTCGTGGATATCGTTCCGGGCCAGAAGTTCTCCTTCGAGGCGGACGAGCCGAAGGCGCGCTGGACGTATCATCTCGAACCCTCCGGCGCGGGCACACTCGTCACCGAGACCCGGGAGATCTACGCGACGCCCGTATGGTGGGTACGGCTGGTGCAGAAGTCGAAGGTGCTGGGCAGCAACCGCGACCAGCTGATGCAGGACGGGATGCGGCAGACGCTCGAGTGCATGAAAGTCGCACTCGAGAGCTGATTTTCCACCCTGGGGTGCCGATTCTTCACCCTAGGGTGGCTGTCGCCGCCGCGCGCAGGGCCCGAGACTGGACCATGTCCACACCTCTCGGAGGCGCCTCCCATGAATCCTCGGCCGTCACCCGTCGAAGCTGGTCGGTCGTGCCCTGACGTCCGCCGTGAGGACGTGTGGTTCTCCTCGCGGGGACAGCGCTGCGCGGCCTGGCTGTACCGGCGCCATTCCGAAACCCACACGGCAGCACCCTGTGTGGTGCTCGCGCACGGCTGGAGCGGGGTACGCGAACAGAGACTCGACGCGTTCGCGGAACGGTTCGCGGCCGCGGGAGTCACGGCGCTGGTGTTCGACTACCGCTACTTCGGCGCCAGCGAGGGCGAACCCCGCCAACTGCTCGACATCGACAGCCAACTCGACGACTGGGACAGCGCCGTCGCGTTCGTGCGCAGCCGCCCGGACATCGACCCCAGCCGGGTCGCGCTCTGGGGAACGTCACTGTCCGGCGGACTCGTCCTGACGGCGGCAGCGCGGGACCGGCGGGTGGCCGCGGTCGTGTCGCAGGTTCCGTACGTCGACGGTCTGACGAACCTTCCGCGACTGGGTGTGGTCGGCCTCGGCCGCATGGCGGTCGCCTACCTGCGGGACCGGTACGCCCAGCTGCGGCACCGGCCGCCGTACATGTTTCCCGTCGTCGGGCCGCCGGGCTCGTTCGCGGCCATGACCACACCCGACGCGGAGGCGGGATATCACGGGATGGATCCGCCCGGTTCGACATGGCGCAACGAGACACCGGGGCGGGTGGCGTTGCAGGCAGCGCTGTACCGGCCGACGAAAACGGTCGCGAAGATCGCCTGCCCCGTCTTCTTCGCCATCGCGGACCACGACGTCGTCACGTTCACCCGCAGCGCGCAGAAGGCCGCGGCCAAGACCCCGGGCGCCGAGGTGCACGTGTACCCGGGCGGTCATTTCGACCCCTACTTCGGCGAGCTCTTCGAGCGGGTGGTCGCGGACGAGACCGACTTCCTCGTCCGCCACCTCCGTCCCCCGGCTAGCCGCTGACCGTGCCGAACTGTTCCCGCAGAACACCTTTGACGACCTTCCCGCTGGCGTTGCGGGGCAGTTGGGGGAGGACCTCGACGAATTTGGGCCGCTTGTAGCGGGCGACCCGGCCGTCGAGCCAGTCCGCGAGGGCGTCGACCTCGAGCGCCGCCCCGGCCCGCGGGACGACGACCGCGACGGGAACCTCACCCCACCGCTCGTCGGCCCGCCCGATCACCGCGACATCCATGATGTCCGGGTGGGCGGCCAGGGCATTCTCGACCTCGGCGCAGTAGATGTTCTCCCCACCCGAGATGATCATGTCCTTCTTGCGGTCTACCACGTACACGAACCCGTCCGAGTCCACCCGCACGAGGTCGCCGGAGTGGAACCAGCCGCCGTCGAACGCGTCCGCGGTGGCCGCGGGGTTCCGCCAGTACCCCTCCATGAGTCCCGGGCCGCGGTAGACGATCTCACCGATCTCGCCCTGCGGCACGTCGTTCATCGCTTCGTCGACCACGCGCATCGCCACGGTGTCGATCGGTTTCCCGACCGACCCGATCTTGCGCACGGCGTCCTTGCCGTCGAGCATGCACGTCACCGGCGACATCTCGGTCTGCCCGAAGAACGCGACGATCGCGGCGTCCGGGAAGGCGGCGTACAGGCGGTCGAGGAGGGTCGGGGTGGCCGGCGCGGCTCCCCAGCCCAGCACCCGCAGGGCGAGATCCCGACCCTCGAGGCCGGCGTCGTCGAGGATGGCCTGCCACTGGGTGGGCACCATGAACACGCTGGTCACCCGCTCACGCTCGAGCGCGTCGAGTAGCTCGGTCGCATCGAACGCACCGGTCGGGTGGATCACGATGGTGGCGCCGATCAGCAGGAACGGCCCGACGCTGCCGAGGGCGGCGATGTGGAACAGCGGGGACGAGACCAGGTTGACCTCGGACTCGGTGTCGAACAGTCGCCATCCGCGGATCAAGGTCAGTGCCTGTGCCTGCAGATTGAGGTGCGACAGCACCGCGCCCTTCGGACGGCCGGTGGTGCCGGACGTGTACATGATGGCGGCGGGGGAGTCTTCCGCCACGTCCGCGATCGGGACGTCGGGATCGGCTGCGCGCAACTGCGTCTCGAGCGAGACGTCGACGGGGGCGTCGCCGACCACGAGAACCGGCACGCTGTCGTCGACCTCCGCGGCGAGCCCGGTGAGTGAATCCTCCACGACCACGACGGTGGCGTCGCTGTCGGCGACGATGAACCGCACCTCGCCGGGGCTGAGCCGGAAGTTCACCGGCACCGCGATCGCACCCAGGCGAGTCGCCGCCAGCATCACCTCGAGGAACTCGGGGCGGTTGGTCAGCAGCAGCACGACGCGGTCGCCGCGGCCGACACCGTGGGCGGCGAGGACGGCGGCCGTCCGCGCGCTGCGGTCCTCGAGCTCACGCCAGGTGGTCGACGTGCCCCGGAACCGGAGCGCCACCGCCTCGGGTTTCGCGAAGGCATGCCGGGCAACATGATTCGCCCAGTGGGTGCGCCGGGAGGCGAAGGGCTGCGCGTTCGACGTCGCGGTCATCGTGATGCCGTCAGCCGCGGCCGAACACTGCCGGACGCTTCTCCAGGAACGCCGCGACGCCTTCCCGGAAGTCGGGGGCGGCGAGGAGGTCGAGCTGACCCGTGCGCTCGCGGGCGAACGCGTTGTCGAGTTCGGTGAGGGTGGCGTCGTTGACCGCGTCCTTGGTGAAGTGGAACGCCTCCGACGGTCCGTCGGCGAGACGTCGCGCGAGGGCGTCGACGGTCGCGGCGAACTCGTCGTCGGGGTACACGTCGGCGATCAACCCGGCCGCGAGAGCCTCACGTGCGGGCAGTCGTTCGGCCAGCAGCGCCATCTTCAGCGCGCGGGCGCGACCGACCGACGCGGCGACCAGTGCGGTGGCACCACCGTCCGGCATGAGGCCGACCTTCGTGAACGCGAGCAGGAAATAGCTCGACGCGGTGGCGACCGTGAGGTCGCAGGCCAGGGCGAGGGACACCCCGACGCCGGCGGCGGGACCGTTGACCGCGCCGATCACGGGCCGGGGGAACGCGCGAATCGTGGCCGCCGTGCGGTTCGCGGCGTCGATCGTCGCGGACGACGGAGGACCGGAGACGTTCTCGCCACCCAGGTCCGCACCCGTGCAGAACGCACGACCGGCGCCGGCGAGGACGGCGGCCCGCACCTCCGCGTCGCCGGCGTACTTGTCGAATGCGTCGGCGACGGCGTCGAGGGTTTCGGTGGTGACGGCGTTCATGCGGGCGGGACGGTCGAGGGTGACGCGCAGGACGCCGTCGTCGACGGTCGTGTCCACGCCGGGAATGTCGGAGCTCATGGGGATCCTTGTCAGGAAGGGTGGACGGAGAGGGCGATCTTGCCGGTGGCGGAACGGGTTTCGAGCGTCCGCAGTGCGTCGACGGCGTGTTCGAACGAGTAGGTGGTGGGCTCGGCGATCTGCAGCGCACCGGATTCGAGGAGCGGGCCCAGGGCCGCCCACTGCCTGCTCGTGTAGCCGGGGTTGGTGCGCACGTACTCGCCCCAGCCGGCCCCGAGAACGGAGATGTTACGCAGGAGAAGGCGATTGACCTTGACGGTGGGGATCTCGCCGCCGGTGAAGCCGAGGACCACCAGTCGCCCGTTGGGCGCGAGGCTGCGCAGGCTGTCGGTGAAACGGTCGCCGCCGACCGGGTCGAGGATGATGTCGACTCCGCGGCCTGCGGTGAGGTCGCGGACCCGGTCCTTCCAGCCGTCCACGAGGACGACGTGATCGGCGCGGTTGGCCTTTGCGATGCCGGCCTTCTCCTCGGTGCTGACCACGGCGATCGTCTCGAGTCCCAGCGCGGCCGCGACCTGCAGTGCGGCGACCCCGACACCGCCTGCGGCGCCGTGCACCAGCACGGTCTCACCGGCGCGGTGGCGGGCGCGCTCGTCGAGGGCGAAGTGCACGGTGAGGTAGTTCATCAGGAAGCCCGCCCCGGCCTCGAGCGACACCGAATCGGGCAGCGGGAACACCGAGTCCGGCTCCACCGCAATGGTCTGCTGCCACGATCCGTCCGACGCGAGGACGGCCACCCGCTGCCCGGCACGGATGCCGCTGTCCGTGGGTGCGCTGCGGACCACGCCCGCGCCCTCGACACCGAGCACGAACGGCAGTTCCCGGACGAGCTGGTAGCTGCCCGTGGTCTGCAGAAGGTCGGGAAACGACACTCCGGCGGCGTGCAGATCCACGACGACGCGGCCGGTGCCGTCGGGTTCGTCGATCTCGACGAGCTGGACTCCGGCGGGGCCGGAAGCGGTGGTCAATTGCTGGGCATACACGTGGTGATCTCCTCCGTCGGTCCCTGACTATCCATACCAGACGCAACTGAACGGGCGCTAGATAAATTCGACCATTGACCCTGCAGGTGACGCCGTGGTACTAACTTTAACGAGCGATCAGTAATCATGCCGAGGCGGAGGACGAGACGTGCCAGAACAGACGGAGACGACGGAGGCAGCCGCACTGTGGGAGCGGCGCGGAGGCATCGGCATCATCACGCTGAACCGCCCCAAGGCGCTCAATGCGGTGAACGGCGCGTTGTCGACCGCAGTGGGCAATCTGCTCGAGCAGGCCGAGAACGACCCCGAGGTGCGGGTGGTCGTCGTGACTGGGGCCGGCCGCGCGTTCTGCGCCGGCGCCGATCTCAAGGCCCTTTCCACGGGCGGGAACATCGCTGCGGAGGGGCACCCCGAATGGGGCTTCGCCGGATACGCGCAACACTGGATCAGCAAGCCGACCATCGCCGCGGTCAACGGCTTCGCCCTCGGCGGCGGCACCGAACTGGTCCTCGCCAGTGACCTCGCGGTCGTCGATGAAGAAGCGGCCCTCGGGCTTCCCGAGGTCAAGCGCGGACTGTTCGCCGCCGCCGGCGGCGTGATCCGCCTGCAGCAGCAGATCCCGAAGAAGGTCGCGCTGGAAATCGCACTCACCGGCGAGCCGATCACCGCGGCGCAGGGCAAGGAACTGGGCCTGGTCAACCGTGTCGCCCCGGCAGGCACCGCCCTCGACGTCGCGCTCGAACTCGCCGAGCAGATCGCCGCCAACGCACCGCTGTCGGTGCGCGAATCGAAGGCCATGATCCACCGCACCGCAACCGAACCCGACTGGGGCGACGGGGCGTGGGAGGCGAACAACGCCGCCATCGCGACCATCTTCACCAGCGCCGACGCCAAGGAAGGCCCGACGGCGTTCGCCGAGAAGCGCCAGCCGGTCTGGCAGGGCCGCTGACCCGTGAGTACTTGTTAACGCCCCGCGGTTAATAAGTACTCACGGGCGGCGCAGCCGCACACACTTTCTCCTCCTCGAAAGGGAACATCATGACCAACGCTGTCATCGTGGACGTCGTCCGCCTCGCCTCCGGTAAGGGCAAGCCCGGCGGTGCGCTGTCGGGCACGCACCCGGTGGAACTGCTCGCGCACGTGCTCCGCAGCATTGTCGAACGCAACGGCATCGACCCCGCACAGGTCGACGACGTCATCGGCGGCTGCGTCGGGCAGGCAGGCGAGCAGGCCCTCAACATCTCCCGGACCGCGGTGCTGTCGGCGGGATTCCCGGATTCGGTTCCGGCCACCACCGTCGACCGCCAGTGCGGCTCGAGCCAGCAGGCGGCGCACTTCGCCGCGCAGGGCGTGATCGCCGGCGCCTACGACATCGTGATCGCCTGCGGTGTGGAGTCGATGTCCCGTGTTCCGATGGGCACGACGACCATCGGTCAGGACGCGTCCGGCCCGGGCATCGCCGCCCGCTACCCCGAGGGACTCGTCAACCAGGGCATCTCCGCCGAACTGATCGCCGCCAAGTGGAAGTTCGACCGCGACACCCTCGACGCGTTCTCCGCGCAGTCGCATCAGCGTGCCGCCGACGCCCTGTCGAAGGGCTTGTTCGACAAGGAGATCGTCCCGATCTCGGTCACCAACGCCGCCGGTGAGACGGTGACCCACACCGCCGACGAGACCGTGCGCGCCTCCACCACCGCCGAGGGACTGTCCGGGCTGAAGTCGTCGTTCTACTCCGAGAAGTACGCGGCCCGGTTCCCCGAGGCGCAGTGGCACATCACCCCGGGCAACTCGTCGCCGCTGACCGACGGCGCGTCCGCGGCGCTGATCATGAGCGAGGAGATGGCGTCGAAGCTGGGGCTGACCCCGCGGGCACGGTTCCATTCGTTCGCCGTTGCCGGTGACGATCCGGTCTTCATGCTCACCGCGCCGATCCCGGCGACGAAGAAGATCCTCGCGAAGTCGGGGCTGAGCATCGACGACATCGACGCCTACGAGGTCAACGAGGCGTTCGCGCCGGTGCCGCTGGCGTGGGCGCACGAGTTCGGGGCCGACCCGGCCAAGCTCAACCCGTGGGGCGGCGCCATCGCGCTCGGGCACGCACTCGGCTCCTCGGGCACCCGCCTGCTGAGCACCCTGGTCAACAACCTCGAGGCCACCGGCGGACGCTACGGCCTGCAGACCATGTGCGAGGGCGCGGGCATGGCCAACGCCACCATCATCGAACGCATCTGACCCACTTCCCCGAAAGTCCTGCTTCCGAAAGGTATAGACATGATCGTCAACGACAGCGTCGCACTCGTCACCGGCGGTGCCTCGGGCCTCGGCCTGGCCACCACCAAGGCCCTGCTCGCCGACGGCGCCAGCGTCGTCATCATCGACCTGCCCTCGTCCAACGGTGAGACCGTCGCCAAGGAACTCGGCGACCGTGTGCGCTTCGCCGCCGGCGACGTCACCAGCGAGGCCGACGTGTCCGCCGCACTCGATGTCGCGGAGTCGCTCGGACCGCTGCGTGTCGCCGTGAACTGCGCCGGCATCGGCAACGCCATCAAGACCGTGAGCAAGAACGGCGCGTTCCCGCTGGCCGACTTCACCAAAATCGTCACCGTCAACCTGATCGGCACGTTCAACGTGATCCGTCTTGCCGCCGAGCGCATCTCGAAGAACGAGCCGATCGACGGCGAGCGCGGGGTCATCATCAACACCGCCTCCGTAGCCGCATACGAGGGCCAGATCGGTCAGGCCGCGTACTCCGCGTCCAAGGGCGGCGTCGTCGGCATGACCCTGCCGATCGCTCGCGACCTCGCGTCGCTGCTGATTCGCGTCAACACGATCGCTCCCGGCCTGTTCAAGACGCCGCTGCTCGGCTCCCTGCCGGAGGCTGCGCAGCAGTCGCTCGGCGGTCAGGTCCCGCACCCCTCGCGTCTCGGCGACCCGTCCGAGTACGGCGCGCTCGCCGCGCACATCGTCAGCAACCCGATGCTCAACGGCGAGACCATCCGTCTCGACGGCGCCATCCGCATGGCACCGCGCTGATCGGCGACCTGTGACTCTGCGCGAGGACGGGCCGACGGTGACGGAGCCAGTGTACGCCGACTGGCGGACGTTCGAGGCCCTGCCGCTGACGCCCATCCTCGAGCAGGCATTGGATCTGTTCAACGAGAACGGTTACCACGGCACGACGGTGCGGCAGATCGCCCGTCGTGTCGGGGTGACCGTTCCGGCCCTGTACTACCACCACGAGAGCAAGGAAGCCGTTCTCGTGGCCCTGTTCGAAATGCAGATGCGCGAACTGAACGACCGCGCCGAGGCAGCCGCCCGCGAGGCCGGCGACGACGTGGTGGCGCAATTCTCCAACGTCGTCGAGGCGATCGTCCTGTACATGACGTACCGGGTGCGGCACGTGTCCCTCGACACCGAGTTGCGGCACGTCTCGGCCGACAGCCGCAGCCGCTACGCCGCGAACCGCAAGCGGCTCGAGCTGATGATGATCGACCTCGTCGCCGACGGCGTCGCCCGCGACGTGTTCCACAGCGGGGACGTCCCCGAGACCGTGCGCGCCCTCCTCGGGATGTGCCAGTCCATTCCACGCTGGTTCCAGCTCGGTGGAGCACTGACCCCCGAGCAGGTCGCCGGCCGCTACGTCGACATCGCTCTACACACCGTCGGGTATCTACCCGACCACTGACATCGCGCCGGGTCCACCGAGCCGGACGAGCTCGTCCCGGCGACAAGGAGAGACCATGCAGCGCAACCTTTTCGACAGGGATCACGAAGCGTACCGGGAGACCGTGCGCGAATTCCTCGCCCGCGAGATCGAGCCGAACTACGAACGGTGGGAATCCGAGCGGCTCATCGACCGCTCGGCGTGGCTGGCGGCCGGCAAGTCCGGGATCGTCGGACTCGGTGTGCCCGAGGAATTCGGTGGCTCGGGCGTCACCGACTACCGCTTCCGGTACGTCGTCGCCGAGGAGATCGCCCGCACCGCGACGACGTCGTTCGGTTCGGGACTGTCCCTCCAGGACGACATCGCCATCCCGTACATCGTGAACCTCGGCACCGAGGAGCAGAAGCAGCGGTGGCTGCCCGGCATGGCCGCGGGCGAGCTGATCGGCGCCATCGCGATGACCGAGCCCGGTGCGGGCAGCGACCTGCAGGGCGTGAAGACCACCGCGGTGCGGGACGGCGACGAGTGGGTGATCAACGGTCAGAAGACGTTCATCACCAACGGTATTCACTCCGACCTCGTCATCGTCGTCGCGCGCACCGACCCGAGCGCCGGTTCCAAGGGCTTCTCCCTGCTCGTCGTGGAGCGGGGCATGCCCGGTTTCAGCCGTGGCCGCAAGCTGCACAAGGTCGGACTGGCCGGTCAGGACACGGCCGAGCTCGTGTTCGAGGACGTGCGGGTGCCCGCCACCAATCTGCTCGGCACCGAGGGTCGCGGCTTCGTCCACCTCATGGAAAACCTGCCCCTCGAACGTATTTCGATCGCGGTCAACGCGATCGCCGCCGCGAAGGCCGCGTACCAGTGGACGAGGGACTACGTGTTCGAGCGCAAGGCGTTCGGGAAGCCGATCGGCGATCTGCAGAACACCCGGTTCGCGCTGGCGGAGATGCTCACCGAGATCGAGGTGACCGAATCGCACATCGACCGGTGCGTACTCGCCTTGAACGCAGACGAACTCACCGCCGTCGACGCGTCGAAGGGCAAGTGGTGGGCCAGTGAACTGCAGAAGCGTGTCGTCGACCGCTGCGTCCAGTTGCACGGCGGCTACGGCTACATGATGGAGTACCCCATCGGCCGCGCATACGTCGACAGCCGGATCCAGACGATCTACGGCGGCACCACCGAGATCATGAAGGAAATCATCGGTCGCGACATCGCGGCAGGGTAGGCGGCTCCGCCGCCCGTGCGCCTTTTTGGTAGTCGGAACAACCAGAAAGGCGCACGGGCGCGAAGCGCCTAGAGCAGGCGGGCCCGCGCGTCGGCGTACTCGCGGGTGAGGCGTTCGACGATCTCCGCGGCCGGGACGACGGCGTCGACGGCGCCGATGCCCTGTCCGGCGCCCCAGATGTCGCGCCAGGGCTTGGCTTCCGACTTCGTGCTCTTGTCCGCGTCCTCGCCGACACCGAAGTTCATGGCGGACGGGTCCGACACGGCGAGGTTGTTCGGGTCGAGTCCGGCGGCCTCGATGCTGCCGCGCAGGTAGTTGCCGTGCACCCCGGTGAACAGGTTGGAGTAGACGATGTCGGATGCGGTGGAGTCGACGATCATCTGCTTGTAGCCCTGGTCTGCGTTGGCCTCTTCGGTGGCGATGAACGCGGAGCCGACGTAGGCGAGGTCGGCGCCGGCGGCCTGCGCGGCGAGGACCGAGCGGCCGTGGGCGATGGAGCCCGACAGCAGGACCGGCCCGTCGAACCATTCGCGGATCTCCTGGATCAACGCGAACGGCGACAGGGTGCCCGCGTGTCCGCCCGCGCCGGCCGCGACGGCGATGAGGCCGTCGGCGCCCTTCTCCACGGCCTTCTTCGCGAATTTGTTGTTGATGACGTCATGGAGGACGATGCCGCCGTAGCTGTGGATGGCCTCGTTGACGTCGGCGCGGGCGCCGAGGGACGTGATGACGATCGGGACCTCGAACTCGACGATGGTCGCGAGGTCCTCGTCGAGGCGGTCGTTGCTCTTGTGGACGATCAGGTTGACCGCGTACGGCGCGGACGGTGTCTCCGGGTTGTTGGCGTCGTGTTTGGCGAGTTCTTCGGTGATGCGGGTGAGCCATTCACGCAGGACGGGCTGCGGGCGGGCGTTGAGCGAGGGGAACGATCCGACGATGCCCGACGTCGACTGGGCGATCACCAGGTCGGGACCCGAGACGATGAACATCGGCGACGCGACGACGGGCAGGCGAAGCCGGTCTTGCAGGATGGGGGGCAGGCTCATGAATTTCTCCTTGATACAGTGGTTTACGACTGGGAGAGCTGGGCGGCCATCAGCGGGATGAGCGCCTGCAGGCCTTTCACGGGACGGACCATCACCTTGAACGACGTGATCTGATCGCGGTCGTTCCAGTGAATGAGGTCGATGCCGTTGACGTGGATGCCGTCGAGTTCGGTGGCGAATTCCAGGACCGCCGAACGGTCGCCGTACCACTCCTCGACGTAGTGGAAACCGGTGCCGTCGAAGACGGTCAGGGCGGCGCGGAGGTACGCCAGGACCTTCGCCTTTCCTTCCTGCGGAGTGAACACGGCGGGGGAGGAGAACACGGCGTCGTCCGCGATCAGGGCGTCGAGGGCGGTGAGGTCGCGACGGTCGACGACGTGGTGCCAGCGGTCGACGACGCCGGGGCGGGCAGGCAGTTCGGCGGTCATCCGCGGAACGCCGGGGTCGGGAGGTCTTCGCCGAACACGTCCGGCAGGTCGTCGCGCACGCTGTCGGGGAACACGGCCGGCCGCTTCTCGAGGAACGCGGAGATGCCTTCGCGCGCGTCCGGTCCGATGCCGCGGATATTGATCCCGCGTGTCTCGACGCGGTGCGCGATCATCGGGTGCTCGGCGCCCAGTGCCCGCCACATCATCTGGCGCGACAGCGCCACCGACACCGGGGCGGAGTGCTCGGTCAGACTCCGGGCCAGCGCATACGCCTCGTCGAGCAGGGATTCCCGCGGGTACAGCTTGTACACGAGGCCGGCGTCGAACGCTTCCGTGGCGGGGAACACCCGGCCGGAGTAGACCCAGTCGAGGGCCGTCTGCAGGGGGACGAGGCGGGGCAGGAACCAGGTCGAGCAGGATTCGGGCACGATGCCTCGGCGGTTGAAGACGAATCCGATGCGGGCATCGTCGGCGGCGAGGCGGAAGTCGGCGGCGAGGGTCATCGTGATGCCCACTCCCACTGCCGGTCCGTTGATCGCGGCGATGATCGGCTTGCGGGATTCGAACATCCGGAGCACCACGCGACCGCCACCGTCGCGGCGGGCGTCGGCGCCCTCGTCCCCGTCCTCGTCCTGCCAGTGATCGAACGTGGCGGCACCGGCGGACAGGTCTGCGCCCGCACAGAACGCTCGTCCGGCTCCGGTGAGCACGATCGCCCGGACGGAATCGTCCGCATCGAGCTGGTCGTAGGCGGCGATCAGCTCGTTCTCCATGGTGGTGGTGAACGCGTTGAGCTGGTCGGGCCGGTTCAGGGTGATCGTCGCGATACCGTCCGCGACGGCGAGTCCGATGTGATCCACCGCCCCAGCATGACATTGTTACCGAACGATCGCTAGAGCGGGTTCTGTGACGGGACCCACTACCCTGGAGTGGTCGTGTGACGATCGGATCGGGGACGGAGACCGAGGGATGTGCGCTGCAAAAGTCGCCGCCGTGGCAACGGGTACCGGGCGGCAGGTGATCCTCGACTCCGCGGTGGCCAACATGAACGAACGCGGCTATCACGGCACGTCCATGCGCGACATCGCCCGCGGCGCCGACATCACCGTCGCCTCGATCTACCACCACTTCGCGTCGAAGCAGGAGATCCTGCAGGACATCATGGTGCGCGCACTCCACGACGCCATCGCGATGACCCGCGGGGCCCTGCTGCGCTCGGGTGGCGCCCCCGCCGACCAGTTGCAGGCGCTGATGCGGGCGTGGGTCATGTTCCACACCACCCGGCAGCTGGACGCGATGGTCGGCGCCACCGAGATACGCAGTCTCGACGACGCCGGCCGCCGGCTCGTCGTCGCCCTCCGCGACGAACAGGAGCACCTCTTCCGCGACGTCGTCGAGCGCGGTGTCGAGGAGGGCGACTTCGCGACCGAATTCCCGCGGGACGCCGTCCGCGGCATCATCAACATGGGTCAATCGGTGTGCACGTGGTGGCACGCCGACGGTCCGCTGAAGCCCGAGGAACTCGCCGAGCGCTACGCCGACCTCGCCCTGGCGATGGTGAAACCGACCGTCTGATCGCCGTGGCCGCGGCCCGGGCAGAATCGGGGTAGCGGGTGTCGCGGAAACGGAGCGTGAGATGAAGTTCGCCAGACGGCTCGACGCTCTCCAGCAGAAGTACCCGGCAATGGGCTTCCCGATCGCCGTCACGTACAAATTCCTCGACGATCAGGGCGTGTACCTTGCGGCGTTGATCGCCTACTACGGGTTCATCTCACTGTTTCCCCTCCTGCTTCTGCTCTCGACGGTGCTCGGGTTCGTGCTGGCGGGGCACCCCGAACTGCAGCAGGACATCATCGACTCGGCGCTGAGCCAGTTCCCGGTCATCGGCGCCGACCTGGCGGACCCGCACCGGATCGGCGGCGGGGTGACGGGCCTGGTGATCGGACTCGTCGGCGCCCTCTACGGCGGCCTCGGGGTGGCACTGGCCAGCCAGAACGCGATGAACACGGCGTGGTCGGTGCCCCGCAACATGCGGCCCGACCCGATCCGAGGCCGGTTGCGGGGTCTGCTGTTGCTCGGCACGATCGGTCTCGCCGTCCTCGGCACCGCCGCGGTGGCGGCGGTCGGCGCCGCGACGCACCTGTCCGGATCGTCCACCGTGCTTCTCATGCTCGCCGCGATCACGATCAACTCCGCGATCTTCATCCTCGCGTTCCGGCTCGCCACTGCCCGGCCGCTGTCCGTCGCCGACGTCGCGCCCGGCGCCGTCGCAGCAGCCGTGGTGTGGCAGGTGCTCCAATCGTTCGGCGCGTATTACGTGAGCAAGGTGGTGAGCACGGCGTCCGTGACGAACGGGGTGTTCGCCGTCGTGCTGGGCTTGCTGGCGTTCCTCTTCCTCGCCGCCGCGGCGATCGTGGTGTGTGTGGAGATCAACGTCGTCCGCGTCGACCGGCTGCACCCGCGGGCGCTGCTCGGGCCCTTCACGGACAAGGCCGACCTCGTGGAGGGCGACAGGCGGACGTTCACCGACCAGGCGAAGGCGCAACGCGCGGTACCGCACGAGGGCATCCACGTCACGTTCGACGAAGTTTCTGCGAAGATGGACAGGCCTGGACCGCCGTCGAAGGAGGAACCATGACCGACCCGATCTTCGACAAGTCGGAGCAACTGAAGCAGGTCCAGCAGGGCATCCTCCCCGGCGAGACGATCATCGCCGTGTACGACTGCATCGGCGCGGGCACCGGCTTCCTCGGGATCACGAACCTTCGCGTCGTCATCCAGGACAAGAGCTTCGTCGGCAAGCGCACCGCGATCACGTCCGTCCCGTACAAGAACATCCGGTCGGTCTCGTTCCTCAGCAACAAGTCGTGGGCAGGCCAGTTCTTCTCCTCCAGCAGCATCGCCGTCAACGTCGCCGACACCACGTACGAGGCCGACTTCCGTGGCATGGACAAGGCCCACCACGTGCACACGGTGATCCTCGAACACATCACGTGACGTAGGTCGCTCTGCTCCGGTGCGTCGCCCCAGGTCACGGCGACGCCCCACACGCCGCGCCGGTGAGTGGAATCACGCCCGCGCGGATTATCAATTCGCTTGCGGCCTCGCCCATACTGGTACGAGCCGGTGTGCCATTATCTCGGCCCGGTTCATCCTCAGGCGAGTCCATTGGACGTGCTCGCCGATCCTACGATCAGCCCGACGGGAGTCTTGCTGCCATGACGCCGCCTGCAGTTCACCTCACAGAACCTGCGGTCACCGCTCGTCCGTCTCTGCGTCCGCGGATTCCGTCACCGAGCAGGCGGGGCGCGATGCTGGCGCTTGCCCTCGGCGGGTTCGGTATCGGCACAACGGAATTCGCGTCCATGGGCCTGTTGCCCGCGATGGCTGCGGGGACCGGGGTGTCGGAGCCGGTGGCCGGGCACTTCGTCTCCGCGTACGCGCTCGGCGTCGTCGTCGGGGCGCCCACGATCGCGGCGCTGGCCGCGCGCGTCGAGCGGCGCACGCTGCTCATCGCGTTGATGGCCACGTTCGTCGTCGGCAATCTCGCGACCGCACTCGCCCCCGGTTACGAGTCGCTGCTGGCGGCCCGGTTCCTCGCCGGGCTGCCCCACGGCGCGTACTTCGGGGTCGCAGCGTTGGTCGCCGCGCACCTTGCGGAACCGGGCAAGCGCGCCAAGGCGGTCGCGACCGTGATGATGGGCCTGTCGGTCGCGAACGTGGTCGGGGTGCCTGCGACGGCGTTCTTCGGCCAGATCCTGGGCTGGCGGTCCGCGTTCGTGCTCGTGGTGATCATCGGAATCGTGACGCTGGTGGCGTTGGCACGCCTCGTCCCGCCGCTGGCCGGGGTGCACGTGAGCAACCCGGTGGCCGAACTCGGGGCGCTGAGCCGGGTGCAGGTGTGGATGACGCTGATCTTCGCGACAGTCGGGTTCGGCGGCTCGTTCGCGGTGTACACGTACATCAGTTCGACGCTCACCGACGTGTCCGGGTTGCCGCACGCGATGGTTCCGGTGGCGTTGATGCTGTTCGGTTCGGGAATGATCCTCGGCAACGTCGTGGGTGGCCGCATCGCCGACAACGCCGTGGTGCCCGGGCTGTTCGGGTGCATGATCGCCCTGATCTGCGTCCTCGCGCTGTTCATCGTCGCCGCACACAACCCGGTGACGGCGCTGATCGTGCTGTTCTTCATCGGGATGGCGGTGACGGCGATCTTCCCTGCCGTCCAGTCGCGGCTGATGGACGCGGCGGGTGACGCGAAGACCCTGGCGTCGACGCTGATCCACGGCGCGTTCAACCTCGCCAACGCGGGTGGCGCGTGGATCGGTGGCGTCGTGATCGCGGCCGGATACGGCTACACCGCCCCGGCCGCCGTCGGCGCCCTCCTCGGCGTCGCCGGACTGATCGTCCTCACCATCGCGGTCCTCCTCGACCGCCGGCGCCGGGACGAACCGGCCGCCGACGGCTGACGGTTCAGGCGTGAACCCCGGCGGCGTACCGATCTCGTAGCGTGCCCTTGACGAGTTTCCCGGTGGGGGTGCGGGGGAGGTCGTCGCTGAAGACGACGTTCCGCGGGACCTTGAACCGGGCGAGCCGTCCCCGCACGTGGTCGAGGAGTTCACCGGCCAGCGCGTCGTCCCCGATCACACCCGGAACGGTCTGGACCACGGCCAGCACCGATTCACCCATCTCCTCGTCGGGGATCCCGATCACCGCCACGTCCAGGACGGCGGGGTGTTCGGTGAGGGTGTTCTCGATCTCCTGCGGATAGATGTTGACGCCGCCGGAGATGATCATGAACGACTTCCGGTCGGTGAGGAACAGATACCCGTCCTCGTCGAGGTAGCCGACGTCGCCGGTGGTGGTCCACGTCGGGTGCTGTGGGTGCTGGGCGTCGCGGGTCTTGGCTGGGGCGTTGTGATACTCGAACGGCAGCGTGTCCCGCTCGAAGTAGAGGGTGCCGATCTCGCCCGGTGCGAGGTCGGCACCGTCGTCGCCGCAGATGTGGGCGACGCCGAGCGCGGCGCGGCCGACGGTTCCGGGCTTGCGGAGCCATTCGTCCGAATTCACGAGAGTCATGCCGTTGAGTTCGGTGGACGAGTAGTACTCCGACAGGATCGGCCCCCACCACTCGATCATCTGCCGCTTCACCTCCACCGGGCACGGGGCCGCGGCGTGCACGGCGACGCGCAGGCTGGAGACGTCGTACTTCTCCCGGGTCTCGGCGGACAACTTCAGCATGCGGACGAACATCGTGGGCACCCACTGGCTGTAGGTGACGTGGTACTGCTCGATGTACGCGAGCGCCTGCTCGGCGTCGAAGCGGTCCATCACGACGACGGTGCCGCCGAGGGCCTGCACCGACGCGCAGGTGCGGAGCGGTGCGGCGTGGTACAGCGGTGCGGGTGAGAGGTAGACGGTGTCCGGCGTGACTCCCCATACCGTCGCGTTCATGCCGGTCATGGTGTCGCCGGGTTCCTGGATCTGACGCGCGGGCAGTTCCGGTTTGATGCCCTTCGGGCGACCGGTGGTGCCGGAGGAATACAGCATGTCCGCCCCGCGGGGCTGGTCGGGGAGCGGGACGTCCGACTCCGCGGCGGCGGCCCGGTCGAGGGAGTCGTAGCCGGGGATCGATCCCCCGAACGCGAGCCGGTGCTCGGTGGCCGGGGTGAGGGCGGGGAGGTCACGCGCCACCGCGTCGAGTGCGGCGTCGACGATCAATGCTCTGGCGCCGCAATCTTCGACGATGTAGGCGATCTCGGGTGGCGTGAGGTGCCAGTTCGCCATCGTGAGGTAGAGGCCGGAACGCATGGCCGCCCAATAGATGTCGAAGATCGAGGGAGTGTTCGTGGCCAGCACCGCGACGTGATCTCCGCGGCGCAGTCCGAGGGTGTGCAGGTGGCGGGCGATCCGGATCGAGCGGGACTCGAGTTCGGCGAAGGTGACCGTCTGCCCGGTGCCCGCCATGATCACGGCCGGCTTGTCGGGGGTGGTGGCAGCATGAGCGCCGGGATACATGGTTGCTCCAATTCGTGAGGGATCTCGAGGGGGACACTGTCCGGACGTCAGCCGAGTTGCTCCTGCGCGACCTTGGACCGGCGGGCCACACCGGCCACCGAGATCAGTCCGATGACCGCAGCGACGATCACGAAAACGGCAGGGGAGAGGACGTTTCCGGTCTTCTCCACCAGCCAGACGGCGACGAAGGGGGCGGTGCCACCGGCGATGACGACGCCGAGGTTCCAGCCCATGGCGACCCCGGTGAAGCGGACGTCCTTGTCGAACAGCAGTGGCATCAGCGTGTACGAGCCGACCTGGGTTCCGACGGTGTTGACCATGATCAGCAGGTAGGCGATCGCGGCGATCCACAGGCTGTGGTGCATGACGGCCATGGCGGGGTAGGTGATGATCGCGAATCCGGCGAGGCTGATCACGGTGAACCGCAACCGCCCGATGCGGTCGGCGAGCATGCCCCCGAGCGGCATCGCGAGCGCGACGACACCGATGACGGCGGTTGCGATCCAGTAGACCGGGGTGCGTTCGTAGCCGAGGCTCTTCATGAGATGGATGCTCATGTAGGTGAGGCCGATGTACGCGGTTCCGTTGCACGCCAGGCTGATTCCGACCGACTGCAGGAGGGCGAGCGGCTGCCGCCGGAAGACGGCGACGACGGGCGCCTGGACCGGTCCGGAATCGGCGTCCTCGCCGTGGGTCTCCTCGACCCGGGTGCGGGCCCACAGGCAGAGCAGCGTCAGCGGCAACGCGAGCAGGAACGGGACCCGCCATCCCCAGCTCTCGAGTTGCGCGTCGGTCGTCAACGCCGACACCGTGCCTGCGACCGCTGCGGCCATCGCGAACCCCATCGTGGATCCGAGCGGGGTGAACGCCCCGTAGGTGGCCTCGAGATGCCGCGGCGCGGATTCGGAGATGAACGTGGCCGAGCCGCCGACTTCGCCGCCGGCCGAGAATCCCTGGATCATCCGCACGACGACGAGCAGCACGGTGGCCCAGATCCCCGCTTGCGCGTGGGTGGGCAGGAATCCCATGGCCATGCTGCCGAGGCCCATGCAGACGAGCGTCGCGAGGAGGGCCTTCTTCCGTCCGAGCCGGTCGCCGATGTGCCCGAACACGATGCCACCGAGTGGGCGCATGAGGTAGGCGGTGCCGAACACGGCGAGTGCGGACAGCAGCGCGATGGCCGGGTCGCTGCTGGGGAAGAAGAGCGGGGCCATCACGATCGCGAGGTAGCCGTACAGGCTGAAGTCGTAGTACTCGATCAGGGTGCCCACGCCACCCGCGATCGCGGCGCGGCGCGCTCGGATGCGGTCTTCGGTCCGCCATGCGGTGGTGGCAGCAGACCCGGTCAACTGGTCCGTCATTGGTGTCCTGACCTTTCGGAGGCGGATGAGACGTGCATCACTTCTCGTGGATCATGCCAAGCGAACGATCGATTGGCAAGGTGTTCGGGCGTCGGGCCTTTTTCGGCAGTTCTGGATCTTTAGTCGCTGTATAAGGAGATATTGACTTCCGACGTTCACTCGGTTGATGATGAGAACTGGCCGAACGAGCGTTTGGCTGAAGATCGAAGTATTCGAAAGGACGCAGCGGATGACGACGTCCCACGCCGAAGCGGACACCCACGAGGACCGGGAGGATTCGGCCGGCGTCGACCTCACCGCTCTCGCCCACTACCTCGACGACGCACTCGAGGGCGGGGTGCGCGGCGACCTCGCCGTCTCGCTCATCAGCGGTGGCCGATCGAACCCCACCTACCGCGTCGCCGACGCCGACCGGACGTGGGTTCTGCGGCGGCCACCGTACGGGCACGTCCTGCCCAGCGCTCACGACATGAAGCGCGAGTTCACCGTGATCAGGGGACTGGCGGGAACCGCCGTCCCGGTGCCCGACGCGGTGCTGCTGTGCGAGGACAAGGACGTGCTCGGAGCCGCGTTCTACCTCATGGAACTGGTGGACGGAACGCCGGTCGGAACGGTCGAGCAGGCGTCGGCACTCACCCCGGACGACCGTCGCCGGCTCGGACTCGACCTCGCCGACACCCTGGCCGCACTGCACGGCGTCGACCCCGCCGCGGTCGGGCTCGGCTCGTTCGGCCGCCCCGGCGGATACCTCGAACGTCAGCTCGACCGTTGGTCCCGGCAGTGGGAGGCCTCGCGCACCACCGATCGGCCCGAGGTGTCCGTGCTGCTCGACAAGCTGCGCCGGGCGCTGCCCACCTCGCACTTCCCGGGCATCGTCCACGGCGACGTCAAACTCGACAACGTGCTCGCGTCCCGCGACGACGCCGGGAAGATCGTCGCCGTTCTGGACTGGGAAATGGCCACGCTCGGCGACACGCTCGCCGACGTCGGGATCATGCTGAGCTTCTGGGACCACCCCGGCGCCGTCGACAACCCGGTGACCAGGGGTCTCGCCCGACTCGACGGATTCCCCACCCGTGCCGAACTTCTCGACCGATACGCCACGCGGCGCGGCATCGAGATCCCCGACATCGACTGGTACACGGTGTTCGCCGATTTCAAGATCGCCGTCATCCTCGAGGGCATCAATGCCAGGCACGCACAGGGCGACACCGTTGGTGGGGGTTTCGACGACGTCGGCGACATGGTCGGCCCGCTGTTGCAGCGTGCACTCGACCTCGCCGCCGTGTCGCCCGTGTCCGAACTCCGCCGCTGACCGCGGCACCACCGAAGAGATTGGAGCCACCGAAGTGGATTTCGACTACAGCCCGAAAGTGCTGGAACTGCAAGCGAAGCTGACGAAGTTCATGCAGGAGCGGGTACTGCCTGCCGAGACGATCGCCGAGGAGCAACTGGCGTCGAAGCCGGACCACTGGGGTGCGCCGCCGATCGTGGCCGACCTGAAGGCGGCCGCGAAGCGCGAGGGCCTGTGGAATCTCTTCCTGCCCGCGCGCGAGGGTGCGGGCCTGACGAACCTCGAGTACGCGCCCCTGGCGGAACTCACCGGCTGGAGCCCGCTGATCGCGCCCGAGGCGTTCAACTGCAACCCGCCCGACACCGGCAACATGGAGCTGCTGCACCTGTACGGCACCGACGAGCAGAAGCGGGAATGGCTCGAACCCCTGCTCGCGGGCGAGTTCCGGTCGTGCTTCTCGATGACCGAACCCGACGTCGCGAGCTCGGACGCCAACAACGTCCGGCTCGAGATCGCCGAGGACGGCGACGACTGGGTGCTGACCGGCCGCAAGTGGTGGTCCACCGCGGCCCTGCGCGACGACTGCCGGGTGGCGATGGTCATGGGCGTCACCGACCCAGGTGCCCCGGTCGGCAGCCGGCACAGCATCGTCCTCGTTCCCATGGACACCCCCGGTCTGGCCATCGTCCGGTCCACCACGGTGCTCGGCTTCACCGACCGCCACGAGGGCGGGCACGGCGAGATCGTCTTCGACAAGGTCCGCGTCCCCAGGGCGAACCTGCTCGGACCGCGCGGCAAGGGCTTCGCGGTCGCGCAGGCCCGCCTCGGTCCGGGGCGCATCCACCACTGCATGCGGTTGATCGGCATGGCCGAGCGGGCGATTGCGCTGATGACCGAACGCGCCCGCACCCGGGTGGCGTTCGGCAGGCCCCTCGCCGACGAGGGGGTCGTGCAGGCGACCGTCGCGGACGCGCGGATCCACCTCGACGCCGCCCGGCTGCTGGTGCTGCGGGCCGCCTGGCGGATGGACGCCGAGGGCACGAAGGCGGCCCGTCACGACATCGCCGCCGCCAAGGTGATGGTCCCGCTGACGGTCAAGCGGATCGTCGACGACGCGATGCAGATCTTCGGCGGCGCCGGCCTGTCGCAGGACACGATCCTGCCGGTGCTCTACGCGCAGGCCCGGTTCCTGCAGATCGCCGACGGTCCCGACCAGGTGCACCGCCGCTCCCTCGCCCGCGCCGAGTTCGCCGCCACCCCGGTACTGACAGAAGTCCGCGGGTGAACGAGGCCACCACGCACGCCCGGCAGCAGAGCATCGGCGACATTCCGCGGCGGTCCGCGGCGCGTTCCCCGGACAAGCTCGCCGTCGTGCACCGCGACGTCCGGCTCACGTTCGCCGAATTCGACACCCTGATCGACAGGGTCGCGGCGGCCCTGCACTCCGAGGGGCTGACGCGGGGCGACCGGCTCGTGTTGTTGTCGCATAACTGCTGGCAGTACCCGGTGCTGAACTTCGCGACCGCCCGGCTCGGTGTGGTTCTCGTGCCGGTCAATTTCATGCTGACCGGCGGGGAGATCGCATACATCCTCGACGACTGCGCAGCCCACGCGTTCGTCGTCGAGGACGCCCTGGTGCCCGTTGCCGAGAAGGCGCTCGCGGAATCGACGGGAAGCGTCCGGGTGCGGGCCACGATTCCGCTCGGCGATACGGCCACACCAGATGGGTGGCGTTCGGTGACGGACTGGGCCGAGGGCGAATTCGGTTCGCCGCCCGAGGTGTTCGTGGCGGACGACGACGTGGTCCGCATCATGTACACGTCCGGTACCGAATCACGGCCCAAGGGTGCGATGCTCACCAGCCGGTCGCTGATGTGGCAGTACATCAGCTGCATCGTCACCGGCGGCATGAGCAGCGACGACGTGGAGGTGCACGCGCTGCCGCTGTACCACTGCGCTCAGCTCGACAACTTCCTCAGCACCGACATCTATCTCGGCGCGACGAGCATCATCGTCGACGGGCCCGACCCGCAGGTGCTGCTCCGCACCATCGAGGCCGAGCAGGTGACCAACCTGTTCTGCCCTCCGACGGTGTGGATCTCGCTGCTGCAGTCACCCGAGTTCGAGAGCGCCGACCTGCGTTCGCTGCGCAAGGGCTACTACGGCGCATCACCGCTGCCGGTGGAGATCCTGCGCGAAATGAACCACCGGTTGCCGGGTATCCGGCTGTGGAACTTCTACGGGCAGACGGAAATGGCGTCACTCGCGACGGCGCTCGGGCCGGAAGATCAAGAGACGCGCGGTGGTTCGGCGGGCAAACCCGCTCTCAACGTGGAGACACGCATCGTCGACGACCGGGACCTTCCGCTTCCCGCGGGCGAGGTCGGCGAGATCGTGCACCGCAGCCCGCACGCCACCGTCGGCTATCTCGGACAACCCGAGAAGACCGCGGAAGCATTCGCGGGCGGGTGGTTCCACTCCGGCGACCTCGGCTACCTCGACGAGGACGGATACCTGTGGGTGGTCGACCGCAAGAAGGACATGATCAAGTCCGGCGGGGAGAACGTCGCGACCCGGGAGGTCGAGGAAACGCTCTACGAACTCGACGGCGTCGGTGAGGCCGCCGTGTTCGCGGTGCCGCACCCACGGTGGATCGAAGCGGTCGCCGCAGTCGTGGTCCCCGCCGCCGGCCTCGAACTCGACGAGAAAGACGTCGTGGAGCACTGCCGCGGACGACTCGCCGGATACAAGGTGCCCAAATACGTGATCGTCGCCGACTCCCTCCCGAAGAACCCGAGCGGCAAGATCCTCAAACGCGTTCTCCGAGACACATTCGGTTCCATTGCCCAAGACTGAGCAGGAGACCACCATGCCCACCGATTCGAACACACAACGCGCGGGCAAGCCCCGGGCCGCGCGCGCCTCGTTCGCGGCCGCCATCTCGACCTCACTCGAGTGGTACGACTTCTTCATCTACGCGACCGCCGCCGCACTCGTCTTCAACGCCACGTTCTTCGCGACCGACAGCCAGGTCGTCGCCGCCCTCAACTCGTTCGCCACGGTGGCGGTCGGTTTCGTCGCCCGGCCGATCGGCGGCGTCCTCGCCGGCCACTTCGGCGACAAGGTGGGTCGCAAACCGGTACTCGTCGCGGCCATCGTGATGATGGCCGTCGCGACGTCGCTGATCGGCCTCGTGCCCAACACCCAACTCGTGTGGCTCGCACCCACGATTCTCGTGACGCTGCGGATCTGCCAGGGCCTCGCCGTCGGAGCGCAATGGGGCGGTGCCGTCCTCCTCGCCACCGAGAACGCCCCCGCCGGACGTCGCGGGTTCTACGGCAGCTTCGCGCAACTCGGCGTGCCCATCGGCGTCGTGCTCGGAAACGTCGTCTTCCTCGTCATCACAGCGGTATTCGACTCCGAGTCGTTCCTCGCGTGGGCGTGGCGCATCCCGTTCTGGATCAGCCTCGTGATGCTGCCGGTCGCCTTCGTCATCCACCGCTACCTGGAGGAGACACCCGAGTTCCGGGAACTGTCGAAGAAGCTCGCCGAGGCTCCGGTCGCGCGGAAGTCGCCGATCCTGCAGGTGCTGCGCAACAATCCCGGCACCGTACTCACCGCGGCCGGCGCGAACGCCATCGGCGTCATCTTCTTCTACACGATGATCACGGGGTCCGTGCAGTTCGCCACCACATACCTCGGGATCGAACGCTCGACCGTGCTCGGCTTCATCCTCGCCGCCTGCGTTCTGATGATTCCGCTGGTACCGCTGGCCGGATACCTCTCCGACATCTACGGCCGGAAGCTGATCTTCGGAATCGGCACCGCCGGAATGCTGCTGTGGGGAATCCCCATGTGGCTCATGATCGGACACTCGAGCCAGGGCACGCTGTGGCCGTTCGCGCTCGCCGTCTTCGGCGCCGTGATCGTCATGTCGTTCCAGACCGGAACGCAGGGAACGCTGTTCGCGGAACTGTTCCCGCCCGAGATCCGATTCTCCGGTGCCTCCCTCGGCTACCAGATCTCCGCCATCATCGGTGGCTTCTCACCGATGGTCATGGTGCTGCTCATCAACGGCGACGCGTCCAACGCCTGGCGGGTCGGCGCCTTCCTCGCCGGCGCCGGAGCGATCGGGCTGCTCTGCCTCGTCGCGATCGTTCGGAAATACTCGACGCCCGACATCCAGCACGCGCCTGCCCGCCGGTCCACCGTGGCGGTGTGAGGTGACGTGAGTGGCAAAGTGTGCTGGCGCACGCTTTGCCACTCACCTGGGGTCAGCGGGACAGTCGGCGTTGCCTCGCGTTGGCGGCGCCGACGAGCGCGCGCAGTGCCTGCGGTGCCCGCTTCGCGGTGCGCAGGATGGCCTGGTCGATGACGCTGAGCCGTGGTGCGCGCCGCGGCACCATCCGGGGTGTGTCCGCGTCGGAGAGCGCGTAGAGGATCCATCGACCCGGGACACCCTTGAGTTCGTGTTCACCGACTTCGGTGAACCGGAGACCCGACCCCACCACGAGGTCGCGCACGGTACGTGACACCAGCACTTCCCCGGCGCGGGCCGTCGCTCCGATGCGCGCTCCGATGTGGACGGTCATCCCGCTGACGTCGGGCCCGTTCCGCTCCACCTGCCCGGTGTGTACGCCGGCCCGCACGTCGAGGCCGAGGGCGCACGCGTCGTCGACGACGCTCCGCGCACACCGGATCGCCGAGGTGGGGCCGTCGAAGATGCTGAACGTGCCGTCGCCCGCGACGTTGAGGAGGCGTCCGCCCGCCCTCTCCACCCCGTCGCGCACCTGCCGTTCGTGGGCGGCGCGGAGTTCCCGGTAGGCGCCATCGCCGATCCTGGCGAGCATCTCCGTCGACCCGACGACGTCGGTGAACAACACGGACGCAACGAACTGCCCGGCGTCCGGTGTCGGGTGACCACCGGTGGCGAGTTGCTCGACGTCGTCGATGATCGGCTTCCACGCCTCCCCGAGCGACGCGCCGGTCGGCGCGGGCGGCAGCAGATGGAAAGTGCTCTGCGGGATGTGATCGGCGACGTACCGCGCGGCGGCCGCGGGAACGGGACTGCCCGAGACGATCACGATCCGGGCCGGGCACGGGATCGCCGGCAGTATGTCGGAGTAGTCGAGGCGGAAGATCCACTCCAGGTGGGCGCGCGCGACGGCCGGTGTCGCCGAACTTCGCTCGAGCATCGACATCAGCCGTCGGTTGAACGGGGAATCCTCGCCGGGATCCCACAACGGGACGGTCGCGCCCGACCCCCACACCTCCGTGGCCGCCCGCCATCCCTCGACGAAGTGGTCCCGTTCGGCGGTCGACCATCCCTCCGGATCGTGGTCACCGCCGATCAGGCGTTCGGCGAACGGCTGGATCAGCAGCACTCCGGTGACTCGTTCCGGTGACCGCGCCGCCACGAGCGCGACGGCGCCGCTCGCGCTGGCCACGCCCACCAGCAGTGCCTCGCGCATCCCGATCTCGTCCATGACCGCGACGATGTCGTCGGCCTGCTCCTCGAGCGTCGGCAGGTGGTCGACCGGGTCGGACAGGCCCAGCCCCCGCTGCTGGAAGTAAGCGGTGCGGGCGAACGTGCTGCCCCTTTCCATCAGGTAGTGGATCTGCGGGTCGGTCCACATCAGGTCGAGGTGCATGTTGATCTCGAAGAGCCACACCACGTCCAGCGAACCGCCGCCCACCACCTGATACGCCAGCGCGTGCCCGTCCCGCTGGATGTACTGGACGACCGGTGGGTCCATTTCCCCAGCGTAAACGGATGTGAGTGGCAAAGTGTGCGTCCACACACATTGCCACTCACCTGGGGATGGTGCCCAGCTCGCGGGCCCGCGCGATTGCGGAGGTCCGGGACTTGACGCCGAGTTTGCCGAAGATGTGGACGAGATGGGACTTCACGGTGGTCTCGGAGAGGAAGAGTTCCTTACCGATCTCCCGATTGGATCGCCCGGCAGCCACCAACGTCAGCACCTGGATCTCCCGTGGGCTGAGGCTGGTGGCAGGTCGGCGTACGCGCGTCATCAGTTTCGACGCCACGGCCGGGGAGAGGACGCTGTCGCCGGCCGACGCCGCGCGGACGGCGGCGAGGAGTTCGGGCGGGGGAGTGTCCTTCAGGAGATACCCGGCGGCGCCGGCCGCGACCGCGTCGAGGATGTCGGCGTCCGTGTCGTAGTTGGTGACGACCAGCACGTGCGGTGGGTTCGGCAGGGACCGCAGGTTCCGGGTGGCGTCCACACCCGAGGTGCCGGCGCCGAACCGGAGGTCCATGAGCACCAGGTCGACCGGAGTCGTCGCGCACAACGCCACGGCGGCGTCGGCGGTGGCAGCCTCGCCGACCACCTCGATGTCGTGCTCGTGCTCGAGGAGGGCGCGCAGGCCCGCGCGAACGATCGCGTGGTCGTCGGCGAGCAGCAGTCGGATCATGTGCCGACCTCGAGTGGGAACGACACCGCGACCGCGGTCAGTCCTGGTTCCGACTCCACCGACATCGACCCGTCGAGCAGCTCGACGCGTCGGCGAATCGAATTCAGCCCGAACGCTTTCGACGGTTCACGGTCGAGGAGTGCGACATCGAAGCCGCCGCCGTCGTCGACGACGTCCAACCGGACCGCGTCCTCGTAGTAGGTGAGCGTGACCGCCATCCGGGATGCGTGCGCGTGCCGGACCACGTTCGACACCGCGCCCTGCGCAATCCGCACCAACGCCGCCTCGACGGGCATCGGCAATCGCACCGGCTCCCCCTCGACCACGGCAATGGTGTCGAACGTGTCGTTCCTCGCCTGCGTGCAGATCCGTGCGAGCGCGTCCACGAGTGACTGCCCGTCGAGGACGGCGGGTGTGAGATCGCCGATGAGCTGACGGGTTTCGGCGAGGCTGTCGGCGGCCGTCTCCCGCGCCAACCGGATGCGGTCCCGGGCGGGGTGGTCGGGGGCGGCGCGTTCGACGGCGTGGAGCAGCATCTGAATGCTCGACAGATCCTGCGCGACGGTGTCGTGGATCTCGCGTGCGAGCCGCTCACGTTCGGTCAGGGAGCCGGCGGCACGTTCCTGCTCGGCGAGTTCGGCTCGGGTTCGGGTCAATTCGTCGATGAGGCGATCGCGTTCGACAGCCTCCCGGTACAACGCCCGGTAGCCGAGGCCGATCGCCACCGCGACGCACGCACCGATCACCGGACCGACGACACCCGCGACGCTCCAGCCGCGGTGCATTCCGGTGCCCACGACCGCCACGACGGTCGCGGCTGCGACCGCCAGGACTCCCCAGCGTCGCGGCAGCAGATGCAGGTACAGGAAGAACAGCCCGAACGCGAGATAGGCGGCGTCGGGGGCGAGGACCATCAGCGCCACCCACAAAGCCGTCAGCGCTGCGAGCCACCACGTCCCGCGCAGACGACGCGTCGCTCCCGCCGCGTACACCGCGAGAAACGCCACCGACAGCACCACGATCGCCGGTGCCTGTGGTACGTCCGGAAGGACGGCGCGCAAGATCACGACTGCAGTGAGCGCCGCGATCAGCGCATGCAGTCCCAGTTGGAGTCCCGCGAACACGGGCGTGAGAGGGGAGCGGTGCACCCCGCCCAGCTTATCGACGCGACCGCACCCGGCATCCATCGAAAGTCGGAACGCGCACCCGACCTTCGACCACCGAGAATTCCACCGCACGTGCGATGGAACCGTGTCGTGTCCGGGGCACGGTGAGTTCGGAGGCCGTGAGGGCCGCCCCGGCCCGCATCGACTGCGGCGTCGGTCGTGATCTGGAGAGGACCACCTGTGTTCGTCGCATCGAGAGACCTGCGTGCCGCGCGTGGTCGCTTCGCGCTGATATCCGTCGTCGTGGTGCTGATTGCGCTGCTCGTCACGTTTCTCAGCGGCCTCACGGCCGGACTGCGTCATCAGAACGTGTCCGTCGTGGAACGCATCGACGCGGAGTCGGTGGTCTTCGCCGCCTCCGACGACGGTCCGTGGTTCGACGAGTCCGTGCTGACGTCCGAGCAGGTGGCCGTCTGGCGGCGGAGCGCCGACTCGGTGCAGCCGATCGGCGTCGGACGAGGCTCGGCGTCGGCAGTAGGAGGTCCGGCGAAGGGGGTGGCACTGGTCGGCGCGGACGGCGGTGTGGGCGACCGTTCACCGTCCGCGCCGGGAACCGTGATCCTCGGGGCAGGCGCGGCGCGATCCCTCGGCGTCGGCGCCGGCGACCGTCTCACCGTCGGCGACGTCACCTTCGCCGTGACCGCAGTCCGCGGCGACGACTGGTACGGCCACAGCCCGGCCGTGTGGATGACGCTCGCCGACTGGCAGCACGCGAACCCGCGTGGGGGTGCGGCGACGGTGCTCGCGGTGGCCGGCGGGGACGACGCCACGAACGCCGTCGCGGGGACGACCTCCCGAAGTGTGGCCGACTCCTTCTCCGCCATCGGCTCCTATACCTCCGAGAACGGGTCACTGACGTTGATGACGGTGATGCTGTTCGCGATCTCCGCGCTGGTGATCGGCGCGTTCTTCACGGTCTGGACCCTCCAGCGGACCCCCGATGTCGCGACGTTGAAGGCGCTCGGCGCGTCCACCGGGTCGCTCGTGCAGGACGCGCTCGGGCAGGCGCTCGTCGTCCTGCTCGCCGGCGTGGGTGTCGGTGTCGGGACGGCAGCGGTGGCCGGGTCGATGATCGGCGACGCCGTGCCGTTCGTGCTCGACATCTCCACCACTGTCCTGCCCGCCACCGCTCTCGTCGGGCTGGGCCTCCTCGGCGCCGCGTTCGCGCTCCGCTTCCTGTTCACCACCGACCCCCTCACCGCCCTCGGGAGCACACGATGACCACCCCCGCCCTCACCCTCGACGACGTCACCCTCACCTACCCCGACGGCGCGGGACGCGTCACCGCCCTCGACTCGGTGTCGCTGGCCCTCGGCCGGGGTGAGATCGCCGCGATCACCGGTCCGTCCGGTTCCGGAAAGTCGACGCTCCTCGCGGTGGCGTCGACGCTGATCCGGCCCGACTCGGGCTCCGTCCGGTTGGGCACCACCGAACTCACCGCGCTGAGCCGGCGGGAGGCGTCCACGCTGCGCCGCGACCGGATCGGCATCGTGTTCCAGCAGTCCAATCTGGTGTCGTCGTTGACGGCCCTCGAACAACTGGAGGTGATGGCGCATCTCGGGCAGCGGATGTTCGTGCCGCGGCGGGCCGGGCGCGCGAAGGCTCGCGACCTGCTCGACGCCGTCGGCCTCGCAGACCATGCAGGGAAGCGGCCCGCGCAGTTGTCGGGTGGGCAGCGGCAGCGGGTCAACCTGGCCCGGGCGCTGATGAACGATCCGTCGCTGCTGGTCGTCGACGAGCCGACCAGCGCGCTCGACCAGGAACGGGGCGCCGCGATCATGGATCTGATCCTCGGTGTGGTGCGAGAGCGCGAGGTCGCGACGCTGCTGGTGACACATGACCACACGCATCTGTGCAGAATGGATGCAGTCCACCGCGTAGTCGACGGCTCTCTCACCCGTGAGCACTTGTTAACCGCGGAAGGTTAAGAAGTACGCACAGGTGTGAATAACATGTTTCTTCCAAAGTCAAGGGTTGACGTTTCTCATGTGCGTGAGATTACATCTTAGTGGTAAGCCTTTGAGGGCTTAAGTAAATGCCTCGACCCGACCCTGAGGATGCTCATGACGACGGTATCGCCCGCCATGGCTGCCACAGCTGAGATGATCAGCGCCCGACTCGAACGCCTGCCGATGAGCAGGTGGCACATCAAGGCCCGCGTCATCGTCGGCGCCGTCACGTTCTTCGACGGCTTCGACCAGCTGATGATCGCGTACTCTCTCCCCGTTCTCATCCCCAAGTGGGGTCTGACCCCCGGCGACATCGCCTGGGTGATCGCCATCGGCGGCATCGGCATGCTCGTCGGCGCCCTCGCCGGCGGCTGGTTCGCCGACCGCGTCGGCCGGCTCAACGTCATCATCTTCTCGCTCGCGCTCTACGCCGTGATGAGCCTCGGCATGGCGTTCACCGACAGCCTGATGCTCTTCCTCGTCTTCCGATTCGTGCAGGGCATCGGCCTCGGCGCCGAGGTCCCGGTCGCAGCGAGCTACATCGGCGAGATCACCAAAGCCCACAAGCGCGGACGGTTCGTGCTGCTCTACGAGGTGATCTTCCCGATCGGGCTCGTGATGTCGGCGATCGTGTCGGCGTGGGTGGTCCCGAACTACGGCTACAAGATCCTGTTCGCGCTCGGCGCGCTGCCCGTCGTGCTCCTGCCGCTGCTGTGGAAACTGCCAGAGTCGCCGCGCTGGCTCGCGTCCCGTGGCCGCCACGAGGATGCGCACAACGCCATGACCCGCATCGAGAACGAGATCACCGGCAAGTACGGCAAGACGCTCCCGGCCCCGCAGCCGCTGCCCGCCGTCGCCGTCGACACCCGCCGCGGAACGTTCGCGGAGGCCTTCCGGGGCATCTACCTGCGTCGCACGCTGATGCTCGCCGCGATCTGGGGCTGCGCCTACTTCGTCAACTACGGCATCGCGTCCTGGCTGCCGACGCTGTACCGATCCGCATTCGACGTCAGCGTCGACACCGCCCTGCACTACAGCATCGTCACCAGCGTCGCCGGCCTGATCGGCTGCATCCTCGTCGCATTCCTCATCGACAACCTCGGACGCCGCATCTGCATCACCGCGTCGATGGTCCTGTGCTCCTCGCTGCTCTTCCTGCTCGCCGCCTCCGGCGCCGACACCGCGACGAAGGTCCTGTTCTGGTCGGCCGGATCCGCGCTGTTCGTCTTCGCCGTCAACATGGCGCTCTACGTCTACACCGCGGAGCTGTACCCGACCCGGATGCGAGCCATCGGCTGCGCGATCGGCGGAGCGAGCGGACGCCTCGGCATCATCGTCGGCCCCCTCGCCGTCGGCGCCATCCTCGACGGGGGCGGCACACTCACCGTCGTCTTCGGAATGTTCGCCGCGGTCGCAATGATCGGTGCCCTCGTGGTCGGCTTCTTCGCCGTCGAAACCCGCGAAAAGACCCTCGAGGAGATCTCCCAGTGACCGTTCTCGACACCGCACCACAGACACTGCCGTTCGTCCCGGTCGCCGACCGGATCCTCGTCGCCGGGCAGTGGCGGCAGGCGAACGGCCCCGCCTTCGCGGTCACGGACCCGTCGACCGGCGAAACCCTGCAGGTGATCCACCAGGCCACCGCCGACGACGCCGACGAGGCGGTCCGGAAGGGCCGCGCCGCCGCCGCCGACCCGGCGTGGCGCGCGCTGCTCCCGCACCAGCGGGCCAAGTACCTGCACCGCATCGCCGACGCGATCGAGGCGAACACGTCCCGGCTGGCGCTGCTGCAGAGCTACAACACTGGCAAGACGGTCGCCGAGACCACCGCACTCGTCGGCAGCGCGGCGGGCACGTTCCGCTACTTCGCCGCCGTCCTCGAAACCGCGGACGACGACCTCACCACCCCACGCGGCAACTTCCTCACGATGAGCGTTCTCGAGCCCATCGGCGTGGTCGGCGCCATCGCACCGTGGAACTCGCCGGTGGCCAGCGACGCGCAGAAGATCGCGCCCGCGCTGGCGGCAGGCAACGCCGTCGTTCTCAAGCCCGCCGAGTGGACGCCGCTGGTGTCGCTGGAACTGGCGCGGCTCATCGACCAAACACAACTGCCTGCCGGACTGCTGTCGGTGCTGCCGGGCAAGGGCTCGGTGGTCGGCGACGCCATCGTCACCCACCCCGGTGTCGGGAAGGTGACGTTCACCGGCGGCACCAACACCGGACGGTCCATCGCGCACGCGGCAGCCGACAAGCTGATGCCCGTGTCGTTGGAACTCGGCGGCAAGTCGCCGACGATCGTGCTGGACGACGCGGACCTCGACGCCGCCGTGAACGGCGTCATGTACGGGATCTTCTCGTCCACCGGGCAGAGCTGCATCGCCGGATCCCGGCTGTTCGTCGACCGCCTCATCTACGACGAATTCCTCGAGAAGCTGGTGGCCAAGACGCAGCGACTGCGACTCGGACCCGGCCGCGACCCCGACACCCAGGTCGGGCCGATGGTCCACCGCAAGCACCGCGACAGCGTCGCCGCATACGTCGACCTCGCTCGCGAAGAGGGCGGACGAGTGTTGTGCGGCGGGGCGATCCCCGACGACGAACGGCTCCGCGACGGCGCGTACTACCTGCCGACGATCATCGACGGGCTCCCCAACAATTCGCGCACCTGCCAGGAGGAGATCTTCGGACCCGTCCTGGTGGTCCTGCCGTTCGACGGCGACGCGGATCTGGTTGCACAGGCCAATGATTCGGTATTCGGTCTGGCGTCGGGAATCTGGACGCGCGACTACCGTCGCGCGTGGAAACTCGCCCGCCGCCTCCAGGCCGGCACCGTGTGGATCAACACCTACAAGCAGTTCAGCATCTCGACGCCGTTCGGCGGCGTCAAGGAGAGCGGGCTCGGGGTGGAGAAGGGGCGCAGCGGTATCGCCGCCTACTCGCGGCAGAAGAGCATCTACTGGGGCCTCGACGAGGAACCCAATCCGTGGGCTGATTGAGCGACCCGCTCGTGGGCTGACTGAAGCTTGCTCGCCGAATGTCACACGGGTTCCGTCTGACTGAACCACGGTCACATCGGCCCACGGGGAAGCTGAAGTAGTAGGTCGTCCGGAAAGAAATTCCCGTCAGCTCTGTACGACCTATTACTTTAGCGCTAAGATATTGAGACCTAAGCAACTGGAGGCATGCGATGAACCAACCCATAGCCCGGCTGCGGTGCCTGCGCTCCGTCGAACTGCGCACACAGGCCAGCATCGAATCCACCGACTTCTACTCGGAGGTGTGGGGACTGCGCGTGGTCGAGCAGGGCACGGACGGTGCCTGGCTGCGGGGAACCGGTGAGCACCACCACGCGCTGCAACTCACCCAGGCCGAGCGGAACGGCCTCGGCCGCATCACGTTCGCCGTCGCCACGCCGGCCGAGGTCGACGAGGCCGCCCGCCGACTCGAACTCCGCGGCGTCCCGATCGTCAGCGGCCCGGGGCCGGTCGACGATCTCGGCGGCGGCTACGGCGTCAGCCTGGTCGACCCCGAGGGCCGCGTCGTCGAACTGCTCGCCGACGCGCTCGCGGTCCCGAAGCTCGGCCGCGAGGACGCCGTCCCGGTCGGTGTCACGCACGTCGTCCTCAACACCGTCGACATCGACGCCGCGGTGACGTTCTACTGCGACGTCCTGGGCATGCGGGTCTCCGACTGGTCCGAGCACCAGATGGCGTTCCTGCGCTGCAACACCGACCATCACAGCATCGCGTTCAACCAGGCCGAGTGGACGTCGGTGAATCACGTCGCCTACGAGATGCCCACCGTCGACCACTTCATGCGCGGCATCGGCCGGTTGCGTCACCACGGCACCGTGCCGCTGTGGGGTCCGGGCAAGCACGGCCCCGGCGACAACACCTTCTCCTATTTCGCCGACCCGGCAGGGCTGGTGTGCGAGTACACGTCCGGCATCGCGCAGGTCGACGAGGACCGGTGGCTGTGCAAGGTCTGGCGCCGGGTTCCCGAACTCTCCGACCTGTGGGGCACCGCGGGCCCGCCGTCCAAGCAGGTCCGCGACCACATGGCCGGCATCCCCGACCCCGGTGCGTTCGAGCGGTTCGACCTCGGGCGGGCGTCGTGACGCACGTCGTCGAATCCGGTTCCGGCCCCGCGCTGCTCATGCTGCACGGGATCGGGGGCGGCGCAGACAGTTTCGCGCCGCAGTTCGACGAACTGTCGTCGTCGCTGCGACTGCTGGCCTGGGACGCTCCCGGTTACGGCCGCAGCGAGGACCCGGGCCGTCCGTTCGACCTCGACGACTACGCCGACGCCGCCGCCGACGTGATCCGCGACCGTTGCGGTGACGCGGGAGCGCACCTCCTGGGGATGTCGTGGGGCGGCGTGATCGCCACCCGGCTGGCGCTGCGCCACCCCGGGCTCGTGCGGAGTCTGCTGCTCGGCAGTTCCACCGTCGGCTCGGGAGCGGACGGCGACGCCGCCGGCCGGATGCGCGCCCGGGCCGCGACGCTCGAGCAGGAAGGCGCGGAAGCCTTTGCCGCCGAACGGGCCCCGCGGCTGCTGTCCGGGACCGCCGACGACCAAGTGACCGCGAAGGCCACGGCGATCATGGCGTCGTCGATCCGGCTGCCCGGCTACGGGTACGCCGCGGAGTCGATGGCGGCCACCGATCACACGGCCGATCTGCCGAAGATCGACATCCCCACGCTCGTCCTCGGCGGAGACGAGGACAGAGTGACCGGGGTTCCGGCGAGTCAGGTTCTCGCAGGCGGAATTCCGGGTGCCGTGTTCGTCACCATCCGGGGTGCCGGACACCTCGCGAACCAGGAGCGGCCGGAGGCTTTCAACGCCTGGGTCGAATCCTTCATCCACATCACCGAACGCCTACGCAACCACCTCTAGAGAAGGAGCACGACATGACACTCGAATACGGCACCGCCGATCTGAAGGAATTCACCGACTCGCTGATCCTCACCCGTGGCTCCCGCCACGAGGACTGGGACACCCTGGGTTTCCAGGCCAAGGCCGGCGACCAGTTCAAGCGCGCGCAGATCCGCTACGTCGGCTCCGGCGCGACGGGTAACCACGAGAACGACAACCGCACCATCGTCTCGCGCGGATTCACGTTCTCCAACATGCTGCTTCCCCCCGGCGCCGAGGGCCCGGAGCACACCCACCACGACGCCGAGGAAGCCTTCTTCGTGCTCGAGGGCGAGGTGGAGGTCGGTGTTCACCGCGACGGCCAGGTCGAGAAGCGCACCCTCGGTTACCGCGACATGATCGTCGTCCCGGCCGGAGTTCCGCGCAGCCTGAAGAACAACGGCGACAAGGACGCTCTGTTCTGCGTCATCATCGGCGCGCAGAAGCCGCAGATCCCGACGTACCCCGAGACGTCGGCCATGCACGGCGTGACGCGGGACTGACCGTGAATCTCGACGGCCGCAGCATTCTCGTCACCGGGGCGGGGCGGGGTCTCGGACTCGCCCTGGCCCGCCGGCTCGGCGAGGAGGGCGCCACCCTGTGGCTCGCCGACATCCGCGAGGACTGGGGCGAGGACGCGGCGGCGAGCCTGCGCGCCGACGGCGTCAAGGCACAGTTCGTCCGGGTCGATCTCCGCGACGCGGAGTCCGTCGACGCGATGGCGGCCACCGTCACCTCCGGTGGTCCGCTGTACGGCCTCGTCAACAACGCGGCCCTCGCGGACGGCGTGGGCGGCAAACCGATTCACGAACTCGACATCGACGAGTGGGACCGGGTGCTGGGCGTCAACCTGCGCGGCACGTTCCTCGTGAGCAGGGCGATCATTCCCTCCATCATCGGGAACGGAGGCGGACGAGTCGTCACCATCGGCTCCGACGCCGCCCTGTACGGTTCGCCGCGCCTCGCGCACTACATCGCCTCCAAGGGCGGGGTGGCCGCGCTGACCCGCGCCATGTCCCGCGACCTCGGGCCGCACGGCATCACCGTCAACACCGTCTCGCCCGGTCTGACCGAAAGCGAATCGGCGCAGAAGGTTCCGGAGCACCGGCACGAGCTGTACCGCCTCAACCGTGCACTCGAGCGGCCGCAGCAGCCGTCGGACCTCGTCGGCGCCGTCGCGTTCCTGATGGGACCCGAGGCCTCGTATATCACCGGCCAGCAACTCGTCGTCAACGGCGGATTCGTCCTGCACTAGAGAAGGGGACCACGTCGTGGACCTGCAACTGAAAGACCGCACCCACCTGGTGACCGGCGGAAGCTCGGGAGTCGGGCTCGCCACCGTCGCGATGCTGCTCGAGGAGGGTGCCAACGTCGTCACCTGCGCGCGCGACCGCGACCGGCTCGACTCCGTGATCGCGCCGCTGCCCGGCAGTGACCGCGTCCTCACCGCGTCCTGCGACGTCCGGGACCCGGCCGCGGTCGCCGCGCTGGTCGACGCCGGTGTCGCCCGATTCGGCGGCCTCGACGGTCTGGTCAACAACGCAGGCAAGTCCCGCATGGTCCCGCGCGGCGAGGCGACCCTCGACGACTGGCGCGACGAACTCGACCTCAAGTTCTCCAGCGTCCTCAACACCGTCGAGGCCGCCCTGCCGGTACTGCGCAAGTCCGACGCCGCGTCCATCGTCAACATCTCGGCGGTGCTCGCACGTCAGCCCGAGCCGCGGCTGGTCACCACCAGCGCCGCCCGGGCCGGGCTGCTGAACCTCAGCAAGTCGCTGTCGCTCGAACTCGCCGCCGACGGCATCCGCGTCAACTCGGTGTCGCTCGGACTGGTCGACACCGGCCAGTGGCGGCGCCGCTACGAAGAGTCCGGCACCGACGCCACATTCGCCGAATGGGAGGCGGAGATCGCCCAGGACCGCGGTATCGGCCTCGGCCGGTTCGGCCGCGCCGACGAGGTGGCCGCCATGATCGTGACCCTGCTGTCTCCACGCTCGTCCTACGTGACGGGCACCAGCCTCGACGTCTGCGGAGGCGTCGCGCGCTATGTCTGAGAGGAACACCATGTCTGCACGAAATGACAAGCAGGTGGGTAATGGGGGCGACCTGCTCGTCCAGGTGCTGCGCGAGGCCGGTGTCGACACCGTCTTCGGTATCGTGAGCGTCCACAACCAGCCCCTGGTGCAGGCGGTGAGCAAGCACCTGCGGTTCGTGCCGGTCCGGCACGAGGCCACCGCGGTCAGCGCCGCCGACGGGTACGCCCGCGCCACCGGCGGCCTCGGCTGCGCTCTCACGAGTACCGGCACCGGTGCCGGCAACGCGGCCGGTTCGCTGATCGAATCGCTCAGTGCCGGAACGTCGGTGCTGCACGTGACGGGCAACGTCGAGAGCCGCTACCTCGGCTCGGGTCGCGGTTTCATCCACGAGACCAAGGATCAGCTGGGGATGCTGACGGCGACGTCGAAGCATGCCGCCACCATCCTCGACACCGACGGCGCCGGAAAGGTGTTGCGGGAAGGCGTCGCTGCTGCGCTCGCCGCGCCCGGCGGCCCGTCGAGCATCGAATGGCCCATCGACCTCCAGTACGCGGAACACGTCATCGACGTGGTCGGACCGGTGTCGGAGTCGCCGCGCACACCGGACGTCGACGAGTTGGCCGTCGCCTTCGCCCTGCTGCAGTCGGCGGAACGCCCGGTGATCTGGGCTGGCGGCGGTGTCGCCACGGCCGGTGCCGAGCTGACCGAACTGGTGGAGCAGTGGGGAGTCGCGTTGCTCACCAGCAACTCCGGGCGCGGCGCCGTGCCGGAGGACCATCCGCTGTGCATCGGCAACTACGGCAACACCCCCGTGGGGCGCGAACTCCTCCAGGATGCCGACCTGCTGCTGTCGCTGGGTACCCACTTCCGGTCCAACGAGACCGGCGACTACTCCATGCCCGTTCCTGCCGTGCACGTGCAGGTCGATATCGACGCGGCCGCGATCGGACGCGTCTACCCGGCCGAGGCCGGGGTCACCGCTGACATCGCGACGTTCCTCCGGCAGCTGTCGGGCCTGACGCCCGTCGACGCCGCCTGGACCGAACGTGCTCGCGCCACCCGCGAACTCGTCCGCAGCAAGCAGCGCGCCGGACTCGGCGATCACGCCGTGCTGTGCGACGCCGTGCGTGCCGCGTTCCCGCAGGATTCGGTGATCGCCCGCGACGTCACCATTGCGTCGAGTTCCTGGGGCAACCGGCTGCTGCCGATGTTCGACCCCAAGTCCAACGTCTTCCCCCGCGGCGGCGGCATCGGGCAGGGCCTGGGCATGGCCATCGGTTCCGCGCTGGCCGACGAGACCCGACCCACCCTGGCCCTCGTCGGCGACGGCGGCCTGGCCGTCCACTTCGGCGAGATCCTGACCATGGCGCAGGAGAAGCCGTGGCTGGTGCTGCTCGTGTTCAACGACGGCGGCTACGGCGTGCTGCGCAACATGCAGAAGGGCGGCGGCGAAGACACCTACGCCGTCGACCTCGTCACCCCCGACTTCCCGTTGCTGGCACAGTCCATCGGTGTGCCGTACCTGCGGATCGGTGGCGCCGCCGAGGCCCACGAGGTGCTCGCCGACGCCGTGTCGCGGCAGGCGCCGGTGATCGTCGAGGTCGATCTCGCCGCCTACGGCGACATGCCTGCACCGTTCACGCCGCCCGTCACGGTGCCCGGAAAGGCTGCACAGTGACCACGGTCGCCGTCTGCGGCGGCGGCATCGGCGGACTCGCCACGGCGATCGCCCTCCGCATGTTCGGTCTCGACGTCACGGTCTACGAGCAGACGAGGCAGTTCGCGCGCGTCGGCGCCGACATCAACCTCACCCCCAACGCGGTCCGGGCTCTCGACGGACTCGGCATCGGGCCGGCGATCCGCGAATCGGCCGCCCGGCCCCAGTTCCGGATCAGCCGCACGTGGGACACGGGGGCCGAAACGTCCCGGCTGCCGATGGGCGACAGCGCGGAACAGCAGTACGGCGCACCGCAGTTGACCATGCACCGGGGCGACCTCATGACCGCGCTCGAGAACCGGCTGCCGTCGGGTGTCGTCGAAATGGGTCGCCGGCTCAGCGGCGTGGCCGACGGCCGCATCGAGTTCACCGACGGCAGTGGGGTTTCCGCAGAGGTGATCGTCGGTGCCGACGGGATCCACTCCGCGGTCCGGACGTCGCTGCTGGGGCGGGAACAGCCGACGTTCACCGGGGTCGTGGCGTTCCGCGCCGTCGTCCCCACCGAACGCGTTGGCGACCTGCCGAACCTCGACTGCTTCACCAAGTGGTGGGGGCCGGATTCGTCGACGCAGATCGTGACGTTCCCGCTCAACCAGGGCAAGGACATCTTCGTCTTCGCCACCTGCGGTCAGGAGGAGTGGACCGAGGAATCGTGGACCACACCGGGATCCGTCACCGAACTTCGTGAGCTGTACCGCGACTTCCACCCCGAGGCACGAGCCCTCCTCGACGCCTGCGACGACGTCCTGAAATCGGCTCTCTACGTGCGCGACCCGCTGGCGTCGTGGACCGACGGGCGGTCCGTGCTCCTCGGCGACGCGGCACATCCGATGATGCCGTTCATGGCGCAGGGCGCCGGCATGGCCGTCGAAGACGCCGTCGTCCTGTCCCGCTGCCTCAGCCTGTTCGACGACCCCGCAGTCGCGCTGCAGACCTACCAGGAGACGCGACTGCAGCGGACGTCACGCATCCAGCGGGGCTCCCGGTCCAACGAATGGCTGAAGGTCGCGGGCAACGGCGACTGGGTCTACGAATACGACGCCTGGCAGGTGCCGCTGGAGTTGGCCGCCGCCCGAACGGACGCCTGAATGGAACCCGCCGGCGGACAAGCTCTGTCGAGGCGGCGGGCGCTGGCCCTGCTGGGGTCCGCCGCCACTGCTATCGCCGCGACGAGCTGCGCGTCCCACACCGCGGACGCGCAGCCGAGTGGCGCGACGCCACCGGACGCCTACGAGTTGTCCGGTGACGTCGACGGTTACGCGACGACGCTGATTCTGCTCGGCACGGCGGCCGGTCCCATCGCCGTGCCGGGGCGGAGCGGCACGTCCAGTGTGCTCGTCGTCGGCGACAGACCGTATCTGATCGACGCGGGTCCCTGGTCGAGCCGAAAGCTGATCCAGGCTGGTATCGCCGCGGATTCGCTCGGTGGCGTCTTCGTCACGCACATGCACAGCGATCACATCGCCGACCTGTTCAACGTCTTCTGGCTGCCCGGCGGGACACCGTCCTACACGTTCCGCAACGTGGTGCCGGTGTACGGCCCCGGCTCGGCGGGCAGACTGTCGGCACCGCGCGGCGGCCAGAGTATTCCGATCCAGAGTCCGGCGTCGCCGACACCCGGACTCACCGATCTGTTCGCGGGCGTACTCGACGCATTCGCCTACGACATCAACATTCGCAACGTCGAAAAGGGCGCCCAGTCCGACTACGGACAGCGGTTGTCGCTGCACGACGTACTGCCACCGGTGTCGGCGGGTGCGTCCGCCGACAACACGGCGCCGGAGATGGAACCGTTCCCGGTGTTCGAAGACGACCGGGTCCGGGTCACCGCGACGCTGGTTCCGCACGGCCCCGTCTATCCCTCGCTGGCGTACCGGTTCGACACGGAGGACGGTGCGGTCACGTTCTCCGGCGACACCGCGAAATCGGCGAATGTCGTCCGGCTCGCCCGAGGATCCGACATCCTCGTCCACGAGGTGATCGACGTCGACTTCTACGCGCAGACTTCGGGTCCCGCACTGGTCGAGCACATGATTCACGCGCACACCACCGCGCAGGACGTCGGGCGCGTCGCCACGGACGCGGATGTCCGTCAGGTGGTGCTCTCCCACATCGGGCCGGGCGACCCCCGGCAGGTCACCGACGACCAGTGGGAACGAGGCGTGAAGTCCACGTTCGCCGGCACCGTGACAGTCGGGCACGATCTCGTCCGGATCGGCGTCGGGCAACGACGGTAGCCTCATCGCGGACCCGCAGGATCTTGCGCGCCGCCGCTGTCCTGAGAAGGCTGGATCTCACGATACCGTGACGTGATCGGAGCCAGGGATGGACACCACGATTACCGAGATCGCTCCCGACATCTACCGGCTGTCCACGTATCTGGACGAGCCCAACCTGATCATGAACCAGTTCCTCGTCGACGGTGAGGAACCGCTGCTGTTCCACACCGGTCAGCGTGCGCTGTTCCCGTCCGTGTCCGCGGCGGTCGGCCGGCTGATTCCTCTCGACAGACTGCGGTGGATCACGTTCGGGCACGTGGAGGCCGACGAGTGCGGTGCGATGAACTCGTGGCTGGCGGCCGCGCCGAACGCCGAGGTCGCGCACGGGGCGATGGGTTGCTTCGTGCAGGTCAACGACCTCGCCGATCGCATGCCGCGTCCCCTGCAGTACGGCGACGTGATGGAGACGGGCACCAGGCGGGTCCGTCATCTCGACACCCCGCACGTTCCGCACGGGTGGGACGCCGGGCTGATTTTCGAGGAGACGACGCAGACGCTGTTCTGCGGCGACCTGTTCACCGCGTTCGGGCATCATCCGCCTGCCACGGAGGAGGAGATCGTCGGCCCGGCGATCGCGGCAGAGGACATGGGGAACGCGACGTGCCTGTCACCGGCGCTCGGGCCCACGATCCGGGGACTCGCCGATCTGGAACCCCTGCTGCTGGCGCCGATGCATGCGCCGGTGTTCACCGGTGACTGCGTGCAGGCTCTGCACGACCTCGCACAGGCGTACGAGGAGCGGCTCGCGGCCGAGACCGTGCGGTACCGCGAAGCGGAGTAGCCCGGCCTGTGCTCGACGAATTTCCCCTCAACTGTGGCGCACAATACATCTTAGTGCTAAATTATTGAGCACTAAGGAACTATGCCTTCGGTTGAGCCTGGGAGTGAGCGATGACAACAGACGCAGACACCGTCCCCATGATGGTGCGTCAGATGCGGGTCGAGTCCTCGGGCGTGGTGTCGCTTCGCCTCGAACGACAAGACGGCGGCGCGGTCGACCGGTGGACGCCGGGCGCCCACCTGGACCTGCACCTGAACCGCGGGACCATCCGGCAGTACTCCCTCTGCGGAGACCCCGACGACAAGACCGGGTACCGCGTCGCGATCCTCCACGAGGTGACCGGCCGAGGCGGCTCCCGGCACGTCCACGAGACGCTGCGACCCGGCGACAGCCTGTCGGTGAGCGCACCCCGCAACAATTTCGAACTCCTGCCCTCGCCGCGCTACGTGTTCATCGCCGGCGGCATCGGCATCACGCCGATCCTCGCGATGATCGGTGAAGCCGAACGCATGGGCGCCGAATGGGAACTGCACTACGGCGGCCGTGCCCGCGCGTCGATGGCGTTCCTCGACGAACTGTCCGGATACGGCGACCGCGTGCACGTCGTCACCGAGGAGGCTGACGGCATCCTCGACCTCGCCGGCATCCTCGGCGCCGCCCGTGAGGAAACGCTCGTCTACGCCTGCGGCCCCGAGGGTCTGCTCGGGGCGGTCGAGGGGTACACCGATTCCTGGCCGGACGGCGCGATCCGGCTCGAGCGGTTCAAGGCGAAGGAGATCCCCGCCGACACCCTCGCCGGCGACCGTCCCGTCCGCGTGATCTGCGAACGATCCGGCATCTCGGCCACCGTCGCCCCCGACCGGACCATCCTCGACACCCTCGAGGAATCCGGCGTCGACGTCCCCAACTCCTGCCGCGAAGGCATCTGCGGGACATGCGAAACCCGCGTCCTCGCCGGCACCCCCGACCACCGCGACTCCCTGCTCTCCAGCTCCGAGCAGGAGTCCGGCACCACCATCATGATCTGCGTTTCCCGCGCCCGCTCCGACGAGCTCGTGCTGGATCTCTAGAAGGGAAGAACCATGAGCCTGTATCTGCAACCACGCCAGTCCGGCACGGCACCCACCCCGTACGAACGGAAGCTGGCCGGTGCGATCGAAGAGGTCTTCGGCACCGGTGTGCACCACCTCGAAGGCCTGGTGAAGGGTTTGAACGCCCTCGGCATCCACAGTCCCGGCGGCGACGCCTGGACCACCGACACTTTCACGGACGAGATCCGACGGATGGGGGCCTGACATGGTGAACCGACTGCACAAGGCGGCACTGACCGGCGACGAGATCTTCGCGACCGGGATGCGCGACCAGTGGCACGCGGTGTGCCCGTCCGACTTCGTCGCGCGCGGCGACATGAAGAAGGTGCGGCGCCTCGGCGAGGACTGGCTGCTGTTCCGTCAGTCCGACGGCACCCTCCGCATGCTCGCCGACCGCTGCCCGCACCGCGGCGCCCCGCTGTCGCAGGGTCAGCACCTCGGCGATCGCGTCGCCTGCCAGTACCACGGCGTGCAGGTCGACGGCGGCGGCACCGTCGTCTCCGTCCCCGGAATGCCCGGCTGCAACCTCGAGGGCAAGCGGCTGGTGACCAGCCTCCCCGTGCGGGAGGTGGCCGGCGCCGTGCTCGCCTGGTTCGGCACCGACCCCGACGCCGAGCCCGCGCCCCTCGAACTCCCGGAGCGACTCACCGACGACGGCATCTCGCACTTCCTCTGCTACGCGGAGTGGAAGGCGCCGTGGCGGTTCACGCTGGAGAACCTGCTCGACCCGATGCACGGAGCGTTCCTGCACCGCGAATCGCATTCGATGTTCGGCGGCGAGACGTCCGCGAAGTTCCGGATCCGCGAAACCGATCGCGGGTTCTTCTTCGAGAAGACCGACCAGCGGGGCGTGAACTTCGACTGGGTCGAATTCTGCCGGACCGGCATCGACTGGGTGGACCTCGAGATCCCGTACCCGCCGACCGCGGGCCCGGGTGGCTCGTTCGGCATCGTCGGTATGGGAACGCCGATCGACGCCGAGACCACCGCGGTGTTCTTCTGGCGGTACCGCCGCGTCGAGGGCTGGGAACGCGACGTCTGGCGGTTCCTGTACCGCACCAAGCTCGAGGAGCGGCACTGGGTGGTGCTCGAGCAGGACCGCACCATGCTCGAGGCGATGGCATTCGACGCGGACCAGGCGGAGAACCTGTACCAGCACGACCTCGGCGTCATCCGGCTCCGCCGGCTCTACCGGGCTCAGGCGGAAGCCCAGGCGAAGGCACTTCAGGAGGCGTAGGGTCGCCCGGGTTGACGTGAATGAAATGTCAACTAAGAATGTGTGACGGCCGACACGTCGGGCGCCGGCCGGGGTACGAGGAGGCGCGAGCGGTGCTTACGAACGGTGACGATCGAGGTCGGCTCGCGTTGGTCGAGGCGGCGGGGCGGTGCTTCGCCGAGCTCGGATACGAGCGCACCACCGAGGCGGTCATCGCCGCTGCCGCCGGGGTGTCGCAGGCCGAATTCTCCGCCCGGTTCGCGTCCCGGGACGACGCGTTCCGTGCCGTCGCCGCCGCGGTGTTCGACACGTTCGTCGAGGCTCAGCGCATCCCGGTCCCGCCGGACGCGGACCCGCGCACCGTCCTGCGCGCGGCCACCGCGGCGTTCATCGAGACCGTCTACAGCAGCGGCCGCCTGTTCACGATGATCGAGGACCGCGCCGCCGTCGACCCAGTGATCGGGGAACAGCTCGAGGCGGCCCACAACCGGATCCTCGGCCGGTACATCCGGTTCATCGAACGGCTCAACCAGGCGGGGATCGCGACGCCGTGCGCCGAACCCGCCCAGCTCGCCCGCAAGCTGTCCGAGGCGCAGTGGACGGGTGCGGCGCGCCTGATCGGTGCATCGCAGGACGAGCAGCGACGTTTCATCGTGGAGATGACGGCGGCGTCCGAACGGTTCATCGGATTCGGTGAGGTCGCCGACCTGACCGCCCGCGCGGCCAGCTGAGTCCTCCGCTCAGGCGGTGGGGGCCTGGTTCTCGACGATCGAGTGCTCGAGCTTGCGGAGCAATTCGGCCAACGCCGCCTGATCGTCCTGCGACATCCCGCTGAGGATCTGCGACTCGTTGGCGAAGTGGGCCTCCGCGACCTTCTCGATCACCCGCAAGCCCTCGTCGGTGAGTTGCGCGTGCACGATGCGGCGGTCCTCGGCGTCACGCTCCCGCTGCACCAGTCCCGCCTTCTCCAGGCGGTCGACGCGCAGTGTGACTCCGCCGGTGGTGACGAGGGCGGATTCCGCCAGCTGTCCGGACGTCATCCGGTACGGCGGACCCGAACGTCGGAGGGCGGCCAGAACGTCGAACGACGCCATGTTGATGCCGTGCTCCTCGAACACGGCGGCAAGGGACGTCTGGTACCGCAGATACGAACGGTGCAGGCGGCCCAGCACTTTCAGCGGACTCACATCCAGGTCGGGCCACTGGTGGGCCCACTGGTCGACGATGTCGTCGACGGCATCGCGATCTGGAACGGGGCGTTGCGTCACCGGGCGCACCTCCTGGATCCTCGAGGGTCTCATCTGTTTAGTACCAAGATATCGAACGAGCATAGGTGACGGCGACGCGCCGCGGGTCCCCGTCGATTCCTCGGAACGGGGACCCGCGGCGCTGCCGGGCGGGGTGCGCTGTCAGCGTCCCTCGACCGCCGCGACGGCGTCGATCTCGGCGATGGCGCCGTAGGGGAGGCTGCTGACCTCCAGGAAGGTGCGCGCGGGACGCGGCTCGTCGAAGATGCGCTCGAACTGGCGGTTCGCCTCCTCGCGCAACGACAGGTCGGTGACGTAGTAGGTGAGCTTGACGACGTCCTTCAGCTGTCCGCCGACGGTGGCGAGGCGATCGACCATGCGGTCCACGGCGGCGTCGAGCGCCTCGGTGCGGCCCGGGACGGCGGTGCCCTCGGCATCGACGGACAGTGCTCCGGAGACGAACGCGAGTCCGCCGGCGACCACGGCCGGGCTGTAGGGGTGGTGGGCGGTGACTTCGGTGAGGGACATGGAGGCTCGCTTTCTGGGTGGGCTACTCCGGTGATTATATCTTAGCGCTAAACTAATTGACAGGGTGGCGCGAATGAAGCTCCGCCCGACGGGTACTCGACGCCCATGCCCCGAGCCACGAAGCCCTCGGCCGCACCGTTCGTGCCGGACACCGTCGACCTCGACGCACTGTCCCGCGCGGCGGACGGGTGCCACGGCTGCGATCTGTACCGCGACGCCGAGCAGACCGTCTTCGGCGCGGGCAGGCGATCCGCACGGATGATGCTCGTCGGCGAACAACCCGGCGATCAGGAAGACCGCGTCGGTGAACCGTTCGTCGGTCCGGCAGGAAAACTCCTGAACAAGGCGCTCGACGCGGCGGGCATCGACCGGGACCTCACCTACGTCACCAACGCGGTCAAGCACTTCAAGTTCGTCCCCGCCGAACGCGGCAAGCGTCGAATCCACAAGAAGCCGAACCGCACCGAGATCGTCGCGTGCCGGCCGTGGCTGATCGCCGAACTGGCGGCGGTCCAGCCCGACGTCCTCGTGTGCCTCGGGGCCACCGCCGCGCAGGCGTTGCTCGGCCCGTCGTTCCGCCTCACCGAACACCGCGGGGAGCTGCTGCACCTCGACGGCGAGGTCGACGTCGACGTGGATCCGGACGTCTTCGTGACGATCCACCCGTCCGCCGTGCTCCGCGGACCTTCGGAGGATCGGGACGACGCGTTCGGCGCCCTCGTCGCCGATCTGAAGAAGGCCGCCGCAGCCCTGTGATCAACCAGCCGAATCTCTGGCGCGACGGACCGCCGAGGACGAGATTGTTGGCATGACGAATTCCAACCCGAAGCAGACCATGAAGGCAGTCTCCTACTCGTCCTACGGTGGTCCCGAGGTGCTCGAGACCCACGACGTGCCCGTCCCCGAGCCCACCGGCAACCAGGTACGCCTCGTCATCCGGGCCGCCGGCGTGAACCCCATCGACTGGAAGCTGCGGTCGGGGTCGATGGCCGAGGTGATGTCGGTGCAGTTCCCGAAGATCCCGGGCAGTGAAGTCGCCGGCGTGGTCGACGCGGTCGGTCCGGACGCGACCGGCGTGGTGGTGGGTGACGAGGTGTTCGGCTGGTCCGACACCGGCGGCTACGCCGAATACGCGCTCGCCTCGATCGTCGTGCCGAAGCCGCAAGGGTTGAGCTGGACGGACGCCGCCACCATCCCCGTCGCCGGCGAGGCAGCCACCCGTGGACTGCGGCTCCTGAAGCTGAAATCCGGTGAGACGTTGCTGGTGAACGGCGCATCGGGGGCGGTGGGAACCCTTGCGGCGCAACTGGCGCTGGATTCGGGTGTCACCGTGATCGGCACCGCGAGCGAGAAGCACCACGACGCGCTGCGGGAGCTGGGCGTGAACCCCACGACGTACGGCGAGGGGCTGGCGGGCCGGGTCCGCGAACTGGCCCCGAACGGTGTCGACGCCGTCCTCGACGTCGGCTTCGGCGGGCTCGAGGCGGCGATGGACCTGCGCGGGGGCACCGACCGGATCGTGACGCTGTCGGACGGTGCCGCGTTCGGGCTGGGAATCACGTTCTCGTCCGGCAACGCCGGCGACCGGAACGCGGAGACACTGCGCCGGCTGGGCGCCCTCGCCGCGGACGGGAAACTGTCCCTCCCACCCGCCCGCACGTTCCCGCTGACCGACGCCGCCGACGCGCAGCGCGCCGGCGAGAAGGGCGGCAGCCGCGGAAAGATCCTCTTGCGCTGACGCGCCCGTGAGTACTTATTAACCGCCGCACGTTAATAAGTACTCACGGGTCAGGCGGTGGTGGCAAGGGCGGCGGCGAGACCGAACGGAACGGCCATCACCACCACCTCCACGATCGCCCGTCGCAGGGACCCCTCGGCGCTGATCCGGTGCGCGGCCGCCTGCCCGACCCACGTTCGCCGCCACCACCAGCCGAGCCCGAGGAGCGCCGCCAACGCCACCGCCTTGGCGAGCACGATGCGGCCGTAACCGGTGTCGAACAGCGGCGTCACCCCGCCCAGCCGGACCGCGGCGTCGACGATCCCGGTCGCGGTCAGCAACCACACGCACCGCCACGCGACGACGGAATACCGCGGCAGCCACGACGACCAGTCCCCGCGCGACCGGAGCGTCAGACCGAGGGCGGCGAGGAGCCCGAACCACACGGCGGCGGCGAGGGCATGGACGACGTCGAGGACCGAGCCGAGAACTTGCTGAGACATGTGGCCGGTGATCGGGCGGGCCACCAGGGCGAGCGCCGCGAGTACCAGAACGGGCACGGGGAGCCGGGCGTCGGTGCGGCGGAACGCGACCGCCGACCACGCGGTGGCTGCGGCCGTGCACACGAGAACGGCGAGGTCGACGCGTCCCGCGCTGATCTCGGTCACGTACGCGCCGAACCGTCCGACCGACAGCTCGGACAACCCCAGGGCGTCGGCCTCCGCCGCCGTCATCGACAGCAGCACCGCCTCGGCGAGCATCCACGCACCGGCGACCGCGGTCGACAACCGCCACAGCCGTTGGTCCCGCACGAGGGGACGGTTGTCCGCGCGACTCCACCAGCCCAGTGCGGCGAGGCCGAGCACCGCCGAACCGAGCACCAGGCACAGCGCCCGGACGGCGCTCGACGGTGAGGGGTCTTCCGGTTGCGCCAACGCCCAACCGCCCGCGACCCCGACGAGCGATGTGGGTACGGCGAACAGCAGCCAGGACTGTCGCGCCGTACCCACCGTGCTCAGTTCTCGCCGCGAGGCTTGCGGAGCGCGAACCACAGTCCGCCGCCGAACACGAGCACACCGGCAACGATGAACGGCCACAGCGGAACTCCGCCGCTGCCGGAGTCACCCGAGCTGTCCGCTGCGGCGCCGGGCGTGCCCGACCCCTCCTCGGTGAGGGTGAACGTGCGGGTTCCGCTCACCGGATGCCCGTCGGCCGACGTGACGCGGAACGCGACGGTATACACACCGGCCGGTCCCAGTTCGCCGAGTTCGGCACTGACCGTGGGCCCCTCGACGGCCGGGTCACCCTTGGTCCACAGGTTGCCGTCGGGCCCCACCACGGTGAGGGACGCGAACGATTCCTGCAGCGCCTCGTTGAACGTGACGCTCACCCGTTCCGGGCCGGCCGCGATCTCCGCGCCGTTCTCGGGGGTGGAGCTGATCACGACGGAATGGGCGACCGCGGTGCCGGCCCCGAGCATGCTCGCGAGCATGGTCAGGAGCCCGACCGCGATCACCTTCACCGACGTGAAAGTGGTGCGTCTTCTCATGAGCGACGGCTCCGGACCATGGCACCGAGGCCGAGGGCCGCACCGAGCGCGCCGAGGACCAGGCCGATGCCGCCCAGCCAGCGGGCGGTGTCGTCGGTGCCGGACGCCGTCGTCTCGGTCTCCTCGGACGTCGTGGCGCCGCCCGCGTCGTGGCTGTGGTCTTCACCGCTCGCCGCGGCCAGTGTGAGCGTGGGTGCCGGCTTGCCGGGCTCCGCGCCGTCGGCACCGACCGCCTGATCCCAGTTGACGACCTCGCCGTCGCTGTACGTCTGGGCGGCCGGGAACGACACCTCGTCCTGCTCCGGCAGCGGTCCGGCGGACAGTTCGAACTGCTGGAACTGGCCGGGCGCCACACCGACACCGGGGTCGGCGGTCCACGTCACGGACTTTGCGAGCTTGGACGTCGGGTCCTTCTCGACGACGGACGTCCACCCCGGCAGCGGTGTGGTGCGGGCCGACTTCAGGTCGGGGAGCGTGACGGTCAGCTTGGTGGTGGACGCCGTCTCGGATTCGGTGGGAACGCGGAACGTCAGGACGGAGTAGCCACCCTGCTCGGCTCCGGGGGCGACGACGGTCACGTGGGCGGCCGCGACACCGGCCGCGAGCAGCATGGCGCCACCGGCGGCACCGGCCGTGAAAAGGGCACGGGAAACGAGGGAATTCATCGAAGGTCCTTTGAGGGTCTGAACGGAGAAGAGGTGAGAGTCAGACCGGGACCGGGGGACCGCGACGCGAAATGCTCGCGCGCAGCAGGGCGACCACGGGATTCGCGGGACGCGCGGGGACGTGTGCCGTGGTCACCGCCGAGACGGGCTGCGGTGCGCCGCGGAGCACCACCCGCCAGACGTGAACGAGGGGGCCGTACAGACGCTCGGCGTTCGCGACCAGCAGGGCGCAGATCGCGGTGGCGGCCGCGTGCGCGGCGAGCATCGGCACGGCCGGGACCACCGAGTGCACGTGCGAGGTGAGCGTCAGTGCGAAGTGTCCGGCCACCTGGCCGACACCGAGGGCACCCATCAGCGCGAGCGGTCCGTGGAAGCGGGCGGGCAGTTGCGCGGTGACCGCACCGACACCGCTGCACGTGACGAGCAGCAGGGTCAGCGCGGCGGATTCGGGGAGGCCGCCCCCGCCGATGCCGTGCGCGGCGACCGCGAGAGCGGCCACGAGCGCGCCGACCGCCGAGCCCCGAAGGGTGGCGGTCGCGGCGGGGCGGGCAGGGGACATTGCGGTGGGTCGGGTCGTTCAGCGCACGCCGAGGCGGGCGAGGAGATCGGCTTCGACTCCGTCGAGTTCGGACGAGATGGCGTGATGAGCGGCCTTGCGGCGGGCCTGCGGCATCTGCTCGGCCGCGCGGACGGCGGTGCTCAGATCACCGAGGCGCTCACGGATCGCGGCGGCGAACTTCTGCGTCTCCGCGTCGTCCGGCTTCTGCCCGAGGATCTCCGTGGTGGAGCTTTCGGCACCGGCGATGCGGGCGCTGAGCTTGGCGCCGTGCCCGGTGAAGTTGGCGAGCTGGTCGATGTCGACGCCCATCCGGTCGGCACGGCGGGCATCGATCTGCCCGCGCACGACCGTGGCGGCCCGGTAGGCGATCGGCAGCAGCACCGGCGTCAGCAGGCGTGCGACACCGAGGTACTTGCGGACGGCGGCGACCGTGAAACCCTTCTGGGCCGCGGCCTTCTCCTCGGCCTTCAGCGCAGCGATCTGAGCCTTCTCGACCTTCTTCAGTGACTTCAGCTCGGCAGCCTCGAGCTTGCGGCCGGCCTTGGCGGACTGCTTGTCGCGCTTCCGTTCGTTCTTCGCGCTCAGCTTCGCCTCCACTCCGGCCTTGTGCCTGAGTGCCTTGGCTTCCGCCTTGCGGGTGGCTCGGGACTTACGTTTCTTGAACAACCCCATCGAAAAGACCCCTTTTCCTGGTGTTTCAGCGCAGCCCACGCTACCAACTGCATCCGGTGCTTCGGGATCAGCCTAGGGGAGCACATAATCTTCGTCATCGTGTGTTCCCATATCGGTCAGCAATCAGAACCCGACGCCTCTCCCGGAAAGGCGTCGGGGACGGTGATCGATGCCAGCGCACTGACGCGGTGCCGCCACCGGGTGCACCTCGATGCGGCGTTCCCCGACCAACTCGCGGCCGCGCCCGAGGATCCGGGCGTCCGCCAGCGTCAGGATGCCGCCGCCGCCAAGCGTGAAGACGTCCGCCGGATCCTCACCGGCCACGCACCGGAACGGTGGGTGCAGATCGACACCGAGCAGAGCCTGCGCCTGCGGGCCGAGGACACCCTGGCCGCGTGCGAGGCGGGCGCCGACCGCATCTGGGGAGCCGTGCTCCCACTCGACCGGGACGCCGGCCGGCGGGCGCGCTGCGAGATCCTCATCCGTGACGAGGACCACGGCGGGTACATCCCCGTGATCGTCGTCAATCACAAGGTCACCGATCCCGGCCGCGGCGCGCTGACGTCGGACATGTTCGAGTGGCGACCGCGGGAGGACGCGACGCGGAAGCCGCGCAGCCAGGTCCGCGACCAGATGCGCGTCGCGCAGGTGTATCGGATGCTCGAGCGGCACGGGTTCGCGAGTCCGGCCCTGGTGGCCGGCGCGATCGGCTACGGCTCCGACGTCATCTTCGTGCACGACCTCACCACCATCCTCGACGACTACGACGAACGCTTCGCCGACCGGCTCGCCGTCGCCCGCGGGGAATCGGCGACCGTGCCGTCGAGGATCGGCGAATGCCGTTCCTGCCCGTGGTGGCCCGGGTGCGAGGAGCAGTTGACCCAGACACACGACGTGAGCCTGGTGGCCACCGGTTCCCGCGCCGACATGCTGCGCGACGCGGGCTGCCACACCATCGACGACCTCGCGGCGTGGGACCGCGAACCGCTCGAGGACTGGCCGCACGGCGCGTTCGAGGACGCCGTCGTCACCGCGAAGGCGTGGCTCGCGGGAGCACCGCTGGTGCGACGGTTCCCGGAGATCCGGGTGACCCGCGCGGACGTCGAGGTCGACGTCGACATGGAGAGCTACCAGGAACACGGCGCCTACCTGTGGGGCACGCTGCTCAACGTGGACGGGGTGTCGGCGTACCGGCCGTTCGTCAGCTGGGACCCGGTGCCGACGCAGGACGAGGCGCGGTCGTTCGCCGAATTCTGGACGTGGCTGATGGCCGAGCGGGAAGCGGCGGCGCTGAGCGGCAGAACCTTCGCCGCGTACTGCTATTCGCGGTCCGCGGAGGACAAATGGTTGCTGGACTCCGCCCGCCGGTTCGCCGGGACACCCGGCATCCCCACCGAGGCCGAGATCCGGGAATTCATCGACAGCCCACAATGGGTCGACATCTACCAGGCCATCAGCGACCAGTTCATCTGCCCGGGCGGCAAGGGCCTCAAGAAGATCGCCCCGGTCGCCGGATTCCGGTGGCGCGACGCCGACGCCAGCGGTGAAGCGTCGATGAGCTGGTACCGCGAAGCCGTCGGCTACGACGGCGAACCCGACCTCACCCAGCGCGAACGACTGCTGCAATACAACGAGGACGACGTCATCGCCACGAAAGTACTGCGCGAATGGATGTCGGATCGGGCCGAGAAGGAGATCCCGCTCGCGTCCGACCTCTAGGCTGCAAAGCAGGCCCGATTCGGTAGGGGTGGTCAGGTGGAGGTGCCGAAGACATCCACGACGCTGCGGTTCGCTCTGCTCCTCACCGCCGCGGGCGGCTTCCTCGACGCCTACACCTACATCAGCCGCGGCGGCGTCTTCGCGAACGCCCAGACCGGCAACGTCATCCTCATGGCCATCGACCTGTCGGAGCGTCACTTCCACGCCGCCCGGGCCCACCTGTGGCCGATCCTCGCGTTCATCGTCGGTGTCGCGTTCGCACACCTGCTCAAGAGCGAACTCGCCCACAGCGTCTTCGACCACCCGATACGGATCGCCATGGTCGCGCAGATCGTCGTACTCGTCGCGGTCGCGTTCGTTCCCGCAAACGTCCCCAATGCGCTGGTCACCGTTCCCATTGCGTTCGTCGCGGCCATGCAGTTCGGCCTGTTCCGCACCATCGGGTCGCTGTCGTACATCGCCGTCGCCACCACCGGCAACCTCATGCGGTTCACCGAGTCGGCGTATGCCGGATTCATCGAGAAGGTCCCCGAATCGCGTCAGCACACCCGGGTGTACGCCGCCATCGTCAGCAGCTTCGCCGGTGGGGCCGTCGTCGGAGCATTCGCCACCCGCTACTTCGGCGGATCCGCCGCCTGGATCCCCGCCGCCCTCCTGTGTGGAGCCCTCGTGCTGTTCTACATCGACGACAGGCGGCGCCGCCGCCTGTGAGCGGTCGACGAGTGCCTGGACTCCTCAACCGCGCACGGGCGGCGAAGCCGGCTACTCGGAATTCGCGGGCCCGATCCACTCCGGATACTGCACGGCAACAGGCATGGTCGGCGGTTCGAACCCGGCAGGCGGCACGAGGTTGCCGGACGCATTCGGGGCGAACGCCGGGAACTGCTGCTGCCACCAGTCCGTGCAGCCCTGTGGAATGACATCACCATTCAGCCGACGCAGGTAATGGAGCTTGGTGATCTTCCAGCCCTCGAACACATTCCACGTCGGTACCCGATGCGCGCGGGGATCCTGCTGGGCGGGGTCGGTGTCAGGAACACCCGGCTGTCCGGGGTCGTCGGCAGTGCGCTCGAGTTCGACCCGGAACGCCATGTTGAGTGGATTGAGCGAGATATTCGTACCGTTCTGCGGGAAAAGGTAGTAGTTGCACACCGTTGCCGCAAGTGTGGTCTCGGTGGACTCATAGGCACTGATATGCGCGAAGCTCGTTCCCGGAGCCTGCGAATCGTTCTCGGGTTCGAGTGCGGTCATGAAGGACTCGATGTCGGGATCACCATGATGAGCCTCGCCACCCACCGCTCTGCCGAAACCTGGATACGAGTTCTCGAGACCCACGAATGCCGTGTAGTCGCCGGCCTCGTAGCTTGCTCGTACCAATTCGGCGCCCCGGCCGAACAGGTCGATCCCCTGATCGGCTGACCAGACGTTGGAATACAGCACTTCTCGTCCTTGTGCGGCTGGTGCCGGTGCCGGTTCATTGCTCGGGTTCGTCCCGCATCCTGATGCGAGCATCAGCGTCGCCGCCGCTGACCACCCGATCCGCGCTCCGCGGTTACCCGTCATTGCGGACCACATCGTCGTACCCGTTTCGGATGCGCTCGCCATTGCCGTCAGCGGGATCTCCGAGATGGTTGAACATGTCTTGGTAACCATCTTTCATCCGCAGATCCAGGTCGGGATTCGACCTCACGTCATCCCACGACAGGAGATTTCCGGACCCGTCGAACGCCCATGGGTACTCCTGACGGAATGACTCGGGAAGAACGGGTGCGGCTCGGATGATGTTGTAGTAGTCGCGGTAGAAGTCAGGAGCCTCCAGGGGAACGGATGGTGCCGGCCCCGGCGCTTTGCCGATGATGGCGTCCTTCAACGGGTCGCCGCCGGCGTCGATCATGGTGTTGATGAACTCCCCGCCGGGCAGTCGGTCCAGGCCTACGGAGCCGACGCTGGTGAGCGCACCGTAGGCCGCGGCCTTGCGGTCGTAGATGGCCTGCGCCTGCTCGGCCTTGTCGCTGTAGCTGTCCTCGGTCGAGAGGAGTAGCCCCCGGTCCATGAGGCCGTGGATTCGGCCGGCGGCGGAGAGGTCGCCACCGGCCAGGGGTGCCGACGGGTCGTGCGCGTACCGGCCCTCGGCGGCGAGGATTTCCTGCATCGAGGACTGGGTGAAATGTGTACCCGCCTCCGGGTCGGTGTTCATGACGGCGACGACGTTCGACGAGCCGCCGAAGTGGTTGTTGTCGGCCGGGTCTGCCCAAGTGCCGATGTCGAATCCGGGGTTCTCCGGTCTGCCGGCACCCGCGAGATCGCCGATGTACGGACTCATGCTGTGAGACACGGTCCGAAGGAGGTCCGCATTGATCTCCCCGACGGATTGCCCGTTGGTTCCGGGTATTCCCCTCAGCGTGTCCCAGTCGGTACTCATGTTCTCGGCGACGGCCGACATGATCTGCCCGCTGCGTGTGGCGGATACGACGTCGGCTCGATTGTCGGGGTCCTCGACTGTGGCCTCGGCGACGCCGAACTGGAACATCGATGCTGCCGATTGCCCGTTGTCGGACCAGTTGTGCGTGAGGACGTCGCGAACCAGGTTCTGGCCGGTGTCGGGATGGGTGACAGCGTTCTCGACGGCGATCTTGTCGTCGCCGACGGCGGTGAAGATGCTTTCGGTGATCGCCGTGTTCTCGGTACCTCGACCGTCGACTGTGAAGTACTCGAACGTGTGGTTGGGGTTCTGCTCGTGCGCAACCTGGGCGTCGAGGTACTGGCGACCCACCTCCAGCAGGTGCTGATCGAGGCTGCTGCCGTTCTTGTATTGCGCATCGCCGGCCTGGACGATGTGCGCGATGGCCTGGTTGTCGGCGACACCGTTCAGTTCGACGCTGGCTGCGCCGGTGGATCCGACCATCTTGAAATCGAGGTTCACGAGGTCGTCGCGGGTCAGCGATTCGCGCATCTTGTCGGGTAGCAGGTTCAGGCCGCCGTTGGTCGGCACCTGCGAGTCGCCTGTGACGGTGGCGGTGACCTTGTCGTTCGACACGATCTGGAGTGAGTTCGCCAGGGCGCGCCCCGAATCCGAGGGCAGTTGGTCGATGATCTGCTGGATCTCCTGCGGGCTTTTTCCATCCAGCGACCGGCTGATCTGGTTCAGATACTCCATCTGAGACACAGGGACTGTCGCGGTGTTGCCGGAGTTCACGGCGTCGAGTTGTCCGGATGTCAGTTCCCCGGCCTCAATCAGCCGCCGGACCTGCTCTGGATCCATTCCGGCGGGATCGGACACGAGTTGCGTCCCGTCGGACGCGCCTTGATCGGAGCCCAGTGCCGCGGCTGAAGTGAAGGTGGCCCGTAATCCGTCGCGAGCCGAATTGAGCGCAGCCTTGACGCTCGCGTCGGCGGTCTCCGTCGCCGACGCCGCGTCGACGATCTCGCGTTGCCATCCGGTCATCTCGGTCACGCGATCGTTGTCGGGATCGGGGTTCGCGGGATCGGTGACGGTCAAGTCGTCGGCTACACGGAAACCCGCAGACTCCGCGGCCGTGATCGCCATCCGTGCGCGCTGCAGGGGCGCGTCCACATCGTGGAAACCCTGTTTCGCGCGGTTGGCGAGAGCTTCGAGTTGATCCACCACCACAAGGGCTGTCTTCTTGTCGGCGTTCGCTCTGTTCTGGGCGGCCTCGGCGGTCTTACCCTCCCAGTAGGCGTCGTTGACCTTGGTCACGCCGTCGACGTATCGAGTGAAGAGATCTTCGACCTTGGTGCCGAGGGCGATCCAGGCGTCACCGATCTCGGTCAGCGTCGAGGGATTCCAGGATTCGATCTGGCTCCGGGTGATGCTCATGCGTCACCGCTCCAGTCGCCCGTTGCGTTCGTGTAGGCAGTAACGAATCGGTCGGCCGACGATTCGTCCTGGCTGCGGTACTCCTGCGCAACGTGGATCATCACGTCCCCGGTCTCGCCGAGTCTTTCCTTGATCGCTGGGACAAGCGCTCCATCAACGAGATCCGCCGAGATCCCGGCCGCCTCGATGACCGAGGACATCACGCCCCCCACGCTCGACATGAACGGTCCCGCCGCCGGGCCGGTTCTCAAACCGCTCGCCTCGTCGGCAAGCCCGTGCAAGGTTCCCCCCAGCTTTTCGAGCTCATCCAGATCAGCTTTCAACGTTCCCACGAAGCCCCCCTCGTCTGTTCACGAATCGAGAGCAGCGTCTACATAGATCTCATACTATCTGCCACTCGTGTAGCAGACTGTAGAGGTGTATGTGTGTCACGGCTACCCGCATCACCGTGCGGTGGTGTGGGTTTGACCGTGTCCCACACCGACGCTTGTGGTGCAGGAACATGCTGTTTCGGAGTCACCCCCAACCACGGTGTTGCGGCAGGGAGGCTGTGGCGGACCCGGCGATGCCGTGCTCTGCTCGGGGTGGGATTGTTCTTGTCCCGGCACTTGCGCACCGGCGCATGCTCGGCGACCCGGATCGTAGGCATCTGACCACGCCGCCGGGTGACCTTGTTTCTGGCGAGCAGCGCGCGTTTGGCCAGGTTCACCCCCGCCACGTGGTCCCGGTTGCCGCCGACCCGGCAACGTGGGCACCACGCGTCGTGATAGCCGCCGGGACGTGCAAGCGGTTCGTTGCAGCCCGGACACTGTGCGGAGGAGCCTCGGGCGGGCACCGAGACCACCGTGATGCCGGCACCGGCGGCGGTGTGGGCGAGGGCGGCGACGGCTTGGCGGCGGGCGGACTGCGCGGCCCGATTGTTGTTGACCTGTCCGTGTCCGCGGGTCTCGAGGGTGGTGAGATTCTCCACCGCGATCACCTGCGCGCCGGCTGCGGCGGCGTAGTCGGTGACCTGGCGGGCGAAGTCGAAGGCCAGTTCCCGGTTGATCCTCCCCCTCTTGATACCCACCGCCGTGCGATGCTCGTCGAGGACGGCGATCTTCGCCTGCAACTCGGCGCGGACCTCCGGTAGAGCGGTGGCGGCCAGCCGTGTCAACCGGGCCGCCTTGCGGTGCAGCAGCTGGCCTTCGGCCTGCAGGCGGGCCAGTTTGATCCCGAGGCCGCGGTCGTCGTAGGTCCAACCCCGGTAATCTGAGGACAACCCGCCGGAACCCTCTGCCACGATGGCGGCGGCACCCAGAGTGGTCGGTGACCAATCCACCCCCACAGCGATCGTGGCCGAGTTCAGGGCGGCTGCCGGGACGAGTGCGGTCGCGGCGCACCGCCACAGCAGGCCCCGGCGGTCGAGGACCAGGGTCGGCAGATGCCAATCAGTGATCGCCCTGCCGTACAGATGCGCAGGGATGGTCGCGGTCAGTCGGACACTGCGCCACTGCGCCCGCCCCGCCGGGGCGGGGCAGGTCGGCAACTTCACCGTCAACACCAGCTCACGGTCTGCCACGGTGATCTGCGCGAGTTGCTGATCGGCGGCCGACAGTTGGGCCATCGCCGCCATCCGGGGTGGTTCCTGTATTTCGGTGATCCGCAACGGGCCGGCCGGTGCCCCGCCGTCCCTGCGTAAGCGTGCGGCGAGCTGGCGTCGCACTCCTCGAGCGAAACCCGAGGGTACATCGTCGCCCGGCCCGGTCGGCGGGGACACAACCCCGGTGGCCGGATCGAATCGGGCCGACAGTGCCGTGATCGCGGTGTCCCGATAGGCCAGGGTCCGCAAGGTCGCGACCACCTGCGCCGTCACCACCCGGCTCACCCGCGACGGCACATAGACCCCGTCCGGGTAGATCGGAGTCCAGCCGAGACGGGCCGCGGCGACATGACCTTGCGCGGGCAGCCTGCGGTCCTGCCGGTCACGGCCGGCGGCGAGCACATCGAACGTCGCCGGCTGCCACAGCCGCGACACCAACCCGGCGCCGGCCGCGGTGATCAGGTCGAGCAGCCACCCCACCCGGGTGTCGACGTCGTCGAGGCCGATCGGCTCGCCGGTCGCGTCGTCGACCGCCACATGGGCGCGGGTGGTCACCGAAAACTGCCGCGCCGCAACCGCAGTCCGACGATCCCCGCTGGTACTCATCGGTTACCCCGACCCCAACCGGGCTGCGGCATCGCCCCGGCGCCTGCGCCGATTCCGCTGCGAGCGCAGCCGGCGGCACCGGCCGGGAAGCGACACCACCAACACCCATGCAGTCATCAACCAGCTCCTCTACCAGCGACTCATCGCCCCGATCGCGCCCAACCCGGACAGTAACCCCCACCTATGACAAGTAACGCTCGATCCGCGCCACCGACGAACCCAGCCAACCGATCTCGCCGCACCACCCGCACCGCCGTGCATCGGCCCTCGGCTGCGTCCTCGAGCATCCCGCCGCGTCCCATCCGCTGCCCCTAGCCGCGGTCCTCGGAGGCCGGGTGCACCACACCACCGGCACTATCCCGCAGCGTCTTCTCCCGGTTCTCCAGCGATGCCTCTTGCCCGGTGGAGACAGGAACCCGGTAACACTGCGCCTCCACCCGGGCCGGCGCCACCGCCACCGAACCCGACGCGCGCCTGCCCGGGTAGACGTCCAGATCCACGCGATCAAACACCTGATGTCCCGCACCGGTACGCCGAAACCCGCAACCGACCCTCCGACGCCGCCGAACGCACACTAGCCACCGACGTGCCCAGGTACTCCGCGGCCTCCCCAATCCGCCTGCCGCAGAAAGTAGTAGATACTACGAGATAGTCATGGAATTTCGATCAACAGCGGGAAGCCTAGCGTCCCGTGCGTGCCCGACGAGTCCCTGGACTCCTCAACCGCGCACGGGTGGCGAAGCCGCAACTCCGAGGGAATAGGCGCCGACGATCTTCGGCGCGGATGTCTCGTAGAACCGGTCGAGGTCCTGGACGTCGAATCCGGCGTTCGTCACCAGGGTGGGAATGTCGCGGGTGAGGTGGCACCCACCGGCGACGGCCTTCTGGATCGGTTCGAGCCGGCGCTGCCACCGCTGGACGTTGGCGTCCGGCGCGAGACCGTGCTCGACGAAATGCAGTGTGCCGCCAGGTTTCAGGACGCGTCGGACCTCCCGGAGTGCGGCGTCGACGTCCGGGATGGTGCACATCGTCCACGTCGACAGTGCGGTGTCGAAACTGTTGTCCGGGAAGGGGAGTGACTGGCCGTCCAGACCGGACCGCTCGACCGGTGTCGTCGACGCCGCCAGCCGCTTGCCCGCCAGCTTCCAGCCGAGGTCGGCGGGTTCGACGGCGCTCACCGAATCGACGGCGGCCGGGTAGAACGGGACGTTGAGACCCGACCCGAATCCGATCTCCACCACGCGCCCGTGCAGACCGGCGCAGACGCGTCATCGCGTCGGCTCCGTGAACTTCATCCCGCAACTGATGTCGACGAGCCGCGGAACGATCCGGTCCGAGTAGAAACCCATGCCCACCTCCCAGCGAAGGGCGCTTCGCGCCCCGTGCGCCTTTGTGGTAGCTGGAGCAACCAAAAAGGCGCACGGGTGGCGGAGCCGCCTACCGCGGCGCCATGCGCAGAGCGCCGTCCATACGAATGGTCTCACCGTTGAGGTAGTCGTGTTCGACGATCATCTGGGCGAGCTGTGCATACTCTGCGGGCTGACCGAGGCGCGAGGGGAACGGCACGCCCGCTTCGAGGCCCTTGCGGTATTCGTCGGTGACGCCGGCGAGCATCGGGGTGTCGATGATGCCGGGGGCGATGGTGTTGACGCGGATGCCGAACTGCGCGAGGTCGCGGGCGGCGGGGACGGTCATGCCGTGCACGCCACCCTTGGACGCGGAGTACGCGATCTGCCCGATCTGGCCCTCGAACGCGGCGACGGAGGCGGTGTTGATGATGACGCCGCGCTGCCCGGACTCGTCGACGGTGTCGGTCTTGGCGATGGCGTCGGCGGCGAGGCGCATGACGTTGAACGTGCCGAGCAGGTTGACCGTGATGACGGTGCGGAACAGTTCGAGGTCGTGGGGGCCCTTCTTCGACAGGATGCGCCCGGCCCAGCCGACGCCGGCACAGTTGACGACGATGCGCAGCGGCAGACCCGATTCGACGATCTTCTCGATCGCGGCCTGGACCTCGTCACCGCTGGTGACGTCGGTGGCGAGGAGGGTCACGCCGTCGGGGACGTTGTCACCGGCGCGCTCGATGGACTGCTGCAGGTCGAGTCCGAACACGGTGGCTCCGGCGTCGGCGAGACGCTTGGCGGTGGCGGCGCCGAGGCCCGAGGCCGCTCCGGTGACCAGTGCGGCGGTTCCCTGAATTTCCACAGTTCGCATCCTTACTTTCCCGGCGACCTCCGTTGGCCGACCCTGGTGACCTGCACCATAACGCCCGCTCGCTGTGACGGCAGCAGCGAGGGAAACGTGGTGGGCGGGGGACCGGGTAGTTTGTCTTCTCGCGCGGATCAGGGGACGCGCAGGACCGTAGGGGGACGGATGAGCGAGGACCGGCTCGAAGTGGATCGCGACGCGTTGGTGCGGTGCATCGCCGCGTGCGAGGTGTTGGCGGCCGACATGCAGGACCTGCGAGAGCGAGCGCATCGCGAACTTGCCCCCGAGAGCTTCGGTCTCGGTGAAACCCATCTGCGGTCGGCGGCAGACCTGGCAGCCCGGTTCCGGGCGACGGCGATCGGCGCCCCGGGCGTCGCCGTCGAGAACTCGGCGGTCGGGACGTTCGCGGCGCACGAGCGTTACGCGCTGGATCTGAAGGCGACGTTCGAAGCGGCGCTGGCCCGGTACGACGAGCAGGATGCGGCGACGGCACACCGCCTCGAGCAACTCTGACCACTCGCGTCAGTGAATGTGCTCCTGCCAGTCCGTCGGAACCCGAGGGGCGGGACCGGGGACGGTCTGGTCGATCGGATGATGTTGCGGCGGAGCAAGATCGGGGCCTTCGAAGGCAATCTCGGTGGCGTAGTTCCAGAACCAGTTCTCGCCCGGTTCGAAACTCCGCACGACGGGGTGCCCGGTGCCGGCGGCGTGCTTGGTGGCGTGCTGTTCCGGGGAGGAGTCGCAGCAACCGACATGGCCGCACTGCGCGCACCGGCGCAGGTGCACCCACCACCCGCCGTCGCTGTCGCACTCCGCGCACCCCTCTCCGCTCGGCGGCACGCTCGGGTCGATTCCCTCCAGCTCACCCATCTGAGGCTCCTTCCGCTGCTGCGACTTCGGGTTCGATCGGAATGCGGACCTGAAACCGGGTGTCGCCCGGTTCGGACTCCACGCGCAGGTCGCCGCGATGTTTCTTCACGACGATCCGCCACGAGATGTCGAGGCCGAGTCCGGTTCCCTCACCCACGGGTTTCGTCGTGAAGAACGGTTCGAAGATGCGCGACCGGATCTCCTCGGGCACACCCGGTCCGGTGTCGCCGATCTCGATGAGGGCCATGTCGCCGTCGCGGCGGGTGCGGACGGTGAGGGTGCCGTGGCCGTCCATGGCGGCGACGGCGTTGTCGATGAGGTTCGTCCACACCTGGTTGAGTTCCGCGGCGTACGCCGGGATCTGCGGCAGCGTCGGGTCGTACTCCTTCACCACCGTGACGGAGTCGCCGATCTTGCGGCCGAGCATCACCAGCGAGCTGTCGAGCAGTTCCCGCAGATCGACGCGCTGGTAGGGGGCACGGTCCATCTGCGAGTACTGTTTCGCTGCGTTCACCAGGGTGGAGACCCGGGCGGTCGAGTCGGCGATCTCGTTCATCAGCAGTTCGGTCTCGATGGTGTAGTTGAGCCAGCGGATCGCGCTCTCGACCATCGATTCGTCGTCGACGCTGGCGACGATCCGCTCGAGCCACGGCACGTCGAGACCTGCCTGCACGAACGTGGGCGCCAGGTCCCAGCCCCCGGAGACGCCGTGGTCGTCGAACCAGTCGCCGAGTTCGTCCTCACGGTCGGACGCTTCGAGCGGGGTCAGCGTCGGCGCCTTCGCGACCAGTTCGGCTGTTTCCTCCTGCAACCGGATCAACGTGGCCAGCGCCTGCCGGTCGTACACGCCCGAGGCGATCACGCTCAGTTTCTGCCGCATGTGCGACACCCGGTCGCGCAGCGACGCCGTCGCCCGGACCGCGGCGGCCGCCGGGTTGTTGAGCTCGTGCGTGAGCCCCGCCGACAGCGACCCCAGCGCGAGGAGGCGTTCCCGCTGATCGACGACCTGCTTCGCGTTCTGGTTGCCGAAGAACAGCCCCTCCAGCAGGTGCACGGCCATCGGGAACCATTCGCGCATCAGCTGCCCGAAGCGGTCGGCGTCGAGGACGAAGAACTTCGACGGGGCGGTGACGCGCATCGACGCGGTGTACGTCTGGGGTGCACGGTCACCGAGATACGACTGCCACGCCCCGGAGTACACGCCGCGCTGGGACGTCCGGCTGAACTCGATCTCCTCGCCGCCCGACAGTTTGCTCAGCACGAGCTCGCCTTCGATCAGCACGTAGAAGCACGTCGCGACCTCACCCTCCGCGAACACGGGGCCGGGTTCGATCAATTCGACGTGCCCTTTCTCGCAGAGCTGCTCGAGCTGGTGGTCGGTGAGCTTCTCGAAGAGGAACAACGTCCTCAGCTCGGGGGGATTGCACGGGAGTTGGGTCATGGTCTGCCCCTGGTCACGGTTGGCCGATGTAGCGGTGGACGAGCATCACGGCCATGGCGCCTTCCCCGACCGCCGACGCCACCCGCTTCGCCGATTCGGAGCGCACGTCGCCCGCCGCGAAGATCCCCGGGACGCTCGTCTCGAGGTGATGGGGGAGACGGTCGAGGGGCCAGCCGCTCGGTGGTTTCCCGTCGACGACGAGGTCGGGTCCGGACACGACGAACCCGTTCTCGTCCCGCGCGACGACACCCTCGAGCCATTCGGTCCGCGGGGCGGCGCCGATGAACAGGAACAGGAACCCGGCGTCGACGGTCTCCTCGTCGCCGGTCGCGTTGTTGCGCAGCCGGACCTTCTCGAGGTGACCCTCGCCCTCGACGCCGATCACCTCCGTGCACGGCCGGACGCGGATGCGCGGGTTCCGTTCGATCTGCTGGACGAGGTAGTACGACATCGAATCCTCGAGCGACTGCGCCCGGACGACGATGGTGACCGACCGGGCGCCCCGCGACAGGTAGACCGCCGCCTGTCCGGCGGAGTTGGCCCCGCCGACGATGTAGACGTCCTGGTCGGTGCAGCGGGCGGCCTCGGTGACGGCGGATCCGTAGTAGACGCCGCGACCGGTGAGGTCGTCGACTCCGGGAGCGGGGTGACGCCGGTAGGAGACGCCGGTCGCCAGGATCACCGTGTGCGCGTCGATGGTGTCGCCGTCCGCGAACCGGACGGTCCGCGCCGATCCGTTGACCTCGAGCGCCACCACGTCGCGGGTGGTGATCAGTTCGGCCCCGAATCGGGTGGCCTGCCTGCGGGCCCGTTCGGCGAGCTGCGCGCCGGACACGCCGTCGGGGAAACCGAGGTAGTTCTCGATGCGGGAACTCTGACCCGCCTGCCCGCCGGTTGCGGTCCGTTCGATCAGGGCGGTGCGCAAACCCTCCGAGGCGCCGTAGACGGCGGCGCCCAGGCCGGCCGGTCCGCCGCCGACGACGACGAGGTCGTAGAAGTTCTCCGACGGGTCGGTCCGGAGTCCGAGATGCCGTCCCAGTTCGGTGTCCGACGGCTCCACCAGGCATTCGCCGTCGGAACAGATCACCACGGGCAGTCGCCGGCCGTCCTCGCCTGCGGCGGTGAGCAGCCGCCCGCCCTCCGGCTCGTCCGACATGTACCAGCGGTACGACAGCTGGTTGCGGGCCAGGAACTCGCGCACTTCCGAGGACCGCGGCGCCCAGCGGTGACCCACGACCTTCGTCTCCTCGGCGGGGTGGTGATCCGACGACGCCCACGCCTCGAGCAGGGCGTCGACCACCGGGTACAGCTTCTCCTCGGGCGGGTCCCACGGTTTGAGCAGGTAGTGGTCGAGGTCGATGACGTTGATCGCCTCGATGGCCGCGTCGGTGTCGGCGTAGGCCGTGAGCAGCACGCGCCGCGCGACCGGATACAGGTCCATGGCCTTCTCGAGGAACTCGATCCCGCTCATCGACGGCATCCGGTAGTCCGCGAGGATCGCCGCGACGGGATCCCCGCGCAGCTTCATCTGCTTCATCGCGTCGAGTGCGGACTCGCCGGATTCGGCGCGGATGATCCGGTACTTCTCACCGTATCGGCGCCGCAGATCGCGGGCGACGGCGCGCGAGACCCCGGGATCGTCGTCGACGGTGAGAATCGCAGGCTTGCCGCTCGCTACGGGATGGTTCACACACGCCCTCTCGTCCGTGAGAACTGCGAGGTACTCCAAGGCTTCCGAGTATTGCCCGAGGGCGCGGCTTTGTCGACCGGGTTCAGTCCTGGTGCTGCATCTGTTCGGGCTCAGCCGCGGCACCGCGGCGGCGCCGTGACCACACGGCGCGACCGGCCGCACCGGCCAGCGCCAGAACGACGACGGCGGTGCCGGCGATCGGGCCGGCCACGTTGCCGGGGAACAGGCCCTCGAGCAGCAACCAGATGCCGAACGCGAAGAACAGAACGGCCGCGCCGATGCGGATGACACTCTCGGGCAGATGCTTACCCAGCACGGCGCCGACGACGATGGCGAGGGCGTCGGCCGCGACCATGCCGACGGTCGAGCCGATCCATACGCCGATGGTGTCGTGGTCGGTGGCGAGGGTGATGGTGGCGAGCATCGTCTTGTCGCCGAGTTCGGCGAGGAAGAAGGCGGACGTGACGGCCAGGAACGCCGAGCGGGTGGCCCGGCCCGCCTTGAGTTGCTCGTCGTCGCTGAGATCGTCGCCGCGCAGCGTCCACGCACCGAAGATCAGGAAGGCCGCACCGCCGACGATGCTGATCGCCGCGGTCGGGAGCGCGACACCGAGGTAGTGGCCGACGGCGACGGACACCAGGTGGACCACGGTGGTCGCGACGGTGATGCCGGCGATCACGACCCACCAGCGGTAGCGCAGGGCGAACGTCATCGCCATCAGCTGGGATTTGTCTCCCAGTTCGGCGACGAAGATCACGCCGAAGCTCAGTAGTGCGGCGGTCAGCACGGGCATCCTCCTCCTGTGGTCGGTCGGAGGATGACGGGTGGATTCCTCCGGCCTGGCAGACGCGGGTACGTCTGTCCGGCCGAAGGTCTCGCCCACCGGCGCCGGGTGATCCGGCGGCGGTTCGCCAGGCCGGGTCCGGTGCGGTGAAGCAACGAGCCGGTATGTCGACACAGGCGATTGGGGGCTACTCCCCTTCGATGCCCGTAACGTTAGCGTGACTTATTTGAAAAGGCAAAGGCGGCAATAAGTTTGGGGCACCGACCGCAGAAACTTCGGGTACCCTCACGAGGCCAGCAGCATGGCCAAAACGGCAGTGTCGGGATCGCTGATCGGGTCGATACCGACCCGGCTGACCATGGACGTCACCGTCCCGTCCGCTTCTGCCTCCACCCACGCCGCCCGGTGTTCCAGCCCCAGGTGGGGGAGTCCGGGGAGCAGGACACAACCCGACGCGGCGCCCGCGCACTCCGGGAGCGACGGGGTCGTCTCGGACGGCGGGTGCAGCATCATCAGCGCAGGCGGCTGATGATCCGCGAAGCGGCCGGGAGCGAGCGCGAACTCCCCGAGAACTGTGCCCTCGGCCACCACGAGGCCGACGGTCTCGGGTTCGGGCTCCTCGGGCAGGTCCTCGTGCGCGCCGAAGACGGTCGTGGTGTGGAGCAGCCCCGGAACGCACGCCACCCGCACGGCGAGCGCGAGCAACTGGGCCCATTCCTTGGTGGTGTCGGGCCAGCGCCCGGAAATGACGAATCCCCGCAAAGTACCCGCGGCCTGGAAGGGCGAGATGCCGATGTAGCCGTCCCTGTTCATCTCTGCCTCCTCGGTGTGATGACACGCTTCGAACATGATTCGTTCTGCACACCTCGTTGGGTACTTGAAGAATGCGCCCGACAGTGCCTGGCACACAAGAGCAGGGGAGTGCTAACGGGTCTTCACGCGGGCGAACATCTCAGAGAATCCTCAGAATGGTCACAATGTGCCGCTACGAACGCCACCTACCCTCACCGGAATGACCTCTGAGCGCGCACGGAATTCCGCGAATCACGCCCGAACCGAGTCGACGCGAAAGGTCCTCACTTCGCGGCGCGTCGCCGCGGCCACCATGGCCGGTCTGGTCCTGGCGTCCGCGGGGGGACTCGGGTACGTGTTCCTCGGTGACAGCGCGGCAGACAGCCGGACCGTGGCCATCGTCAACACCGACGCCGGCGCCACCGTGGACGGAAAACCGGTGCGTGCGAGCGACACCCTCATTGAGAAACTCGAGGCGAACGAGGCCTTCGACTGGAAGGTGGTCGACGCGGACGCGGCGGCCGGCGGCGACTGGTTCGCCACGGTGACCGTGCCCGAAGACTTCAGCGAGGCGGTGTCCTCGGTGTGGGGCGCGAAGCCACGGCAGGCGACCCTCGACCTCGACGTCGCGGGTTCCGACACCGGTGCGTCCGAGGAACTCTCCGGAGTGGTGTCGTCCCAGATCGGCGCGGACGGCATCACGGATCTGCTGGCGGACATGTCCTCGTCGCGGACGCGGTTCCAGCAGGCGGGAATGACAGCCGGGTTCCTCGCAGCCGGCACGGCGGCGGCGGACGATGCGGCACAACAGCTCACAGAGGGCGCCGACACTCTGCTCCCATATCTCGAGAAGGCACGCTCCGGCTCGGTGCAACTGCTGGGCGTCGCTGACCAGGTGGCGGGCGTGGTCGACCAGACGTCGGGAACGGCCGACGACCTCGCGGACCGGTTGAGCGCGCTGGGGCTGACGCTGGGCGAAGCGAACGACAGCGCCACCCGGATGCGCACCGGAATCGACGAGGCGATCCGCGTTCTCGACGCCACTCCCGTTGCATCGGACGTGGTCCCGTCGCTCCGGCAGGTCAGTGCCGACCTCGATCTGTTCTCCGCACAGCTGGGTTCGGTGCCCGGTCTGCTGGGCGGAGGAGTCGGCCCCGACACGGACCTGGGCGAACTCGTGCGCGTTGCGATGGGTCAGCTCACCGACGCCAGTAATCAGCTGAGCAGCGGGGCACGGCAACTGAACGACGGTATCGTCCCGATCGCCGATCAGGCACCGGAGATGCTCGAAGGTGCCACCTCGCAGATCGTCGACGGGTTCGCGAAGCTGAAGACGTTGTCGGGGCAGCTGTCCACCGACCTCAACAACGGTGTCGCGGCGATGCCGGTGCGCACGGCGGCTCAGCAGAACCAGTTGGCGACGGTGCTCGCCGAACCGGTCGCGGTGACCCGCACACTGTCCGCGCCGTCACCGATCCTCACCGCCGAGCACCTCGCCGTCGGCTTCGGGATCACCACCGTGCTGCTGGCGGGTGCCGTCGTGTGGATGGGCCTGCGGCGCAGGGCTTGACCGTCAGCGGGCGTCCTGGATACGACGCCACGGCGTGGCCTGCTCGAGCTCGAACGCCAACTCGAGCAGCGTCCGCTCGTCGCCGTGGTCGGCGGAGAAGTGCGACGCCAGCGGCAGGCCGCGGGACGTCTCGTGCAGCGGCAGCGAGATGGCCGGTCCGCCCGAAGCATTGTTGAGCGGCGTGAACGCCGTGTAGGCGATCAGCTTGTCGAACAACTCCTCGAAACTCTGTGTCGGCGAGAGGTATCCGAGCTCCGGCGTCGTGTGAGCCAGGGTGGGCGACAGGATGACGTCGTACTTCTGGAAGATCTGCGCGTACTCGCGGTACGTGCGCCGCAACCGGTAGAGCACCCGCGGAGTCTTCGCGATGTTCCTGCGGTACATCGCGGCGAGTCCGCGCGTCAGGTTGTCGGTGGCGTCGCGGTCGAAGTCCGGTCCGAGCATCCGCTTGCCGTTGCTGGAGATGACGAACGACAGGAATCCCCAGTAGATGCAAAAGTCTTCGACGAACGAGGAGTTCACCGGCATCGGGCACTCCTCGACGTGGTGCCCGAGGTCCGCCAGCAGATCGGCGGTCGCGTGGACCGACTTGCGCGTCTCGTCGTCCGTGCGGGAGGCGGTGACCGAATCGACCACCAACCCGACCTTCAGCCGGGTGCTGCTCGGCCCCTCGACCAACCGGATGGGTGGCAGCGCCGGATTGCGGTAGTAGCGTTCGGCGGACGCCATCCACCGTGCGGTGTCCCGCACCGAGCGGGTGACGGCGCCCTGCGCGATGATCCGGATCGGCAACGTCTTGTCCATGGCGTCGGGGACCGTCCGCCCGCGGGACGGTTTCAGGCCGACGAGCCCACACGCGGCCGCGGGTATGCGGATGGAGCCGCCGCCGTCGTTGGCGTGCGCGATCGGCACGACACCCGCAGCGACGAGTGCGGCCGAACCACCCGAGGACGCTCCCGGCGAGAAGGCGGGATTCCACGGATTGTGCACGGCCTCGGCGTCCATGAACTCGGTGGACGCGCTGAACCCGAACTCGGGGAGCCGGCTCTTCCCCAGTGAGAGCACACCTGTGGACAGATATTGCGTGACGAAGTCGCTGTCGACCCGGGCGGGCTGTGCGGCGAAGGCGACGCTGCCGTGCTGCGTGGGCAGGCCCGCGACGTCGACGTTGTCCTTGACGACGGTCGGCACCCCCGCGAAGGCGCCCTCGTGTGGGCGGTCCGCTTCCGTCAGTGCACGGTCGAAGTCGGCGAATGCCAGGGCGTTCAGGGCGGGTCCGACCGACTCGGCGCGCGCGATCGCCGCCTCCGTCACCTCGCGGACCGACACCTCTCCCGCGGCGATCCGTGCCGCGAGGCCGGTGGCGTCGAGGTCGCCGAGCGCGTCGTCGCGGAAGGCGTGGACGACGGTGTCGTCCCGGGCGGGGTTGCTGAACTCGGTCACTTCCGAAGCCTATTGGACGCTCGGCCTGCTCGGAAGGAATTCCGGACCCGAAACGAGCACGGGCGCACGGACACACCCGAGAGTGGTCCGTGCGCCCGTGGCTGCGGAGAGGAAACTAGACGATCAGGCCCGCGGTCTGCGTGCGTGCCTTCTCGAAACGAGCGGCAACGTCCGCCCAGTTCACGATGTTCCAGAAGGCCTTGACGTAGTCGCCCTTGACGTTCTGGTAGTCGAGGTAGAAGGCGTGCTCCCACATGTCGAGGAGCAGCAGCGGCGTGAGGCCGATCGGGATGTTGCCCTGCTGGTCGTACAGCTGGACGATGAGCAGGCGCTGGCCGATGGAGTCCCAGGCCAGGATGGACCAGCCGGAGCCCTGGATGGCGTTGGCGTTGGCCGAGAAGTGGTTGCGGAACGCGTCGAAGCCGCCGAACTGGTCGTCGATCGCGGCAGCGAGCTCACCGGTCGGCTTGTCGCCACCGTCGGGCGAGAGGTTGTTCCAGAAGACCGTGTGGTTGGTGTGGCCGCCCAAGTGGAAGGCGAGGTTCTTCTCGTGCAGGTTGACCACGGCGGGCAGGGTGTCCGACTCGCGGAGCTCGGCCAGCTTGTCGAGGGCCGTGTTGGCACCGGTCACGTACGCGGCGTGATGCTTGTCGTGATGCAGTTCCATGATCTTGCCGGAGATGTGCGGCTCGAGAGCTGCGTAGTCGTACGGGAGTTCCGGCAGCGTGTAAACAGACACGAGGGTCCCTTCATCTATGGGCGTGTGAGCCCTTGTGTTTCCGGGTGCCGACGACACGTGGGCACGCGTCTGACACCCGCCTTTGGCGAATCGTTCTCGGGTATATACCCAATCTCATTGGTACACCCTGCGCAACAGTTGGGGTCACCGAGCGATTCCCTCACAGGAAAGTTCGGGCACCCGAAAAAATGCTGACGAGGTGACACTGGATGTCGTGAGAATTCGTCCGACCGGTGAACGGAACCTTAAGCTGACGCGATGCCTTCGCTGATACCTGTTGCAGATTCGCATGCGGCCGCGCCGCGTGTGGAGCTCACGGGCGCGAATCTGCTCCGCTTCTTCGCAGTTCTGGCCGTGATCTACTCGCACATCTCGTTCTATCTGATCGACGACCTCGGAACCGGATGGTGGTTCATCGACGTCGTCTATCAAATCTTCATCGAGAGGGGCGGTCTCAACCAGCATCTGTCCTTTCTCGGGGTCGCCGTCTTCATGATGCTGACCGGGGTGTTGATCACCCGTTCGGCCATTCGTCACGAGCCCGGGCAATTTCTGTTCAACCGGCTCGGACGAATCCTGCCCGCATTCTGGGTGGCCGTTCTCGCCGCGATCGTGCTCGTCCGCCTCGGCATCAACGGCATGTTCAGCGGCCAGGACGGGGTGTCGAATGTCGACGCGGCCCTGAGTTTCGTGCTCGGCGGCTTCTTCCTCAAACCCGAGGTGGCGGTTCTCGGGGTCACCTGGACCCTCGCCGTGCAGATCTTCTTCTACCTCGCCTGCGTGGCCGCGCGCCCCGTGCTGCGCACCCTGCCCATCGCGATGCCGATGGCCGGCGCCGCGGTCTGCGCGCTGATCCTGCTCTACAACCTGTACGCGCCGCAGCCGTACACGGTCCCGATGCTGTCCAAGATCGCCGCGACGCTGCCTGCCGTGTTCCTCGGGCAGATCATCTACCTCGGCTGGGCCCGGCTCGCGGACTGCCGGTGGATCGTCGTCGCCGGGCTGGCCCAGGTGGAGGTCATCCGCCTCGCCACCGACTTCCGCGTGTACTGGGCGGGCGATCACTACCTCTGGACGTTCGCTGTCGTCACCGCGTGCGTCGTGCTGGTGGGCCGGTACGACGGTCCCGCGGCGCACTGGGCCGTCGTGCGGTGGACCGCGACGCGCAGCTACGCGATCTACCTCGTCCACACCCTGATCCTGTACCGCGTGTACGAGCACACGGTCGGCTCGTTCGGCGAGACCGGGGCGGTGATCGCATTCCTCGTGGTGACGGCACTGGTGTCGGAGGCGATGTACCGGTGGGTGGAGGTCCCCGCCACGGGGTGGGTGACCGCTCGCGTCGAGCGGATGCGCAGACAGTCGGCGCTCGCGCGGGAGACCACTCCGGCACCGCGCGTAGCATCGAATCATGTCTTGGTACGACGAGCTTCTGGGTCGAGCAGCCGCTAAGTCCGTGATGGTCACCGCCGAGGATGCCCTCCCCGGCCGCAGTCAACCGATTCCCGTTCCGGCGACGCACTTCGTCAACGGTCACCCCCTGCAACCCCCGTTCCCCGAGGGCATGCAGACCGCCGTGCTGGGCATGGGATGTTTCTGGGGCGCCGAGAAGGAGTTCTGGCAACTCGACGGCGTCTACACCACCGCGGTGGGATACGCCGGCGGCTACACGCCCAACCCCACCTACGAGGAGACCTGCTCCGGTCGCACCGGTCACACCGAGGTCGTGCTCGTGGTCTTCGATCCGAAGGTGATCTCGTACGCCGAGATCCTCAAGGAGTTCTGGGAGAACCACGACCCCACACAGGGCATGCGGCAGGGCAACGACCAGGGAACGCAATACCGTTCGGCCATCTACACGATCGACGAACAGCAGGTGGAGATCGCGGAAGCCACCGGTGAGGCCTTCGAGAAGAGGCTCGCCGACGCTGGATACGGGGCGATCACCACGGAAATCGCCCCGCTCACGCAGTTCTACTACGCCGAGGACTACCACCAGCAGTACCTCGCGAAGAACCCCGGCGGTTACTGCCCCGTGCACGCCACCGGCGTCAGCTGCCCGGTCGGTCTGCTGAAGCAGGACGAGGTCCCGGCGCAGACCGACATCCTGCCGCCCTCGTAGTCCCTCCCGGTCTCAACCGCGGGTCGCGGACCACGTGAGCACCGCGGACGCCGCGATGGCGCTGACGGTGCGCACGTGGTTCCACCCGGTCCATCCCGACACGTAGCCGCGCCAGTACGCCGCCGAGTCGGCCGCCGTGGGATCGATCGCGTCCAGCGCGTTGTTGTGCGGCACGTGGTAGACGATGGTCAGGATGATCCCCACGAGATACAGCGCGCACGCGATCACCGCGTAGACGGCCGAACCGTCGTGCCGCACCACACTGACGACCGCGAGCACGATCGACGTCAGTGCGGTGCCGAACAGCGCCGTCATGAACCAGAAGTTCGGCGCCTCGCGGTTGATCGCCTGCATCGCCGCGATGCCCTGAGCCGGCTCCAGGCGACCGAGCCCGGTCATGATGAACGTGGAGAACGCGAACATCACGCCGCCCACCACGCCGGCGCCCACCGCCGTGACGATCGTCAGATAACGCTCCATTGGTCAGACCCTCCAGACACCGGCCGCTGCAGCGGCGCGGACGTAGTCGGTGAAGTCGCGGGGCGCGCGCCCCAGTGCGCGTTCCACCCCGTCGGTGAGTGATGCGTTGCGCCCGTCCAGCACTTCGTCGAACAGGTAGGTGAGCAGGCCGATCGCGTCGGACGGTACCCCCTGCCCGGCCAGCGCCGTCGAATACTCTTCCGAAGTGACCGGGGTGTACCGGATTTCACGACCCGTTGCCTCCGAGATCTCGGCGACGGCGTCACCGAACGACAACAACCGCGGCCCGGTCAGTTCGTACAGTTCGCCGGCGTGGCCGTCCCCGGTCAGAGCGGCGACGGCGATCTCGGCGAGATCGTCCGCGTCGACGAAGGGTTCGAGCACGCGCCCGTCGACGGGCAGTGCGAGGTCGCCCGCAAGCAGTGAGTCGAGCATGAAGCTCTCGCTGAAATTCTGGCTGAACCAACTGGACCGGAGGATCGTCCACTCGGCTCCCGCCTTGCGGATCGCGAGTTCGCTGCGCTCCGCCTCGGCTTCGCCGCGACCGGAGAGCAGGACGAGTCGCCGGGCGCCGTTCGCGACGGCCAGGCCCGCGAACTCCTCGACGACCTCCGCCGCTCCCGGCACCGCGAGATCCGGGTAGTAGGCGATGTACACCGAGGTGGTTCCTTCCAGCGCGGGCCGCCACGTGTCCCTGTTCTCCCAGTCGAACGGGGGACGGCCGGAGCGGGAACCGCCCCGGGAAGGTACTTCCGCGGCGGCGAGCCGGGCGAGGACGCGGCTGCCGATCTTGCCGGTGCCGGTGAGGACGAGTGTGTGCGGTGTCGTTGTCATGTCTTTCAGTCAAGACGGCGACGCCGAGACTTTCCATGGTTGAAACCCGCTGATCCATACGCGAGCGTCTACGGTGGATGTGTGGATCCCCTCGCCGGTCTCATCAGTGGTCCCCGCGCCGCAGGCGCGTTCGTGCTCCGCTCGATCATGGAACCGCCGTGGTCGCTGCAGATCGACGACCACGCGCCGCTCAGCCTCGTCGCGATGGGCCGGGGCGAGGCGTGGATCCTGCCGCACACCGGCAACCCGGTGCAGCTCACCGAGGGTGACGTCGCGATCGTTCGCGGACCCGAGCGCTACGTCGTCGCCGACCATCCGGACACCCCGCCGCACGTGATCATCAACCCCGACCAGAGCTGCACGACGCTCCGCGGGGAACCGCTCGCCGAGGCCATGGACCTCGGCGTGCGCACCTGGGGAAACAGTGCGGACGGCCGCACGGTCATGCTGACCGGGACGTACCAGACCCCGGGCGAGATCAGCATGCGACTGCTGACCGCGCTCCCGGAACTCGTCGTGCAGCGCCGCGCCGACTGGGACTCGCGGCTGGTCACCCTCATGCACGACGAAGTGGTGCGGGACGAACCCGGACAGGAAGCGGTGCTCGACCGTCTGCTCGACCTGCTGCTGATCGCGGTGCTGCGCGCCTGGTTCGCGCGGCCGGCGGCCGAGGCGCCGTCGTGGGTGCGGGCGCAGAGCGACCCGGTGGTGGGCAAGGCGATGCGCATCCTTCAGAACAACCCCTCCCGCCAGTGGACGGTGGAGTCGCTCGCCGCGGAAACCGGCATGTCGCGGGCAGCCCTCGCGCGACGATTCACGGACCTTGTCGGCGAACCGCCCATGACATTCCTCGCCGGCTGGCGGCTGTCCCTGGCCGCGGATCTGCTCCGCGAACCCGACGCCACGGTCGCGTCGGTGGCCCAGCGGGTGGGGTACGGGAGCGGATTTGCGCTGAGTGCGGCGTTCAAACGCGTGCGCGGAGTGAGCCCCAAGGAGCATCGTGAGTTGGCGGGGAGCAGATGAGTGTATTACGGCACAGTGCCGAAAGACACACCGGATTGACTTGATCTTGTTTGTCTTGCGTACGACCCTGGATGGTAGGGAATTGTCGGCGAGAGGACCGGATCCGGAATGTGGAACAACTCTCAAGCACGGGCACTGCGTAAGCGGTCGGCCCGTCAGCGGCACAACCCGCTACTCCGGCGCTCGGACCGGATCGAGAACATGCTCACCCTCGCGGTCGTGGTGCTCGCGTTCGCCATGCTTCCCCTGGCCATCCTCGTGGGTGCCCGGACCATCGACAGTCAGCTGACGCTGGCGGAGAAGCAAGTCGCGGACTACCGCACCGTCTCCGCCACCACGCTCGCCGACTCCACCGGCGTGTCCGTCACCTCCGACGTCGCACCGTCGGGCGTCGACACCGCCCCCGCCAAGTGGACGTGGGGCAACGAAACCCGCCACGCCGACATCACCGTCGACCCCGCGACGCCTTCGGGAACGAAGGAAGACATCTGGGTCAACGCCGACGGCAACCTCACCACCGAACCGATGTCGCCGTCCGCGGCACGAGTCGCCGGCGTGATCGCCGGGATGTTCACCTGGTTCGCGGTGATGATGATCGCGCTGTCCGGCTTCCTCATCTGCCGCGCCTCCCTGAACCGCGCCCGCGACGCGCAGTGGGACCGCGACCTCCGACAGTTCCTGGATTCGACCACCCGGCACTGAGCCCGCTCAGCTGATCGAGCCCCTGAACTCGACCGCCTGCTGCGCAGCCTGCGTGGTGACGGCGATGTCGGCGACCGGGTAGACGTGGAACTCGAAGAAAGGTCCGAATTTCGTCGGACCGTCCAGGATGTCGTTCGGGTCATCCGCCTCGACGAAGGCGAATCCCCCGGTTCCGTCCAGGCGACCGAGGAAATGATGGAAGGTCGCCCCTTCCGCCGGCGTCCATCTCGCGAACACTTCCAGGCTCCGCCGCGCAGCTGCCTCGTTCTCGGCAGCGGACCCACCGTCACGCAGCGTCCAGGTAATCACGTACTTCATTGCACCCTCCCGAGGGCGTGCCGGGATCAGCTCGCAGGGACCGCGCCGAGCTGCTGAAGGAATCCGAGTGTGTCCCACACCTGCCAGGTCTCGGCGATCTTGCCGTCGGCCAGACGATGGATCGAGATCGCGTTCATCTCCTCGTAGAATCGACGCACTACCGCTTCTTCCGCAGAACCCATGACAACCTCCGGAGCACTCGAGTGACACGGCCGTTCCGGCCGTACTTCGAGCTTTCCACCGGTGGAAAGGGAACGGAATGTTGCTGAGCACGCCGAATGACCCGGGCAGTCGTCGAGCGGAGGGGTGATGGGCGCGGAGTCCCGACTACGTGATCTGGGGCTGGTGCTGCCCCGCGCCGTCCAGCTGCCGCCGGGGGTGGAGTTGCCGTTCAGCTGGGTACGCGTGCACGGCCGCAGAGTGCTCGTGTCCGGACACGGGCCGCTCGCCGAAGACGGCACACCCGCCGGACCGTTCGGCTCCGTTCCCGCCGACGTGTCGGCCGCCGACGCCACGCACTCCGCCCGGCTCACCGCCCTCGCGGTGCTGGCAGGGGTTCGCCGCGCGGTGGGCGATCTCGACCGCATCGGTGCGTGGCTCACCGTCACGGGGTTCGTCAACGCCGAACCGGGCTACGACCAGACGACCGCGGTGCTCAACGGGTTCTCCGAGGTAGTGCTCGACGTATTCGGCCCGGACGTCGGCGACCACGCCCGGACGGCGATCGGGGTGGCCGCGCTGCCCCTGAATCTTCCCGTCGTCGTGGCCGCCGAACTCGAGCTCGCCTAGCTCAGTTGCGGAACAACCTCACTGGCGACCAGTTCCAGGTGGTCGAGGTCGCTGAGATCGAGGGTCTGCAGGTAGATCCGCTGTGACCCGGCCTCGGCGTAGCGGCCGATCTTGTCGACGAGCTCGGCGGGCGACCCGGCGAGTCCGTTCTCCCGCAGCTCGCTCACTTCGCGTCCGATGTTCATGGCGCGTGTCGCGATCTCCTCCTCGGTGCGCCCGCAGCACAGGACGAGCGCGTTGGAATACACCAACTCGGTGGGGTCGCGATCGATGGACTTGCACGCGAGCCGGACCCGTTCGAACACGTCCCGCGTCTCGTCGACGGACTGGAACGGGACGTTGAATTCGTCCGCGTACTTCGCGGCCAGGGCGGGCGTCTTCTTCTTGCCGGTGCCGCCGATCAGGACGGGCGGACCCTGCGGCTGTCGCGGCTTCGGGAGCGCGGGCGAATCCTTGACCGTCAGGTGCGTCCCGTCGTAGGAGAAGGTCTCACCGAGCGGAGTGCGCCACAGCCCCGTGATCACGGCGAGGGATTCCTCGAGCCGCTCGAACCGCTCCTTCAGCGGCGGGAACGGGATGCCGTACGCCTGGTGCTCCTCCTCGTACCAGCCGGCGCCGATGCCGAGGTCGACGCGGCCGCCGCTCATCTGATCGACCTGCGCCACCGAGATCGCCAGCGGGCCGGGATGCCGGAACGTCGCGGACGTGACGAGGGTGCCGAGACGGATCGTGGACGTCTCGCGGGCGAGACCCGCCAGCGTGATCCACGCATCGGTCGGTCCGGGAAGGCCCTCGGTGTTCATGGCCAGGTAGTGATCCGACCGGAAGAACGCGCCGTATCCGAAACGTTCGGCGGCCTGCGCCACCGCCAGAAGATCGTCGTAGGTGGCACCCTGCTGGGGTTCGGTAAAGATTCGCAACTCCATGTGAACCACTCTGCCCGATCCGTGATCGGTACGCTGATTTCATGGCCAAGATCCCACTGAACCTGCCGAAACCGCTGGCCGACAAGCTGCCCGACGCGTTCGGGGGCAGCAGCGCCGGCGTGGTGCCGGTGGTCCGGCTGCAGGGCATGATCGCGTCCGGCGGAGCAGGTTTCGGGCGTGTGCTGAGCGCGGAATCCGTCGAGGAACCGCTGCGCCGCGCGTTCACCACGCACGGTGCGAAAGCGGTGGCGCTGCTGATCAACAGTCCCGGCGGGTCGCCGACGCAGAGCGAATACATCGCCGCCCGCATCCGTCAGCTCGCCACCGAACACGAACTGCCCGTGCTCGCGTTCTGCGAAGACGTCGTCGCGTCCGGCGGCTACTGGCTGGCCTGCGCGGCCGACGAGATCTACGCGACCGCCACGTCGGTGGTCGGCTCCGTCGGTGTCATCTCGGCGGGCTTCGGGTTCTCCGAACTGATCGACCGCCTGGGCATCGAACGGCGGCTGCACTCGGCCGGCGAGGCGAAGGCCCGCCTCGACCCGTTCTTCGCGGAGAAGTCCGAGGACGTGCAGTGGCTCGAACAGATCCAGGAAGGTATCCACGACGAATTCCGCGACTGGGTGGTCGGCCGCCGTGGGGACAAGCTGAAGGCGGACGGGGCCGAGCTATTCAACGGCGACGTCTGGCTGGGGCGCCGCGCCGTCGAGCTCGGCATCGTCGACGGGATCGGCACGCTGCGCGAGGTGGTGGAGAAGCGGTTCCCCGACGCCACCCTCGAGATGACCGGGCCGCGCCGCTCGTTGTTCGCGAAGCTCGGGCTGCCCGCCGCGAGCTGGGACGAGGTGGCCGCCGCGATCGTCGGTGCGGCCAGTGCCCGTGTCGCGTGGTCGCGGTACGGGCGGTAACTACTTCGGCACGACGACCCCGACCGGGCCCGCGCCGATGCACAGCGACAGGTCCGGGGTCAGGGTGCTCACCCGCACGCTCTGACCGCCACCGGTGAGCCGCACGAACACCGAATTCGGGCCGCGCTGCACCGGCACCCGCACCGGGTTGCCGACCTCCATCGCGACGGCGATCTCACCGTCCGCGGTGGCCATGTAGTTGAGCTGCGCAGTCCACTCCCAGCCGGTCAGCGGTCCGTCGAGGGGGAGGGACACGAAACTGCGCTGATCCACCAGGTTCCCGCAGTCCGGGACGGGTCCGGGCTCGATCGCGCGCACCCACGTGACCTGGGCGTCGACCACCGAACCGTCGTCGTCGATCATCCGGAGGTCGGGGGTGCTGTCGGAGAACTCGGGGCGGTCCCGCAGCGGAGCGAACACCCGGCTCACCAGATTGTTCGGGTACGCCACCGGCAACAGCACCCAGATGGACGCGGGCTGCTGGAGGATCGGCGCGTCGTCCCGTTCGGCGAGCGACGCACGCGCGGTCGCGAGGTAGGCCGTGGTCGGGTTCTCCTCCCAGCTGCGGGTGAACGTGTACGTCGACCACAGGCTGCTCGCGACGAACGCGACCACGGCGGTGACGGCCACCAGCGGCCGCACCCGGACGGGGTCGGCGCGTCGGCGGGGTGCGCGGGCGATCACCGCGACGGCGATCGCGAGGATCACGGCGGTGTCCGTGAAGTAGCGCAGCGTCTGCGCGAGTTCGTAGGTGGTGTCCGCGCCCCACCGGGTGACGACCATCGCCGTCACCGACAGCAGAAAGTACGCGGCCGTGAGGATCCACACCCAGCCGATGCGGCGCTTCAGCCGGACCGTCGCGACCACCGCCGCGACGAGGACCACCCAGCCGACCACCTCCAGCGCCGTCGACGGGGACGCCCATGGGGGACTCGGAATCCACCGGTCCCACGTCCACGGCCCACCCACGAACGTGGGCAGCAACCCGAGCGACGTGCCGTGGTGGAACAGTTCGAACGCACGCGACGCGCCCGCCCATTCCCACTGCGACGCGACGGTGGAGAAATAGAACGCCGCCCACACCGCCAGCACCGCCGCCGACGAGACCCAGAGGGCCGCACCTCGCCGCAGCGTCGACCGCACCGGCCGCTCCCGCTCCCCGACGTACGCGAGCAGCGCCACGGTCGCGAACGCGACGAACGGGACCACGACCGACTTCTCGAAGAACAGCAGCGACGCGATCAGCACGAGCGTGCCCGACACCGCGTACCGCCGCCGCCCGGTGCGGCACAACTCGAGGGCGTCGCGCGCCACCCACGCCAGCGCGATCTGCAGCGGCAGTGCGTTGAGCGCCGCCGCCCACCACGCGAACGCCGGCACGGTCAGCGGAGAGAACAGATAGATCGCCAGCGGAACCAGCAGGACCGGACGTGGCCCGAGGATCGTGCGAAGCAGCCGGAAGACCGCATACGACGCCACCGCCTGCAGCGCGATCATCGTCAGCATCGGCAGGATCCACTCGTACGGCGCCAACCGCGTCGCGATACCCGCCACCAGGAAGGCCCCGGGCATGAGGTGACCGTCGTGGTCGTAGAGCAGCAGGTCGGCGGAGAGCAGCGGGAGGCTTCCGCCGCGCCCGGCGAGGATCAGATCGTCCCAGTAGAAGTCGCTGTTCGCGGCCACCCACGTCCGCACGAGAAGTTGCACCACGACGAGGGCGGCGGCCACCTGGAGGACACGGGCGGGCCCGAGGTGCCACCGCGATCCGACGTCGTCCGTCATCGTTTTCCGAGATTACAGATCAGGTGGAACCAAACCGCGCCGGGCTGCGTCAGATCAAGTGTCGGGGCATTTTCGCCCCGGCACAGGTGGGGGAGACGACGGCCGGTCCGGAGTTCTCGGGTCGCTTCGCGGGCGATCCGAACTGGAGGGGTAATTCCGGGCCGAGCCGTCGGCCACCGAGTGGTGATTGTTCACCGAGCTGCGATGTCAAATTCATCCACCGTTGTGGACCGTTCATCCGAAGCTGTCAACAATCACGGATTCGCATGCGCTCTGACCTGTGTATGAGCACTCCTCACACTGTCCATAACTGTGTATGAACCTGTGGAAACTGTGGATAACTCGGCATTTTCCGTGGTGCAGCTCACACATTCTCCCCAAAAAGGACGATTCGGTCGTGGGCTGCCCGCATTCGCGGGTCGTGACAGAATCGGCAATGTGAAGTGGGTGCGGAGGGGATGAGCGTCGTCGTTCAGGTGTGCGCGCGATGCGCGGCTCGGTGGCCGGTCCTCGGCTCCCCGGCGCAGTGGTGCCCCCGCTGCCACGGTGTGCTGCTCGCCCCCGTTCGCACCGACCAGCACCAGCCACCCGCGAGCCGGGGATTCCACTGGATCGCGCGATCCCCGCTGCGGCGGAGCGGCCTCGCGGCCGAGCCGTCGGCGCCGAGCCCCACCCCGCACTACACCGAGATCCCCCGCTGGGGACTCCACGATCACGTCGAATCACCCTCCGCGCGCCGCGACTGGCCGGAACTGCTCGCCGGCAAGGCGGCCTTCTTCCTCACCCTCACCGCCGGTCTGTACGCGTTCGCCGTGTTCGCCGAACTGGGCCGATACGCCGTGCTCCTTCGCAACCGGACCCGGCTGATCGATCCCACCCTGCTCGTCGTGTCCGACATCGCGGTGTTCCTCGGCCAGGCCGGCGGGATGCTCCTCGCGCTGCTGTCGGGCATCGGCGGTGTGTGCTGGTTGCTGCGGATGCGTCGCCGCACGTTCGCCCGTGCCAAGACGTCCGACCCGCGCACCCCCACCGAGGTGATCGTCGGTTGCGCGGTGCCGGGCCTGAACCTGGTGATGCCTGGTGTGTACCTGCTCGAGGTGATTCGCCGCGATCCCCGCGCCGTCCTGCTGGTCCGGGCCTGGTGGAGTCTGTGGATTTTCGGGGCCGTGCTCGTCGTCTTCAACTGGTTCTGGCGGTCCAGGCCCGGACTGCAGGCCATGGCGGACGGTGTCCTGCTGGCCGCCTTCACGGCGCTGGTCGCCTCCGCGACGGCCGTACTCGCACTGATGGTGCTCCGACGACTCGAGGGCCGGACGCTGAAGGGGGCGAAGGAACCCGTCACCCGCTGGGTGATCGCCACCGACCCGCCGCCGCAGAAGGACGCGGAGAAGGCTGCCGAGAAGGCCGCCGAGAAGACTCCCGCGGCCGGCGACCGGGAAGCCGTCGCGTCGTGAGCCCCGACCGGCGCGGACCCCTGGTCGTGGCGCACCGCGGCGCATCCGCGGCCATGCCGGAACACACGCTCGCCGCGTACAAGCTGGCGCTGGAAGAGGGCGCGGACGGACTGGAATGCGACGTGCGGCTCACCCGCGACGGCCACCTCGTGTGCGTCCACGACCGCACCGTCGACCGGACGTCCACCGGAACCGGCGTCGTCAGCGAGATGACCCTCGAAGAGCTCGCGGAATTCAATTACGGCACGGAAGACGAGCCGGCCGAACTCCTCGAGCTGAGTGCGCTGATCGCGCTCACCCTGGACTGGTCGGCGCGCCCGGTGAAACTCTTCATCGAAACCAAGCACCCCGTGCGTTTCGGCGGCCTCGTCGAGAGCAAGGTGCTCGCCGAACTGCAACGCTTCGGCATCGCAGCGCCGCCGTCCGCCGACCACTCCCGAGCCGTCGTGATGTCGTTCTCCGCCGGAGCGGTGTGGCGGATCCGCCGGTCGGCGCCGATGCTCCCGACCGTCCTGCTCGGCGAATCCGCCCGGTACCTCGGCGGGGGAGCCGCGACCACCGTCGGCGCCACCGCGGTCGGTCCGTCGGTGAAGACGCTGCACGAACACCCGGACATCGTCGACAAGGCCGCCGCCGCAGGACGAGCCACCTACTGCTGGACCGTCGACAACCGCAGCGACGTCGAACTGTGCCGCGAACTCGGGGTCAGCTGGGTGGCCACCAACCACCCCGGCCGCACCAAGAAGTGGCTGGCGTCCTGACCGGACCGGCGTCGGCGTGTAGGTTTTGGCGTCGTGGCAAAGAAGAGCAAGAGAAACAGTGGTCCGAAGCCCGGTAGTGCCCGCGCCGAGAAGCTCGCGCAGCGGCAGGCGGAACGGGAGAGCGCCGCAGCGGCCGTGACCCGGCCGTTCGAAGGCCTCGCCGCCGAATGCGATCTGGTGGCGCTGCGCGAGTTCGTCCCGTCGGCGACCGCCCCGCTGCCCGTCAAGGATTCGTCCCGCCCGGTGACCCTCGCGACCGTGCTGCCCGGTGCTGTCGCGGCGCTGGTCCGCGACGAGGGCGACAGTGCAACCGGGTTCGTCGGTGTGCAGGTCCAGGCGCATTCCGCGGATCTCGGCGCCGATCTGGCCGCGTCCGTCGCCTGGGTCCGTGACGCCGCGGCCGGTGAATCGCTGGCCTCCGCCAACCCCGGATCCGACACCCCGGCACTGGCCGACGTGATCGACGCGGACGCACCGCTCGACATCACCGTGCACCAGGATTTCAACTGGTGGATTCCCGAAGGCGTGGAGCCGGCCCCCGAGGTCGCGACCACCGTGCAGCACGCGAATGCGGCGATCATGCCGTCCGCGCGCGTCGAGGCCGAGGGTGTCGTCGCGGCGTGGTGGGTCGATGCGGGCGAGAAGGCGCACATCCGCTGGGTGCGCCCGGAGAACGAGGACGATCTGATGCTGGCCCTGGCGCGCGTGCACGCGACCGGCGGCCTCCACCTCGGTGAGGGTTCGCGCTACGCCGGGTCGTTCCGGACACACGGACTGCTGGTCCCGGTGTTCGACCTGGACCGCGAAAAGCACGCGAACGAGTGGGCCGCCGCGACCGTCGAACTCGGCCAGCGACTGGCCGAAGCGCTCGCCGTCGACGCGCCGCTCACCACCGAGGAGCGTCGCGCCCGCGACGGACTGCGCGGCCGTCAGGTCACGTTGCGATAGGCCCTTCGGGCCCGTGCGCCTTTCTGGTAGCAACCACAACCAGAAAGGCGCACGGGTGGCGGAGCCGCCTAGATGGAACCGCCGGCTGCGTGCGGTGCCCCGGACGTGTCTGCGGGGCCGCTCATCTCACGTGCGACGAACTCCTCCAGGTCGAACAGGTTGCTGCCCGCGCGGTCGGCGATGGTCAGCAGCGTCGTCATGCTCGCGACCTCCTCGACCTGCTCCTTGAGGAACCACTGCATGAACTGCTCGCCGAGGTAGTCGCCCTCCTCGCGGGCGGTGCTGGCCAGCTGCACGATCTGCTCGGTGACCGTCTGCTCCTGCGTCAGGGCGAGGGCGATCGGCTCGCGTGCGTTCTCGAACTGGCCCTTCGCCGCGTCGACACCCGACAGTTCCACGGAGATGTCGCGGTCGAGGAAGTACTGGACGATCATCATGGCGTGGTTGCGCTCTTCGACGGCCTGCTTGTAGAAGTGCTTGGCCAACTGCGGCAGGTCCGCATTGTCGAAATAGACGGCAGTCGCGATGTACTGGTGTGACGCGTTGAATTCGTTGCGAATCTGGTCGTGGAGCAGAGCGTGGAATTTCGTCTTGTGCGCGTCAGTCGAAGTCATGAAATGGATAATATCGCTGGTCAGACCGGGTGTCATCCAAGTTGAACCTAATTTTGGGAAGCTTGCCCAAACTAAAGTCAACCTAATTTCGGGACCATTCTGATGTCATTTTCCTAACCTCAGCTGGCGGCGGATCCCCGACGGGAACGAGGCAAACCACGTCGGCGGGGCCTCGCCCGTGTATAAAATTCACAGCGTTCTGACGGCGCGGCCCGGAGGGGCAGACACATGGTGAGTCGATCCGGTGCGTGGCTAGCGTTGATTCTCGGTGCCCTTTTCCTGGGGGCGGCGATTCCGGCCCCGGCGCAGGCCGAACCGTTGTATCCGTGGCCGGATCCCGACCCGTTCTATCTCGCTCCGGCCGACCTCGGGGTCCTTCGTCCCGGCGACGTCGTGCGGACGCGGCGAATCGACACCTGGATGTACGCGAACTCGGACGGGTGGCAGATCGCGTTCCGGTCGACGAACTCGACGGGACATCCGATCCTGGCCGTCACCACGGTTCTGCTTCCTCGCGGTGTTGCGAATCCTCCGCTCGTGTCGTATCAGGCGATCGTGAATTCGCTCGGAACCAAGTGCGCCCCGTCGCGGTCGTTGTTCAATCTGGAACTGCAGGAGTCGCCGGGCCTGTATCTGGGCCTGCAACGCGGCTGGGCGGTCTCGGTGCCCGACCATCTCGGCCCGACCGGCGCCTACGGTGCCGCGAAACTCGGCGGCATGATCACCCTCGACAGTGTCCGGGCGGTGCAGCGGGTGGCCGAACTGGGGTTGTCGCACAGCCCGGTGGCGCTGGCCGGGTATTCGGGTGGGGGAATGGCCAGCGCGTGGGCCGCGGCGCTGGCCCCGAGTTATGCGCCGGAGCTGAAACTCGACGCGGTGGTGGCGGGTGGGATTCCCGCGGACCTCGAGCAGATGGCCCAGGGCCTGGGATTCAATCCGCACCCGGGGTTCGGGCTCGCGTTCGCTGCCGCGATCGGCTTGGAACGCGAATACCCGGAACAGCTACCGATTTCGTCGCAGCTGAACGCGACCGGACTGTGGCTGCGCGAGTGGATGTCGAACGAATGCCGCCGGTTCCTCCTGTTTCACGGCGCCTTCCGCAGCGCCGGACAGCTGGCCGCGTCGACCAGCCTCATGGCGAGTTCGGGCGCGCATCAGGTGTTGCGCGACAACAGCCTGCGGTACTTCGAAGGGGTACCGACCGCACCCCTCTACCTGTGGCACGGCACCCTCGACGGGCTGACACCGTTCGATTCGATTGCCGAGACCGCGCATCGCTATTGCGCCGCCGGCGCCAGATTGACGTTCGTCCCGTACGAGATATCCGAGCATATGACGACGGCAGTGGTGGGCTTTCCGGACGCGTACGAATACGTGGCCGCGCGGTTCCGCGGCGAACCGGCGCCCACCCGCTGCTGACCCGACAGGGTCAGACGCCGCCGCCCGCCCTCTTCGGCGCACCCGGCCGGATCGGTGAGATCCCGCTCATCTCGCGGGCGATGAAATCCTCGATGTCGAACAGGTTGTCGCCGGCACGCTCGACGATGGTGAGCAGGGTGTGCATGCTCGCGACCTCCTCGACCTGTTCCTCCAGGAACCACTGGATGAACCGCTCGCCGAGGTAGTCGCCGGTGTCGCGGGCCGTTCGGGCGAGCTTCGTGATCTGTTCCGTGACGACGCGTTCCCGTTCCACCGCCAGAGCGACGGGGGCGCGCACCGAATCGAAATCGGTGACCACGTCGTCGATGCCGGGGACGGTCACTTCGAGGTTGTTGTCGATCAGGTACTGGATCATCATCAGCGCGTGGCCGCGCTCCTCGGCGGCCTGCGAATAGAACCGGCGAGCCAGTTGCGGCAGATCGTGCGAGTCGAAATAGACGGCTACCGCGATGTACTGCTGGGACGCGGTGAACTCGTTGCGGATCTGCTGCAGCAGGAGGGCGTGGAACTCGGTGGGGGTCTTCGTCGCCGATTGAGACATGAGTGTCAGTTTACGGGCGTCGGTCACGGTCCGGTGGTGACCAGTTCGGCCGGGACCTGACGGTCGTTCGCCAGCGCGTCGAAGAACTGCGACGCCCGGTCGTGATCCCAGAGCAGCACGTTCCCGGCACCGTCGACGTCCTCGAAACCGCCCACGGGGACGGTGGTGGTGACCATGTCGCCGCGTACCGCCCAGGCGAGTGCGGCGAGGTGCCAGATGTGGTCGCTCTCGTCGACACGCAGCGATGCGGCGGTGTCGGTGACGAGCGGCCAGACGCGGAACGGGTTGAGCCACGTCGCGGGGCTGGTGGCCTTCGACATCAACGCCGCCATGAACATCCGCTGATGGTTCATCCGGTCGATGTCGGCGAGCGCGGTCGCGCGGCTGCGGACGAAGCCGAGGGCCTGCGCCCCCGTCAGTTCCTGGCAGCCGGGTGCGAGGTTGATCCCCGCGAGCGGATCGTCGATGGCGGTGTCCAGGCACATGTCGACACCGCCGATCGCGTCGACGATGCCGGCGAAACCACCGAATCCGATCTCGGCGTAGTGGTCGATGTGCAGACCGGACGCCTCCTCGACCGTCTGGGTCAGCAGTTGCGGACCGCCGAACGCGAACGACGCGTTGATCTTGTCCTCGCCGTAGCCGGGGATCGACACGTACGAGTCGCGCGGGATGCTCACCATCGTCGCCGGGCCGCCGCCGCTGGGGACGTGCACCACGATGATGGTGTCGGTGCGGTCGGGGCCGCTGTTGCCGCCGGTCGACAACTCCTGTTCCTGCTCGGGGGTCAGCCCGGTGCGGCTGTCCGAACCGACGAGCAGCCAGTTCGTGCCGGGGGTGTCGTCGATCCGGCCGGGATAGTCGGCCACGGCGTCGATCCGGTTCAGCGAACTGTCGAGGTAGTACGTCATGCCCGCGAGCGCCAGGACCAGCACCAGGAACAGGATGCCGATGCGCCGGCCCCAGTTCCGCTTGCGCTTGGGACGTCGCTGCCCCGGGGGCTCCGGGGTCCGTGGCGGTGCGAGCGGCGGCGGCGGTGGTGGCGTGCGAGGGGGACGCCGGTCGGGCACCCGAGGCGGCGGTGGCGGCGCGTCCCGGTACGGCTGCGGCGTCTGGGTGGGCGCGTAGCCGCGCGGTCCCTGCGGCGGCGCCGACCGGGACAACTGCGGTTCGGGGGCCTGCGACCACGCCTGCTGGGGCGGCGGCGGGGCGCCCCGACCGTCGCGGCGGATCACCTGGGTGCCCTCCGGCGGCGGCGCCGGGGGACCCTGCCGGGGAGCGGGGTGGCGCGGGCGGGGCGCAGGAGGTCCCTGTTGCGGGGGACCTTGCGGTGGCACCCGCCGCGTCTGCGGAGGAATCCGCTGGTCAGGCGGCGGCATTCGGCGCTTCGGGGGCGGCGGCACCTGCTGCCCGCCCTGCGTCCGCCGGGGCGGACGGGGCGGCAGCGGAGGATAGGGGGCGTCGCCGGTCACCCACGCGACTTTACTGGTCCCGCCGGATTACGGAATCCAGCCGACGTGCCCGCGCAGGGCGGCGTAGCCGACGAACGCGACCGAATCGATGGTGGCGTGGGCGATCACGAGAGGCCACAACCGTCCAGTCTTCTGCCAGTACCGGCCGAACACCAGACCCATGGCGACGTTTCCCAGCCCGCCACCGAAACCCTGGTAGAGGTGGTACGTCCCGCGGAGCACCGCCGACGCGAGCAGCGACGAGTTCTCGCTCCACCCGAGTTGCCGCAGTCGGGTGATCAGATATGCGACGACGAGCACTTCCTCCGCGCCGGAGTTCGCGATCGCCCACAGGATCAGGGCCGGCAGCCGCCACCAGTGATCCCCGATCGTGCTGGGCACGACGGTGAGGTTGGCGCCGATTGCGCGGGCCAGCAGGTAGAAGCCGAGCCCGGGCAGACCGATCAGTGCGGCGAGCCCGACACCCTGCGTCGCGTCGGGACGCCACCGGGGCCGGCCGAGCCCGACGGCGCGCGGGCCGAGGCCGCTGCGCCACAGGAGGTACAGACCCAGCGCACCCCAGGCGAGAAGTTTCACGACGCCGAGCAATTGCCGGGCGACGTCGATGATCTGGTTCTCCGCGCGGGAGACATTGAGGGCGACGGCCTGATCGGCGAGGTTGCCCGGGGTCAGCAGCGATTCGGACAGCGACAGCAGTCCCGACAGTCCGCTCGTCCCGAACGTGACGAGCAGGACGATCGTGATCTCGATCCACAGGGCCCGCCGCTCACTCCCGGTGGCCGGCGGAGCGGCCGGTTCGGGTGAGGCGGGCCGTATCCAGGAGGCGAGCGTTGCACGCGAGATCACGCGGCACACGCTAGCGCGCGCCGAACCGGAATGCCGATCAGCCGCGCGCGCGGAGTCCGTTCACGAACGGGCATCCCACCAGCAGCCGGATCGCCCTGCTCAGCGCGACGGCGTCGTCGACCGGCGCGGAGAACGGCATCCAGATGTCGCGGTCGCCGTGATCGTTCTCGACGCGCAGTCGCAGTCCGTACCGGTCGATGCCCAGCGGGCGGACGCGTCCGCGTCGCATGTGGGGCGGCAGTTTGCGGGACAGCATGTCGATGAGGTCTCGGTGGTCCTCGTCGAGGTGCTGGAGCCAGGCGGTCTCCATTTCCCAGAACGGGTCGGGCCGGGCGGCGAGCAGGTCGTCGAGGGCGACGGGTTCGGCGCCACTGGAATCGGCGACCACCGCCGATTCGAGGCGGAGTTGCAGCAGCGTCGCATCGTGCCCGACGTCGAGAAGTCCGGGGTGCGGGTACTCGGAGGCCACCTCGTCGGCCAGCGTCCGGGTGTGTGCCTCGCAGAGCGCGTGGAGGTTGCCGCGCAGCCAGACGAGTGACCGCACGGGCTCACGCAGCGCGAGTGGTGAGTTGTCGGTCAGCTCGAGCACAGCGGGGATCCCGCCGCCACCGGCGAGCCAGGACAGCGTGGCGGCCGCCGATTCGGTGGGCACGGCGACCACGACGTCGCCGCTGGACCGCAGGTGGTGTACCGACGTGACGGTCGGTGCGCTGCCTTCGACGGCGAGTACCGCGTCCTGGGTCCGTGCGCACGAGCTACGCACACGCTCGGCGGTGGACGGACCGGTGGTCGTGACGGGCATGGAGCCTCCTTCAGGGTTCCGCGATACTGAGGTAACCCTAACCTAATGTCAGCCGGTCGGCGATGGCAAGACCCCGAGACGAATCCGGTCCACGAGGTGGGCATTACGGTGGGGAGGTGGCTATACCTCTCTCCCTCGGTGTCCCGCGCTCCCGTGGACCGCAGTCGTTGCTCGCCGAACTTCTCAGCGGATCCCAGGACACCGGCCCGGCCGCAGGCGGCGCGCTCGGACCGCGGGTGGTCCCGGCGTCCGCACTGCTCGACGCCGCCGGGACCGACGCCGGCCGCATCATCGTGGGTCTCGACGTCGACCCCGCCGTTCTCCGCACCAACGAGCAGGCCTCCTACGAGGCGGTCCGGTTCCACCTCGACTGCCCCGCGAGCCAGCTCGGCGACGCGGTCGCGCTCCGGCTGCCGTCTCCGCTCGCGTTGTTCGTCACCGCCGACGGCAGCGACGACCCCGGTCTCGCCGAGACTGCGCAGCAACTCGCGGACGCCGGCCGCATCCCGGGCCTCGCGAGCGGGCGCGGCATCGGCGAGGTCGCCGACTTCCTGGCCGTCCTCGCGCATGCGGACGTCGGGTATGTGGCGAGGGCACGCGGCACGGCCGAGGTGCTCGCGCTCCTGTCCGGGACGGTCGCGTCCCTTCGCGGCGACGATGTGCGGGCGGCGCTCGCGGCACCGGATCCGACGAGGCTCACCTCTCTGATCCCCGAGGCCGCGGAGGCCGTCCGCGAGGTCCTGCTGGGGGTCGAGGTACACGACCCGGCGCTCGTCGCCCGTGAGCTGGCGGACGCGGGTCTGCGGTAAAACATTCACCGCCAATGCGCCGGTCCGTCAACGCTCGGTGCGTAATCTCGTAGGCGTGCCAAAGATCGCGTATTTCGGACCCTCGGGAACCTTCACGGAGATGGCGCTCGCCCAGCTCGAGGCCGCGGGTGCCTTCGACGGCCCGGTCGAGCGGGTAGCCGCGACGAGTCCGCCCGCCAGCCTGGCCAAGGTGCGCGACGGCGTCGTCGACGGCGCCGTCGTTCCCATCGAGAGCTCCGTGGAGGGGGCCGTGGTGCCCACCCTCGACTCGCTCGCGCTGGGCGACCGCCTGCAGATCGTGGCCGAGACCGAGCTCGACGTGGCGTTCACGATCCTCGGCGGGGCCGGCATCGAGCGGCTCGATCAGGTGCGCACCGTGCGGGCGTACCCGGTGGCGGCCGGCCAGGTGCGAATCTGGCTGGAGGAGAACTGCCCCGGCGCCGAACTCCAGACGGCGTCCTCCAACGCGGGCGCCGCCGAGGACGTGGCGAACGGCCTCGCCGACGCCGCCGTGTCCACCGCCCTCGCCGGCGAACGGCTCGGGCTGCGCAGCCTCGCCGACGGGGTGGCGGACGAGAAGAGCGCCCGCACCCGGTTCGTTCTCATCACCGCGCCGACCCAGGTGCCCGCACGCACCGGCGGCGACCGCACCTCGGCCGTGCTCGAACCCCACAACACCCCCGGCTCCCTCGTCGGTGTGCTCTCCGAGTTCGCGACCCGCGGAATCGATCTCATCCGGATCGAATCGCGCCCGGTGCGCACCACCCCCGGCTTGTACCGCTTCTTCGTCGACTGCATCGGGCACATCGACGACCCGCTCGTCGCCGAGGCGTTCCGTGCGCTGCACCGCAAGTCGCACGTGCGGTTCCTCGGGTCCTGGCCCGCGGCGAACCCCAGCGGCCCGCCGCCGCCGTCCGACGGAGACGCAGCGGACTGGATCGAACGAATCCGTCAGGGAGAGAGGGAATCGTGAGCGGCAAGCTGATCCTGGTCCGGCACGGGCAGACCGAGGCCAACGTCGAGCGCAGGCTCGACACCCGGCTGCCCGGTGCCCGGCTGACACCCGAAGGGCTCTCCCAGGCCGAACGGCTGGGCACCGACCTCGCCGCGAAGGCGACGACGGCCGCCCTCGTGTCCTCGCAGGCTCTGCGCGCCCGGCAGACGGCGCGCTTCGTCGAACTCGCGTCGGGCATCGCCGTCCAGGTGCGGGAGGGCCTGCACGAGGCACAGGCCGGTGAACTCGAGGACCGCAGCGACGAGGAGTCGCACAAGCTGTTCATGAAGACGTTCCACCTGTGGCACACCGGCGAACTGGACGCCCGGGTCCCCGGCGGGGAATCCGCCCACGACATCCTCGAACGGTATGTGCCGGTCGTGGACTCCCTGCGTGAGCAATACCTCGACGACCCGGCGGAATCGGGAGACGTCGTGCTGGTCAGCCACGGCGCCGCCATCCGGCTCGTGGCAGCGCAACTCGCCGGGGTGCCCGGGTTGTTCGCCGCCAACAATCATCTGGCCAACACGCAGTCGGTAGAGCTGACACCACTCGCGGACGGTGGCTGGGAGTGCGTGCGCTGGGGAACCGTCGAACCACCGTTCGAGCACCGGGTGATCCCCGGCGCCGACGACCCGATGGGGTGACGTCGTTGCGCGCACCCTGGGGTTGCGCGACCATGGAGGAAACCGTCCTCGAGGAGTGACGGCGGTGGATTGGTTCGTTGGCGATGACTATTCGCTCGGTCGGCTGCTCGTCACCGAGGGGCTCGCCGCGATCTATCTCGTCGCGTTCGTGGCTGCGAGAAACCAGTTCAGGCCGCTCGTCGGCAGCAACGGGATGCTGCCCATCCCGAACTTCCTCCACGCCGTCACATTCGGACGTTCACCGAGCATCTTCCATTTCCACTACTCGGACCGATTCTTCGAGGCGGTCTGCTGGACCGGCGCCGGACTGTCCCTCGCCGCGCTGCTCGGTCTGACGCAGGTCATCCCGCTCGCGGCGTGCATGTTCGTGTGGTTCGCCCTGTGGGTGCTGTACCTCTCGATCGTCAACGTCTCCCAGATCTGGTACAGCTTCGGCTGGGAGTCGTTGCTGCTCGAAGCGGGTTTCCTCGCGATCTTCCTGGGCAATGCGTCGGTCGGTCCGCCGATTCTCGTGCTGCTCGTGCTGAGGTGGTTGCTGTTCCGCCTCGAGTTCGGTGCCGGGCTGATCAAGATGCGCGGCGACCGATGCTGGAAGGACCTCACCTGCCTGTACTACCACCACGAAACCCAGCCGATGCCCGGACCGTTCAGCTGGTACTTCCACCAGCTGCCGAAGCCGCTGCACAAGGTGGAGGTGCTCGGCAACCACTTCGCCCAGTTGGTGGTGCCGTTCGGGCTGTTCGCGCCGCAACCGGTCGCCGCCGTCGCCGCGACGATCATGATCGTCAGCCAGCTGTGGCTGGTGGCGAGCGGTAACTTCTCGTGGCTGAACTGGACGACCATCGTGCTGGGACTGTCCGTCATCCCGGACAGCGTGTACGAGAAGGTGCTGCCGTTCGACGTCCCGGCCGCCGGCGACTCGGCGCCCATGCCCTTCGTCGTGCTGGTGATCGCGGTGACGGCTCTCGTCGTCGTGTTGAGCTACTGGCCGATCCGCAACTTGATCTCCCACGGGCAGCGCATGAATGCGTCATTCAACAAGTGGCATTTCGTCAACACGTACGGCGCGTTCGGCAGCATCACCCGGGTGCGTTACGAGGTGATCGTGGAGGGCACGTCGGACACACACGCCAGTGTGCGTTCCGAGTGGAAGGAGTACGGGTTCAAGGGGAAACCGGGAGACGTTCGCCGGCGACCGCGGCAGTTCGCGCCGTATCACCTGCGGCTCGACTGGTTGTTCTGGTTCACGGCGATCTCGCCCGGCTACGCCGAACCGTGGTTCCGGGGTTTCGTCGAGAGGCTGCTGCGGAACGATCGCGACACCCTGAAGCTGTTGCAGTACAACCCGTTCCCGGAGGAACCGCCGAAACACGTGCGTGCGCGCATGTACCGGTACGAATTCACCACCTGGAAGGAGCGCCGCGAGACCGGCGCGTGGTGGAAGCGGCAACCGGTGTAGGTCAGTGGAGCCGGTCGGCCAGCGACTCCAGCGCCTGCCGCAGGCGCTGCGGGGTGCCGGGGCTGAGCGACGACCACGCCACCCCGTGCGCGGAGACACTGGACGTGCCGACGATGCGTCCCGCCGACGTGTCGAAGACTGTGACGGGCCCACCCACGGGGTCGTACCGTCCGTCGCCGTAGACGATTCCGACGATCTCGGCGTAGGTGGTGCAGGCTGCCATCGCGTTGCCGAGGACGGTCGCGTCGACCGCGCTCACCCCGAGTGCGGTGAGGGCGGCGGCGAGCGACTTGCCGTCCCCGCCCTGATCGAAGGCTTCGCCGAGCTGCACCGTGGGTGCGTTGACGACGCCGACGATCATCGGGTCGGCGGCCCCCAGCGCTCCGATGACGGGGGCGAAGATGTCGGCGCCCGCATCCTGCACGACGTACGTGTCGCCGGCGCGCAGGGCCAGGACCGAGAGGGTTTCGCCCTGGGAGATGCACAGCCTCGAGATGCTGCCGTCGACGTACCAGCGCAGGGCGATCTCCCACAGCGGTCGGGCGAGAACCCGGAGGCGGTCGGCGAGTTCGGGGTGAACCCCGCCGCCCGGGAGCAGATCCCGGGCGGCGAGGGTGTCGACGGCGCCGCGGAACACTGCGTCCCTGGCGTCGTACGTGTCGTACCGCGGGGTGGCGTCGAGCACCACCGGCAGCACGTCGAGTGCGAGCGTGTCGACGAGATAATCCATTTCGTCGAGGCTCAGGGTCACCGCCGGGAGGGTCGGTACGCCCGGCTGGGTGCCCAGATCGATCACCGTCCGGACTCCCGGTGGTCGGTGTTCGCACCGATGACCGACGGTATGACGGTGCGCCCGTCGGAGAAGTGCTCGAAGTTCTTCAGGTAGTCGGGGGTCTCCCGCTCGTCCTCGTCCTGTGAACCCGCCCCGGCCGCGCCGCGCCCGACCGTCATCGGTCCGCTACCGGTGGCGCCGCGCGCCGCCGCAGCCGGGTTCACTTCGGCGCGAACGTCTCCGATCACCCCGCCGGGTGCGGTTGCCGGTGCGCCGGGCCGCGCGCCCTGGCCGCCGTCCGTCTTACCCCAGCCTTCCGGCAGGGTCGCCCCGCCTACGGCGCCGGCGCCGATCGCACCGACCGAGGTGCGGGCTGCCGCAGCACTGGTCGAGGCAGAGCCGCCGCCGTACGCGCCACCGGACATCATCGGCGCGCCGCCCACCATCGGGGTGACGCCGCCACCGGTGACCGCGGACAACGCCGCGCCACCGATGTTGCTCGCCGCCGACGTGGCGGTGGAGACCGTGGTGCCCGCGATGCTGCCGACCTGCGACGCGGCCGTGGTGACGGCCGGGTTCTGGCCGGCGGCCATCAGTGCGGCAGCTGCGGCACGGGTCGGATCGAATTCACCGTCGGACGGGATTTCGTCGAACGTCCCGACCTCCTTCGAATCGGCCTTCGTGACGATCCGAGGGGGCTGCCTGTACGTGCGTTTGAGCGCCAGGATGTTCGACGCGGCCTCGTAACCCTCCATCACGAGACCGGCGCGAATGTCCATCGCGCGGTCCGCGGCTTCCGCGGCCGCGGCGGTGCCGTTGAGCGCGCCACCCGTCGAATACGCGGTGGCCTTCGCGGTCTTCACGGCGACGATCTCGGGGATGCTGGGCATGATGAGCGCGGCAGTGGTGTAGGCGCCGGCTTCGAGCCCCGCTTTCGCTGCGGTGTCCGCGGCGAGTTCGGCGCATTCGGCCGTCCACACCGTGAACGGCGTGATCTTCGCGAGCGCCGCGACCGCCGAGACACCCTGCCAGCCGGCCGCGAGTTCGGCCATCACGCGGACCAGCGTGAGGTTGGCGTCGACGAAGCTCGTGGACAGCGCCGTCCACGCCGCGCTCGCCACGCTCAGCGGCACCGGGCCCGCGCCGGCGGCGAGGGTGGTCGAGTTGACGGTCGCCCCTCGGGGCAACCAGATGACACCTGTCAGTCCCATGGTCATGCTTGATCTCCTAGTGGTCTCGAGGCGCCGGCCGTCACATGCCCGCAGCGAGGGACGCGCCGAGCGCGAGGTCCTCGGCGACGTACAGCGCGGCCTGGGTGCGGAGCGTGTTCGCGGTCTCGCGCATCTCGAGAATGCCCTGGGCGACAGCGGGAGTGAACGTGTTGGCAACGGTGTTGAAGTAACCGGCCGCGTGCAGAGACACCTCTTCGCTCCCGGAGGGGAGCACGCGGATGGCCGCGGAGTTGAGAGCGACCGCGGTCTCGAGACGCGCGGCGAGCGCGTCGAGTTCCACGGCGGCGGCGACAAGAGCTTCAGGTGCGACGTGCAGAGCTGGCATGGCGTCGAACTCCTTCTTGACCTAGGCAGGCGGAAGGCAGTTGCCCCCCGGCAAACGAACTGCATGTGCAGCTGTCCCTACACACTTGGACGCTGCAACGCGCTCTTCGGTTCCCCCCCGATCCCGAGAATTTCTTCTCGGGAAAACCGTTCATCCCCAGCCGAGCTCGTGCAAGCGATCTTCTTCTATCCCGAAGTAGTGCGCAACCTCGTGTATCACGGTGACGGCTACCTCGTGGACGACTTCCTCCTCCGAACTGCAGATTTCGAGGAGGGCGTCGCGATAGACGGTAATCGTATCGGGCAGCGATCCGCCGTAATGGCTGTCCCGTTCCGTGAGCGCGATCCCGTGGTAGAGGCCCAGAAGATACGGGTCCTCGTCGTTGCGGTCGTCGACGAGGACGACGACGTTGTCGATCGCGGCCGCGAGCTGGGGTGGGATCAGATCGAGTGCGTCGCCCACCAATTCCTCGAATCGGTCGGGCGTCATGCTCACCGCCACATCAGTTCCCGGGGACCGGAGCGGCGCCGGGAAGCGGCGTCGGTATCGACCTGCCCTCCGGGACCGGCGGCGGCGGCACGGGTGCCGCGCCGTTGATGAGGATCTCGCCCTTCGCCGAACCGGTGATGGTCGAGAAGCCGCCGGCGTCGGTCTCCTTGCCCACCGAGCAGTTCACCCGCCTGCTGCCCGCGAGCCAGCTGTCGAGTTCCAGGTTGTCCCAGAACAGCGTGAGCGTCTTGTTCCGCAACGCGTCGGCGGAACCGAGGTACTCGTTGGCGGCCTGCGTGCACACACCCTCGAGGTACTTGTCCTGGTCTTCGACGGTCGGCATCGACGCGGGGAACTGGGTGGCCAGGTCGACGACGGAGATCACTTCGAAGGCGTGGGGTTGCGCGCAGTCGACGGGATCGGTGGGCACGTTCTGGTTGATGCCGATGCAGGTGCCCGGATCCCAGATGTTGGATTGGTCCTGCTCGGCCACCTTGCCGGTGAACGGCAGCAACGTCCCTGCGGTGCTGGAGAATTGGAGACCGCACCGCAGTGTCCGCTCGCCCGCCGCCCAACCGGACTCGCTGGGGAACATGAGACCCACGCTGAACTTGCCGTACGGATCGAACTTCGCGCCGAGGTAGGTGTCGACGGCGGGCACACAGTGTTCGTCGCGCAACGCGGCGAACCGCAGCGCACCCGGATAACGCGAACCCGGACCGAACTCGGCGCCCGGGTACACGCTGAGATCCAGCGGCGCCGCCACCTCGAACCGGTGTTCCTCCGAGCAGTCGACCTTCGCGACGTCCTTCCGGTCCTCCTGCGGATCGTTCGACGGCGTCCAGTCGAGGCAGTCGCCTGCCGCCGCCGAAGCGAACGCGTCACCCTCCACCGAACCCGTCGCCTGCGGTCCGGAACCGGTGGAGTGCGCGGGGAGATTCTCGCTGCGGTTGAAACCGCCGGCGATCGCGAACGTGGCGATCGCCGCCACCACGGCACCTGCCGCGACGGCCGCGAGCGCGCGACGCGTCGTGGTCGCGGACATGCTGCGGGGCGCCTTGTCCGGTTGCCCGGCATTCTTCGGCTGGGGTTCGGCGCCGTTCGACTGATCTGAGGACATCGATTTCCATAATGCCTGTTCCGATCGTGGAAGCAGAACAACTCCCGCAATCGGCTCGAACCTGGCGTAACTTCGACGACCATGAGTGACGATCCTCAGCAGTCCGCCGAGCCGGTGGATCCTGAACTGCAAGAGCTCGCCGGGCGCGTGTTCGACACGGCACGATCCGGTGACGCCGTGTCCTTGGCCACGTACCTCGACGCGGGTGTCCCGGTGAACCTGGCCAATCAGAACGGCGACACCCTGGTGATGCTGGCCGCCTACCACGGTCACGCCGTCGCCGTTCAGGTCCTGATCGACCGCGGCGCCGACGTCGACCGCCTTAACGACAAGGGACAGTCTCCGCTGGCAGGGGCGCTGTTCAAGGGTGAGGACGCCGTTGTGCGGACCCTCGTCGCCGGCGGTGCCGACGCCACGGCAGGCCACCCGACCGCCGTCGACGCCGCCCGCATGTTCGGCCGTGAGGACCTACTGAGCCTGCTGGAACCGAAACCGGAGTGAGCCGCTCAGCGGCGCCCGGTAGGGTTTGAAGCCGTGATTGACCTGAAGTTCCTCCGCGAGAACCCCGACGCCGTCCGCGAGTCGCAGCGCACCCGTGGCGAAGATCCCGCCCTGGTCGACGCATTGCTCGAGGCCGACGCGTCCCGGCGCGCCGCCGTTCTCGCCGGCGACAATCTGCGTGCCGAGCAGAAGGCGTTCGGCAAGAAGGTCGGGCAGGCGTCCCCGGAGGAGCGTCCGGCGCTGCTCGAGGGGTCCAAGGAACTCGCGGCCAAGGTCAAGCAGGCCGAGGCCGAGCAGCACGAGGCGCAGGCCGCGCTCGACGCCGCGCACCGGGCGATCTCCAACGTCGTCCAGGAGGGCGCCCCCGCGGGCGGCGAGGACGACTTCGACACCCTCGAGACGGTCGGTGACATTCCCGCGTTCGACTTCGAACCCAAGGACCACCTCGAGCTGGGTGAGTCGCTGGGGCTGATCGACATGGAGCGCGGCGCGAAGGTTTCCGGCGCCCGCTTCTACTTCCTCACCGGCTTCGGCGCGATGCTGCAGCTGGGAATGCTGCAGCTGGCCGCGCAGAAGGCGATGGCCAACGGCTTCCAGATGATGATCCCGCCGGTGCTGGTGCGGCCGGAGATCATGGCGGGAACCGGGTTCCTCGGCGCCCACGCGGACGAGATCTACCACCTCGCCGACGACGACCTGTACCTCGTCGGCACGTCCGAGGTCCCGCTCGCCGGGTACCACTCGGGCGAGATCCTCGACCTCGCCGACGGCCCCAAGCGGTACGCGGGCTGGTCGACGTGTTTCCGCCGCGAGGCCGGCAGCTACGGCAAGGACACCCGCGGCATCATCCGGGTCCACCAGTTCGACAAGGTGGAGATGTTCACCTACTGCAAGCCCGAGGACGCCGACGCGGAGCACCAGCGCCTGCTCGCGTGGGAGCGCGACATGCTCGCCGCGATCGACGTGCCGTACCGGGTGATCGACGTGGCCGGCGGCGACCTGGGGTCGTCGGCCGCCCGCAAGTTCGACTGCGAGGCCTGGGTGCCCACGCAGCAGGCGTACCGCGAGCTCACCTCGACGTCCAACTGCACGACGTTCCAGGCGCGTCGTCTCGGTGTGCGGTACCGCGACGAGAACGGGAAGCCGCAGACGGCCGCGACCCTCAACGGCACCCTCGCCACCACCCGGTGGATCGTCGCCATCCTGGAGAACCACCAGCAGTCCGACGGCACCGTCCGGGTGCCCGAGGCCCTCGTGCCGTTCGTCGGGACGGATGTCCTGAAGCCATAACGCAGGCTCAGGATTTTTGGGAAGGCTACCCTTGCGCGAACGGCGAAATGATGTAACCCTTACCTAATCGAGTTGGTAAGGAGCTCCACATGTTCGTGTGCATCTGCAAGGCAGTGACGGAAGACGAAGTGCACGAGCACTGCGCCGCCGGAGCTGACAGCGCGGATGCCATCGGTGAGCGTTGCGGCGCCGGATGGGGATGTGGGACCTGCGTCGATCGGTTGAAGGAGATTCTGGAGCGGTCGGCCGCGAACAGCGTGGCCGCGTGACGAAACCGCAGCACAACTGAATCCCGCGATTCTCTACATCGCGGGATATTGCCGGTGGTACGTTCGCCTCAACCGGGGCGAACGGAGAAGTCATGCGCGGCGACGACGAAGTAATTGCTCTTCTCAACGAACAGTTGACCAGTGAGCTGACTGCGATCAACCAGTATTTCCTGCACTCCAAGATGCAGGCCAATTGGGGCTTTACCAAACTGGCGGACAAGACTCGGGCGGAGTCCATCGAGGAGATGAATCACGCCGAGATCCTCACCGACCGGATCCTGTTTCTCGAGGCGCTTCCGAACTATCAGAAGCTGCTGCCGCTGCGTATCGGGCAGGACCTGCGCGAGCAGTTCCATTCCGACCTCTCCATCGAAGTCGAGGTCGTCGAGCGCCTGCGTCCGGGCATCCAGATGTGCCGCGACAAGGGCGATGCCACGTCGGCGAAACTGCTCGAGACGATCCTCGGGGAAGAAGAGGATCACATCGATTACCTGGAGACGCAGATCGAACTGATGGACAAGATGGGCGACCAGCTCTACATGGCCCAGCTCGTCGATCAGCCGCCGACCGTCGGATAGGCCGAAAACGGGGTGACACCCCCGGTGCGGAGTGCGAAACTGGGCGCGTGAGATATCCCGCCGCCCAGCCTTGACCCAGTTCGCAGCGTTCTCTCGCCTTCCGCGTGGTCGGCTACGTGTCCACGCGCGACCTCATCCCGCTCTACGGTCTGTACGACCTGCTGTTCGCCGACCACGGACTGAGCGTCGGCCAGATCTCGTCGCTGTTCGTCATCTGGTCGGTCGTGTCCTTCGTCGCGGAGGTGCCGTCCGGCGCGTGGGCCGACACCGTGTCTCGACGTGGCCTTCTGGTGTTCGCATCCGTGCTGTACACGGCCGGATTCACCGTGTGGATCGTCGTGCCGTCGTACGCGGGATTCGCCGCCGGATTCGTGTTGTGGGGCATCAGCGGCGCCATCCAGTCGGGCACGTTCGAGGCGCTGCTGTACGACGAACTCGTGGCGCGCGGCGCTGCCGGTGACTTCGCGAGGTTGCTCGGCTACGCCAACTCCGGCGCCATGGTGTGCAACCTTCTCGCGACCCTGACGGCGGCACCACTCTACATCCTCGGCGGATATCCACTGGTCGGGTGGGTCAGCGTCGGCGCGACCGTGGTCCACGGCTGTTTCGCCCTGCTGCTGCCCGCGGCGCCGAAGGTCGAGGAGGCGGACGAGACTCTCGAAGCCACGGACGAACGACGGGGACTCGGTGCCCGGTACGCCTCGATGCTGCGGGCCGGCCTCGGCGAGGTGACGCGCGAGGCGGTGGTCCGGTGCGGAGTGCTGCTGTCGGCAGTGCTGATCGCGTTCCTGGCGTTCGACGAGTACTTCGGGCTACTCGCGCGCGACGGTGGAACGGCGACGGCGTCCGTACCGCTGCTCGTCGCGATCACGGTGAGCGGTCAGGTCGTCGGCACAGCACTCGCCGGACGCACGGCCTCGATGCGTGCCGTGACGATGGGGCGGGCCGTCGCCCTCGCCGCGATCCTGCTCGGCGGGGGAGCGCTGCTCGGCGGTGTCCCCGGATTCCTCGCGCTCGGCGTCGGCTACGGCATCCTCGGCAACGCGATGATCGTGTCGGAAGCGCGCGTGCAGGACGCGATCACCGGTCCCGCACGCGCCACCGTCACATCGGTGGCCGGACTGTTCGGTGAGGTGGCCGCGGTGCTGATCTACGCGGGCGTCGCCGTCGGATCTCTGTGGCTGTCGGTCACGACGCTCGTCGCGGCACTCGCCGTTCCGGTGCTGCTGTCGGCGGTCCTGGTGCGTCGGTGGCTGCCGCCCGTCCGAACCGACGCCCCCTCAGCCGGGTGAATGTACCCTTCGGCGCCTCAGGTGCGCCGAAGGGTACGTTCGCCCGCCGGGGTCAGAGCTTCGTGGACCGCAGTTCGTGGCCCTTGGACGTCTTGCAGCGCCCCGATTCGAGGTCCCACTGCCAGCCGTGGAGGTTGCAGGTGAGGTTGGTGCCGTCGACGACGCCGAACTTCGACAGGTCGGCCTTCAGGTGCGGGCAGCGGCGCTGGATCTCGTACCCGCCGAGTTCGATCGACGCGGAGTCGTCGTGGGCCTCGGCGAACCAGCCGTCGGCGTACGCGATGCGTTCGTCGGTGAGGCACTTGAAGAACGTGTAGAGGAACTCGTTGTATCCGCCGACGCGCCACGCCTCGAAGCGGGTGGACAGGAAGATCGTGTTCACCCAGTCGGGCTCGTCGTCGCGCAGCACCGTGCGCACCAGCTCGGGGGCGATCCGGAAGCCGTAGCGGTACTTGCCGTCCTTCTCGCCGCGGGGGCGGACGGTGCGCTGCGGGAAGTCGAGGACGACGGTCTCGTCGCCCATCACGAGGCCGACGGGGTAGCCGATGCCGTCGCAGATCAGGTCGGACTGCTTCATGATCGGCTCGAACTTCGCCTTGAGCGCCTCCAGCAGCGGCTCACCCTCGGCGGGGGCCCACGTGGCCTTCTCGGCGGCGAGGACCGGCGCCATGCGCTTCGCCATGTCCTCGATGTACGCGGCCTTGTCGGAGAAGATCTTGTCGACCTCGGCGTCCGGGATCGGGTGCGTGAGCGTCAGCTCGCCGCCCTTCAGGTCCGCGGTGGACCCCGGGATCATCAGGATGCCGCCGTCGTTGCCGTGGATCCGCATCTGCTCGAGGAACGTGATCTGGTCGGGGAAGATGTTGCCCTCGTCGCCCCGGTCGTCGTTCAGGTAGCGCAGCGCGTCGTCGAGGAACACCGGCGGCCCGGCGGACGGCACCACCCACGTGGCCGCGACCTGCTCGATGTAGCTCCGGCAGCGGTCCATGCCGCGCTGACGCTTCTGCTTGCCGAAGTTGGCCTTCGTCTTGGTGGGGATGTCGTAGACCATCGGATACCAGATGGCGCCCGAGTACTGCAGCAGGTGGATGTCGATCTTGCCGAACTCGTCGTGCAGGACGTCCATGTCGACGGGGCGTGCGTCGTTCATGTTGAAACACGTGGTCTCGCCGTCGGACACCACGAGACCCGAGTCGCCGATCGGACCGTCCGCGGGGGCGCGCAGCGCGATGATCATGACGTCGAGGTCACCCTTGGGGCCGGTGACCTTGTGTTTGACCGAGTCCTCTGTCTCGAAGAACTTGTGGAAGCCCAGCGCCTCGAGTTCACGCTTGAGGTCCGGCACCGGGTAGTCGGGGAGCAGCACCGTCGCGTCCTTGTTGACGTGCTTGCTCAGGTTCTCCGGATCGAAGTGGTCCTTGTGCAGGTGCGACACGTATAGGTAGTCGCAGTTGCCCAGGGCGTCCCAGTCGAGCTGGGTGTTGTCCGGGAACGGGAACCAGGACCCGAAGTACGCGGGGTTCACCCAGGGGTCGCACAGGATCGAGCCTGCCTCGGTCTGGATGTGGAATCCGGCGTGTCCGACGCTGGTGACCTGCACTGGTATGCCTCCTGGGAGCTGAGCGACTGTTCCAGAGTAGGCGTTCCCCCCAGGTGAGTGGCAATGCGCGCTCCAGCACACCGTGCCACTCACGTGCGGTCAGGTCACTTCGCCCAGGCAGTAGCCGTCGGGGCCGATGGACAGCGTGACCTGCCGGGTGTTCGTCACCCCCGACACGTCGGTGACCGGAACGGACACTTCCAGGTAGTCGCCGCGGACCGGCGTGGCGGTCATCGCGTCGGCGGCGAACGCCGTGGTCCCGGCGAGGACGTCGGGGTCGAGCTGGAGTGGCGGCCGGCCTCCGTTGCCGGTGCTGGACGGGTCCCAGGGGCTGAAGCCGGGGCAGATCAGCGGGTAGGCGGTCTCGGTGTCTGCCCTGTTCACCGGCGCGCCCGACTCCCGCGACAGGAATCGGGCGACGGCGTACTCGGCGTCGGCGGGGGTGTAGAAGTCGACGGTCCCGGCGGGGTGGACGTGTGGGCAGGCGTAGCCGGAGGCGATCTCGCTGCGTTTGACGGACACCGTGGTGCCGCCGCCGGTCCACGACACCGCGAACTGTCCGTCGACGCCGGGTTGCGCGAGCGCCCCGAGGATCGCGGACGTGTCGGCGTACTGGTCGGCGGCCTGGGCGGGCGGCAGCGTCCAGCATTTCGCGGGGACGGTGCCGGGCCGGGTGACAAGGTCGGTGGCCCAGGCGCGGACCGCGTCGACCGCTGCGGGGTTGCCGGGCACCTCGCCGACGATCACCTGCGGCACCGGGGCAGGCGGCGTGGTGGTCGTGGGCTCGGCGGCGGATGTGGGCGCGGACACGGTGTCGGCCGGGGGCTCGTCCGTCGGGATGCCGGACTGCGAATCGCACGCCACCCCCGCGCCGAGGATCACCGCGACGACCGGCGCGATGAGCGCCCTCCTGCCCCTGCCAGCCATCTCCAGCGCGCCCTTTCTCTCGACTCCCCACCGAACGTCCGTCCCCGACGGCGGGCCAGATCGCGGATACCCGGCTACGCTAGCCGATTGTGGAACCCGTCTACCGAACCGTCATCGGCATCGCCCGCACCGTATTCGCCCTCGAGGGGCTGAAGTTCACGGTCGAGGGCGATCAGCACATTCCGTCGACGGGTGGGGCGGTGATCGCGATCAATCACACCGGCTACATGGACTTCACCTACGCCGGACTTCCGGCCCGCAGGGTGAAGCGGTACGTCCGCTTCATGGCGAAGAAGGAAGTGTTCGACAACAAGATCTCGGGCCCGATTATGCGCGCGCTCAAGCACATTCCGGTCGACCGGGCCGCCGGCGCGGATTCGTACAAGGCGGCCGTCGACTTCCTGCGCCGCGGCGAACTGGTGGGTGTGTACCCGGAGGCCACCATCAGCCGGAGCTTCGAGATCAAGGAATTCAAGTCGGGTGCCGCGCGCATGGCGATCGAGGCGAATGTCCCGATCATCCCGGTGGTCATCTGGGGGGCGCAGCGGGTGTGGACCAAGGGGTTCCCGAAGCGGCTGGGCCGCACGAACACTCCCATCTCGATCGCCGTCGGTGAGCCGATCCAGCCGTTCGAACCCGCGGCCGAGCTGACCGCGAAGCTGCATGCCACGATGACGACGATGCTCGCCGACCTCCAGCAGGGCTACGACCACCCGGCGGGCGAGTACTGGGTGCCCGCGCGCCTCGGTGGCAGCGCGCCGACGCTCGACGAAGCGAACAAGATGGACGCCGCCGACGCCGAGGCGAAGGCGCAGTCCCGTCGGGCCCGGGAGACCGGTAGCTAGAGGGTGGCGGTGGAGCCGGTCTACGCGGCTGTCGAGTCGACGGCCAAGGCGTTGTCCCTGTTCCAGGGATTGAGGATGACGCGAGTCGGCCTGGACAACATTCCCACCGAGGGTGGTGCGGTGCTCGCGGTCAATCACACCGGCTACCTGGACTTCGTCCAGCTGGCACTGGCGGTCGGTGCGGTGGACCGCAGACTGCGGCTGATGGCCAAGGCCGAACTCGCGAACAACACGGTGATGGCGTTCCTGATGCGCGGGTGCGGGGTCATCCCGGTCGACCGGACCGCAGGCGCGGGCGCGTACCTCGCTGCGGTGGACCGGCTGCGCGAGGGCGAATTGGTGGGTGTGTACCCGGAGGCGACCATCAGCCGGAGCTTCGAGATCAAGGAACTGAAGTCGGGTGCGGCGCGCATGGCGATCGACGCCCGGGTGCCGCTCGTGCCCGTCATCGTGTGGGGCGCTCATCGGATCGCCACCAAAGGGCAGCCGAGACAACTTGGGCGGCATCGGTTCCCGGTGACCGTCGAGGTCGGCAGGCCGATCGAGCCGCGAGAACCGGCGGAGGCCCTCACCGCGACCCTGCACACGGAGATGGACGCGATCCTGCGCCGGGTTCAGGGCGGATTCGACCATCCGGCGGGCGCGTACTGGGTGCCCCGGCGACTCGGCGGTAGCGCGCCGACCATCGAGGAGGCCACCGAGATGGACCGCCGCGAAGCCGAGGAACGGCGGACCCGGTAATGGCCGCCCGGCGGCGCCGCGGACTCGGCAGGCAGAATGGCTGGGTGAGCCCAGACCGACCGAGCCTTGTAGCGTCCGATGTCGACGGCACCCTGATCGGGGAGGACGAGCGCATCAGCGCCCGCACCCGCGACGCCGTCGCGTCGGTGGTCGCGTCGGGAACGCCGTTCGTGCTGGCCACCGGCCGGCCCCCGCGCTGGATCCATCCCGTGGTCGAGGGCCTCGGCTACGCGCCGCTCGCCGTCTGCGCGAACGGTGCCGTCATCTACGACAGCGACAGCGACCGCGTGCTCAGCGCCGCGACCCTCGACGTCGACACCCTCACCTGGCTGTCGGAGATCGCGCTCCGCGTGCTGCCGGGCGCCGGGCTCGCGGCCGAGCGTGTCGGGGTCAGCGCCCACGACGCCGCGACACCGCAGTTCGTGAGCTCACCCGGCTACCAGCACGCCTGGCTCAACCCCGACAACACCGAGATGTCCGAGAACGAGGTCGTCGCGGCCCCCGCGGTGAAGTTGCTGATCCGGGTGCCGGAAATGTCCAGTCAGGCGATGGTCGACGCGCTGGCGCCGCACATCGGTCGCCGGGCGGATGTCACGTTCTCCACCGACAACGGGCTGATCGAACTGTCGGCGTCGGGGATCACGAAGGCGTCGGGTCTCGCGCTGGTGGCGGAACGGCTCGGCGTGACGGCGTCGCACATCGTGGCCTTCGGTGACATGCCCAACGACATTCCGATGCTGAACCTCGCGGGCCGGGGTGTCGCCGTCGAGAACGCGCACCCCGACGCCAAGGCCGCCGCCGACGAGGTGACGGCCACCAACTGGGACGACGGGGTCGCGAAAGTACTCGAGCGCTGGTGGTCCTGAGACCACCAGCGCCCGAGAGGGTGAAACCCGATCAGCCGGCCGGAACCGGTGCCGGCTCGACGGGAGCGGGTGCGGGAGCCGGTTCGGGAGCCGGAGCCGGAGCCGGAGCGGGCTCTGCCGGAGCCGGCGGAACCTGCGCCGGGTCCGCGGGCGGTGCGACGGGGGCCGCGGCATCGACCCGGGCACCGTTCTTGTAGGCCTCCGCATACGTGTCGTTGTACGTCTTCAGCACCTTGGTGACGATGCCGGTGATCTCGTTGAAGATCAGCGAACCGTTCTCGAAGTCGGTGCGCAGACCGCCCGGGATCGGGTACTCGTCACTGGTCGGCAGACCCAGTTCGCCGTTGTCGGCTCCGAGATTCTGCCACGTCTTGAAGATCTGGCCGAGGACCGCCCACACACCGCCGTTGGGCGAGGTGAAGATGGCGCCGTTGGCGAACTGTGCGCCCGAGTTCCCAGCCTTGGCCTGCAGCAGTCCGGTGATGGCCTGGCCGAGCCGGCCGGTGTCGCCGCCTTCCGCCACCCACTTCTGGGCGACCGGCGACGGGTCGGTGAGCCGCAGCAGTTCGTTGACCAGGGCGGGGATCCCGGAACCGAGGCTGGAGCTGGCGTCCGTGCCGGGACCGCCGGACGGCGCCGGAGCCTCACCCGAGGGTGCGTCCGCGGCCAGCGAGGCGTTGCCGCCGCCGAGGCTGGCCGCCGCGATCTGCCGGATCTCGTCCATGTGTGAGTACGCCGCGTCTCCCGGGCAGGACGTGTTGCCGACGTCGCGGTGCGCGAAGATCACCGGAAGATCGACAGCCTCACCCTCCGCGTAGGGAGTGAATTCGGTGCCCTCGGAGTACATCGTCGTCTCACCGAGTGGGTCGAGTCCGGCCTTGCCGAGCTTCCAGCCGAGGAACTTGCCGACAGCGTCGAGGGTGGCCTGCGGCGGATCCTCGGACGAGAAGTCGCCCATCATCGCGACTCCGGTGGTGTTCTCGTTGAACCCGCCGGCGTGCGCGCCCTGGACCGGACGGTCGAGACCGCCTGCGCGGCCCTCGAAGATCTGGCCGTACTTGTCGACCAGTGCGTTGTATCCGATGTCGCACCAGCCCAGCGTCTGCGCGTGGTAGGCGTAGATCGCGCGGACGATCTCGGCCGATTCGGCCTTCGAGTAGTCGTTGGCTCCTGCGGTGTGGTGCACGGTGGCACCGCCGATGAAGTCGTCGTAGTCGGGGTCCTGGCACCGGATGGACTCGTCGGCACCCCACTGCTGGCGGCTGATGACCTTGGGACCGCCGCTGTCGAGCGGGCTCGCGATGTCGCCGAGCGTCGCGTCGCCGGGGCCGCTGCCCGGTTCGATGAGGACGGCCGTGACGTCGTCGGCGCCAGCGCGTGCCGGCTGCTGCCGCAACGGCGTGTTGACGGCGGCTGGGGTGTAACCGAGCGGTGCGGCACCTCCGGCGGCGGGAGCCGTTGCGGGAGCAGGGGCTTCGGGTGCCGGTGCGGGAGCGGGAACTGCAGCGGGTGCACCGGCCGGTGCGGGCGTCGAGGTGGGGGTCAGGATCTGGATCGCCTTCGTCAGCCCGACATAGACGGGTTCGGTGGCGACCTTGCCGTCCGACGCCGTCTTGTCCGTGCGTCGCGTGTCGATCATGTCGGGGGAGACCCACTGTCCCCACGTTCCGTCGGCCTGCAGCGCGCGGACCTTCGACTCCGCGGACGCGAGGGTCTCGGAGGTGAGCGCCACCATGCTGAACGGGGTGTCGCGGGACAGTTCCTTGACGATCGCGCCGGGCTGCTGATCGGCCGGGGGCAGGATCGCGGGGTCGGAGACGTCGGCCGGCGCGGGGAGCTTCAACGGGATCTGCAGGTTCGGGATCTGGATTCCGCCGGGGAGCTGCACATTGCTGGGGATGTGGAGGTACGGCGGGATCTTCAGGTTCCGCAGGTCGCCGATGTTGACGTCGGGCAGGTTCAGCCCGGTCAGTTCCTTCAGCGGGATCACGATGTCGGGGATCTGCGACAGCACGACCTGCGCGATCTCGGTGGACACTGCGGAGTTGGAGGTTTCGTTCGTGGATTTGACGTCGGAGGGTGCGCTACTGATGCCGTAGACCGCAACGGGACTTGCGACAGCCAGAGCGGCGACAGCCCCGAGGACAATCGAGGGCTTCGGTCGACGGTGCGGCAAGGGGGACTCTCCTCAGTTGTAGTTTCCTGCGAGCGACCTCGCGTGTCTGCAACTCGTGATGCTCGTGTGACTGAAGAGACTGTTGTTGCTAACTCCAACCACTCTTGCCACACTAGTCACACAGGTCCATAACGCTCAACCTTACATTGAGACTTTATCCCGAATTTCTCGGACCCGCTGAGACGAGGTGCACGCCCCGTCTCAGCGCTCGTTGTTCAGCGATGAGGAGTGCAGTGATGGCGAAGACCGAATTCGGGGTTCGTGCAGGTAGGCCTGCCTGGACCCGCAGGAGGCGGTACATCGCGGGCCCTCCCGCCCCGCGCGGATTCCGGGCCAAGCTTCTGCGCGCGTCGGCGCTCGGCATCGCACCCGTCCTCGTCATCGGCGCCGTCACCGGCGTCGTCGTGCACCTGCGCTCCCCCGGCCAGGACGTCCGGGAAACCGTCGCCTCCGACACGCCGTTCACGCTCTCCGGCCACGGCAACGGCCACGGCCGCGGAATGGGCCAGTGGGGTGCCTACGGATACGCGAAGGATCAGGGGTGGGCGGCCGAGCGCATCCTCGGCCACTACTACGGCGGCACCACGCTCGGCACCCTCGCCGACGCACAGATCAGCGTCCGGCTGCAGGCGCGTGACGATCAGCCGCTCGACGTCTACTCGGACGCCGGCGCCGTCGTCGCCGGCAAACCCGTCGGTCCGGGGGAGGCCGTCCACCTCACGCCGACCGCCGACGGCGGCGCCAACGTCGTGGTCACCCGCGGATGTGCCGGCGAGGTCCTGTGGCAGGACGCCACCGACCACCCGTGGGTGGACCCGGTCGACCTGGCCCCGGACCGTCCCGCGAACGAGCACTTGAAGCTGTGCGCCGGTGACACCCCCTATCGCGGCGCCCTCGGGGTCGCACTCGACGGCGCCGCCGTGCGCACCGTCAACGTCCTCGACATGGACGACTACCTCCTCGGTGTCGTGCCCGCCGAGGCGAAGGCCGGCTGGGCCGACACCGGTGGGGCCGAGGCACTTCGGGCGCAGGCCGTCGCGGCCCGCTCCTACGCCGCTGCCGAGAACCGGGAAGAGTGGGCGAAGACCTGCGACACCCAGAGCTGCCAGGTGTACGGGGGTTCGGCGAAGGAAGACCCGCGGACCACCGACGCCGTCCGTTCCACCAAGGGCATGATCCTGACGAAGGACAACAAGCCCGTCGCCGCCGAATTCTCCTCGTCCACAGGCGGATACACCGCGGGCGGCGAGTTCCCGGCCGTCGAGGACCAGGGCGACACCGTGTCGCCGAACCACGACTGGACGGTGACCCTCACCGCGGGCGACATCGCATCCGCGTTCAACGTCGGAGACCTCGAATCGTTCGAGGTGGTCACCCGCAACAACTTCGGGGTCGACGGCGGACGCGTCACCGGTGTGAAGGTGGTCGGATCGTCGGGCACCGCCGAGGCGACGGGCGCCGAGGCGCGGTCGAAGCTGAAGCTCAAGTCCGACTGGTTCACGGTCGGTGACGGGCTCGGCGTCCCCGCGCCGCCGGTCGCCCCCGAACCCGAGTCCACCCTCGCGTCCGCGGGCGAGGACGAGGACACCGTCGGCACCACCGAGGGTTCGCCGATCGCCGAGAAGTACAAGGAACTCGGCGGCGTCAACAGCACGCTGGGAGCGCCGATCGGTCCCGAGTTGATGCTGCCGTCGGAGGCGGGCAAGTTCCGGATGTACACCAACGGAACCATCATCTGGACCAAGAAGCTGGGCGCACAGGTGATCGACGCCAGCGTGCTGCGCGAGTGGTTACCGACGGGCGGCAGTTAGGCCGGGCAGCGAGGACCGGTTCCCTCGAGCACCGCGAGCATCCCGTCGACGGACTCGCCCCAGCCGAAGTCCTCGGCCCGCCGGCGGGCCGACGCCCGGCGCGTGTGCGAGGGGATCGCGAGAATGCCGCTGACCGCTTCGGCGAACGCAGGACCGCGGTCCCGGGCCAGGGCGCCGCAGCCGGGTGTGATGATCTCGGCGAGCGCCGACGACTGTGACGCGACCACCGGGGTGCCCGCCGCCAGCGACTCGAGCGCCGACAGGCAGAACGTCTCGTGCGGTCCGGGTGCCAGCGACACGTCCGCCGACGCGAACAGCGACGCCAGGCGGCCCTTGTCGCTGATGAACCCGGTGAAGTGCACGGGGAGCCCCCGGGCCCGGTACTGCAGCGCCTCGCGCCGCGGGCCGTCCCCGGCGATGACCAGCCGGGCGTCGTGACCCTGCCGGCGCAACAGCCGGACGGCGTCGATGCTCCGTTCCACCTGCTTTTCCACCGACAGCCGGCCGCAGTGCAGAAGGAAGCGTTGCGCCGGGTCGGCGAACGAGTCGCGCATCACCTGGTCGTGTTTGCCGGGGTGGAACATCGTCAGGTCCACACCGAGCGGGACCCGGTGCAGGTTGGGGGCCCCGATGCGGGTGAACTCCTCGCTCGCGAAGTCCGTCGTGCAGACCACGGCGTCATAGTTGCGTGCCATCCGGCGGTTCGCGACATCGGCCCAGCCGCGGGCCACGCGGCGCGGAGCGACTTGGCCGAGCAGCCGGTCGAGGCGTTCGTGTGACACGACCACACTGCGCACCCCGCGGGCGCGGGCCCAGCCCCCGAAACCGCGCAGTGTGAGCCGGTCGGACACCTCCAGGACGTCGGGCCGCAGACCGCTGACCACGTCGGCCACCCGCCGCGGATTGACCACGCGATAACCCCCGGTCGCGGGGATGGTGGGAGCCGACCGGGTGATCCGCAGGACCCCGCTCGGCAGCAGCTCCTCGCAGTCGCGCTGACCTGGGACGACGAGGATCACCTCGTGTCCGCGTTCGACGTAGCCCTGACCCCAGTTGTGGAGGGCGGTGCGGAGCCCACCGGACCGCGGTCCGTAGAAGTTCGCCAGCTGGACGATGCGCACCCGCTCATCAAGCGCGATCGCCGCGTCGGCGGGAACAACGAGGTCTGCAGAACCGGTGAATACAGGGAGAACTCCTCGTGCGTGCCGAGGGGTGCTTGCCCCCCTTGGCCGCGCACGGGCGGCGGAGTCGCTTACCCTGGTTCATCGTGACCGCTGCAACCCCAGAGACAACCGCCCCTGGCCGGTACGACCTCATCGTCGTCGGCTCCGGATTTTTCGGACTGACCGTCGCCGAGCGTGCAGCAACACAGCTGGGTAAGCGTGTGCTGGTGCTCGACCGACGTCATCACCTGGGCGGAAACGCCTATTCGGAGGCCGAGCCCGAGACCGGCATCGAGATCCACAAGTACGGTGCGCACCTGTTCCACACCTCGAACAAGAGGGTGTGGGACTACGTCACCCAGTTCACCGAATTCACGAACTACCAGCACCGCGTGTTCGCGCTCCACAAGGGGCAGGCGTACCAGTTCCCGATGGGGCTGGGCCTGGTGTCGCAGTTCTTCGGGCGCTACTTCACCCCGGACGAGGCGCGGAAGCTGATCGCCGAGCAGTCCAGCGAGATCGACTCCGCATCTGCGTCCAACTTGGAGGAGAAGGCGATCTCCCTGATCGGGCGGCCGCTGTACGAGGCGTTCGTGCGCGACTACACCGCCAAGCAGTGGCAGACGGACCCCAAGAACCTGCCCGCGGGCAACATCACCCGCCTGCCGGTGCGGTACACGTTCGACAACCGCTACTTCAACGACACGTACGAGGGCCTGCCCGTCGACGGCTACACCGCGTGGCTCGAGAACATGGCGAAGGACCCGAAGATCGAGGTCCGGCTCGAGACCGACTGGTTCGACGTCCGCGACGACCTGCGCGCCGAGAGCCCCGACGCCCCCGTCGTCTACACCGGCCCCCTCGACCGCTACTTCGACTACTCCGAGGGCGAGCTGGGCTGGCGCACCCTCGACTTCGAGACCGAGGTGCTGGAGACCGGTGACTTCCAGGGAACCCCGGTCATGAACTACAACGACGCCGACGTGCCCTTCACCCGGATCCACGAGTTCCGCCACTTCCACCCGGAGCGGGACTACCCGAAGGACAAGACGGTCATCATGCGGGAGTTCTCGCGGTTCGCGGAGAGCAAGGACGAGCCGTACTACCCGATCAACACTCCCGACGACCGCGCGATGCTCGCCGCCTACCGCGACCGCGCGAAGGAGGAGATGGCGTCGAACAAGGTTCTGTTCGGTGGCCGTCTCGGCACCTACCAGTACCTGGACATGCACATGGCGATCGCCAGCGCGCTGTCGATGTTCGACAACTCCCTGCGACCGCACTTCGAATCCGGTGCGGCCCTCGTGGGAGATGCCGAATGAGCGCCCGACATCTGCTCGAGTCCGAGAAGGTCACCGACGACGCCCCGTTACTCGGCAAGTCGCTGCTGCAACGGGTGATCCTGCCGCGCGCCGGTGAGCCGCTCGACGTCCGCACCCTCTACCTGGAGGAGGCGAAGACCAACAGCCGCCGCGCGCATTCGCTGTCGCGCACCTCGCTGTCGGTCGGCGCCGAGGCGGAGGCGTCGTTCTGCACCTACTTCAACGCGTTCCCGGCCAGCTACTGGCGCCGGTGGAGCACCCTGAACTCGGTGGTGCTGCGTCTCGAGCTGTCGGGGCACTGCCGCATCGACGTGTACCGCTCGAAGGCCGACTCGTCGCGCATCCACGTCGAGGGCCGCGAGTTCCAGGACGGTGACGCCGCGCTGGAGTTCGAGATCGAACTCGCCCCGTTCGAGGACGGCGGCTGGATCTGGTTCGACATCACCACCGACACCGAGGTCGTGCTGGAGAGCGCCGGCTGGTACGCACCGGTCGATGCCCCCGGTGAGGCCACCGTCGCCGTCGGCATCCCCACGTTCAACCGGCCCACCGACTGCGTCAAGGCACTGACGGCGCTGGCGTCCGACGAACTCGTCATGGACGTGGTCAAGGCGGTCATCATCCCGGACCAGGGCACCCGCAAGGTCAAGGACGAGCCCGGCTTCACGGAGGCCGCCGAAGCGCTCGGCGACCGGCTGGCCATCCACGACCAGGCGAACCTCGGCGGGTCCGGCGGCTACAGCCGGATCATGTACGAGGCGCTGAAGACCACCGACTGCCAGCACATCCTGTTCATGGACGACGACATCGAGATCGAGCCCGACTCGATCCTGCGCGCGCTGGCGATGTCGCGGTTCGCGAAGACGCCGATGCTCGTCGGCGGGCAGATGCTGAACCTCCAGGAGCGCAGTCACCTGCATTCGATGGGCGAGGTCGTCGACCGGTCCATCTTCATGTGGACTGCCGCCCCGAACGTCGAGTACGACCACGACTTCTCCCGCTACCCGCTCAGCGACCGCGAGAACTCGCGTCTGCTGCACCGCCGGATCGACGTCGACTACAACGGCTGGTGGATGTGCATGATCCCGCGGCAGGCCGCCGAGGAACTCGGTCAGCCGCTGCCGCTGTTCATCAAATGGGACGACGCCGAATACGGCCTGCGTGCTCGCGATGCCGGCTACCCGACCGTCACCATGCCCGGCGCCGCGATCTGGCACATGGCGTGGAGTGACAAGGACGACGCCATCGACTGGCAGGCGTACTTCCACCTGCGGAACCGGCTCGTCGTCGCGTCCCTGCACATGCCGGGCAACGGCCGCGGCCTGGTGATCAACACCGTCAAGGCCACGATCAAGCACCTGCTGTGCCTCGAATACTCGACAGTCGCGATCCAGAACCAGGCCATCGCCGACTTCCTGCAGGGCCCCGAGCACATCTTCGAACTGCTCCCCACCGCGCTCGGCAACGTCCACGCGATGCGCAAGGAGTACCCGGACGCGGTGGTCCTGCCGTCGTCGACGAGCCTGCCGCTGCCTTCCGGTGAGGAAGTCGGCGCGGTCGGCCTGCCCACGAACCCGCTCGCGAAGATCGTGCGCCTCGGCAAGGGCCTGATCCACAACGTCAAGCCCGCGCACGAGCAGCACCACGAGCGCCCCCAGCTCAACGTGCCCACCATCGACGCGCGGTGGTTCCTGCTGTCCCAGGTGGACGGCGTCACCGTCACCACCGCGGACGGGCGGGGAGTCGTCTACCGCAAGCGCAACCCCAAGCTGGCGCTCGCGCTGCTGAAGGAAGCGATCCGGCTGCGCCGCGAACTGGCCCAGCGCTTCCCCGAACTCAAGCGCGAGTACCAGGACGCCGTTCCTGCCCTGACCAGCAAGGAGAGGTGGGAACGTGTCTTCGGCATCAAGTGAGGTCCAGATCCTGCAGGCCGTCCAATCGACGATCGCGAGCCGTCCCGGCGTCGTCTCGACGGCACGGGGTATGTCCCATTTCGGTGAGCACGCCCTCGGGTGGGTGGCCGTCGCCGGCATCGGCGCGGCACTCGACAAGCCTCGTCGCCGGCAGTGGGCGGGAGTCGCGGTGGGTGCCGTCGGCGCCCACGCCGCGTCGATCGTGATCAAACGCATTGTCCGCCGCCCCCGGCCGAACGACCCGTCGATCCAGGTCAACGTGTCGACGCCCAGCAAATTGAGCTTCCCGTCGTCGCACGCGACGTCCACGACAGCGGCTGCCGTGCTGCTCGGCCGCCTCACCGGGCTACCCTTGCCTGCGTTGTTGGTACCGCCGATGCTGCTCTCCCGGCTCGTTCTGGGAGTGCACTACCCGACCGATGTGCTCGCCGGATCTGCCCTGGGGGCCGCCTCTGCGGTCGCGGTGCTGAAGGCCGAGCAGAAGTTTGGAGAGAAATGAGCGAGGAACCGGCCGTCGTCACCGGACCCCCGACATCCCTGGCGGCAGGCATCGTCAAGGCCGTTCGCCCGCGTCAGTGGGTCAAGAACGTCCTCGTCCTCGCAGCTCCCGTCGCCGCGGGCACGGCGACGGAATCCGACGTCCTGCTTCCCGTCGCACTCGCCTTCGTGGTGTTCTGCATGGCAGCGTCCGGCATCTACCTCGTCAACGACGCGATGGACGTCGAGGCCGACCGCGCGCACCCCACCAAGCGATTCCGTCCCATCGCGGCCGGTGTGCTGCCCGTCAACCTGGCGTTCGGCATGGCGGTCGTGCTGCTCGGTGCGTCGATCGCCCTGTCGTTCCTCGCCAACTGGCAGCTGGCGGTGGTGATGGCCGTCTACATCGGCATCCAGCTGGCCTACTGCTTCGGTCTCAAACACCAGGCCGTCCTCGACATCTGCATCGTCTCGTCCGGGTTCCTGCTGCGCGCCATCGCCGGTGGTGTGGCCGCCGAGATCGCACTGTCGCAGTGGTTCCTGCTGGTCATGGCTTTCGGTTCGCTGTTCATGGCGGCCGGTAAGCGGTACGCCGAACTGCAGCTCGCCGAACGCACCGGCGCGAAGATCCGCAAATCCCTCGAGAACTACACCACGACGTACCTGCGTTTCGTCTGGACGCTCAGCGCCACCGCGGTCGTGCTCTGCTACGGGCTGTGGGCGTTCCAGCAGGACGACCTGAAGGCCACCAACTGGTACGCCATCTCCATGGTGCCGTTCACCATCGCGATCCTGCGTTACGCCGTGGACGTCGACGGCGGTGAGGCGGGGGAGCCCGAGGAGATTGCGCTGGGCGACCGCGTGCTCCAACTCCTCGCGATTGCCTGGATCGGAGTGGTGGGTGTCGCTGTCTACCTCGTCTGACTTGGTAGGAGGCGCCGAGGACTCGGACGCCGCCGCGGAGCGGACCACCGAACGCCACCGGAAGGCCATCCTCTCGAGGGTGGTCTTCCTCGGGGGTGTGGCCGTCTCGGCTCTCCTGATGTTCTGGGGTGCCTGGGAACGGCGATGGATTGCCGACGACGGCCTGATCGTGCTGCGCACGGTCCGCAACCTCCTCGCAGGCAACGGTCCGGTCTTCAACTCGGGCGAGCGTGTCGAGGCCAACACCAGCACCGCGTGGACGTACATCGTCTACGCGTTCGGCTGGCTCTCCCAGGCCCGGCTCGAATACGTCGTCCTGACGATCGCGCTGATCCTGTCCACGGCGGCGATCGTGCTCGCCATGTTCGGCACCGCGCGCCTGTACCGCGGTGGGTCCTTCGCCGGCGGCGGCACGCTGTTCCTGATGCCCGCCGGTGTGCTCGTCTACATCGCGGTGCCCCCGGCCCGCGACTTCGCGACGTCGGGTCTCGAAAGCTGCCTCGTCATCTTCTGGATCGCGCTGATCTGGCTGCTGCTGGTCCGATGGAGTCAGGCGACCACCCCGTCCACCACCTCGGTGCTCGTGCTCTCATTCGTCGCGGGCATGGGGCCCCTCGTGCGCCCCGAGCTGGCGATCCTGGGTGTGCTGTCGCTGGCGATGATCTTCCTCGCGCCCGGTCTCACCTGGGTGGTGCGCGTGGCGATGGTGTTCGTCGCCGGCATCGTTCCGGTGGGCTATCAGATCTGGCGCATGGGTTACTACGCCCTCCCGTACCCGAACACCGCGGTGTCGAAGGACGCCGGCGGCGCCAAGTGGGCGCAGGGTTTCGCCTACCTCTGGAATCTGCTCGGCCCGTACCTGCTGTGGCTGCCGCTGGTCTTCCTTTTCGCCGGCGCCGTGATCGCCTGGCGGGGCCGGGACAAGTCCATCGAAGATGGTGTTCGTCACACCGAGGGGAATCGGCTGACGCGTCTGCGCGGATGGCTGCGGACGCAGAATGCCGTCGTCGTCTTCATTCTCGCGAGCGGGCTGATCCTCGGTCTGTACTCGTTGCGCGTCGGCGGCGACTTCATGCACGGCCGCGTTCTTCTCCCCGTTCTGTTCTGTTTCATCGTTCCCGTCGCCGTAATTCCGGTGCGAATTCCGGACCGGGCCGCGTGGGGGCGTAATAGGGAATCGTCGATTTTCCTAGCAATGGCTTCTCTGTGGGTCGGCACCGTCGTGTGGGCATTCTTCGCGTCGAACACGACGGGAATGCCGGAGGGCGTCGTTATCGGACGGTCCGGAATTGTCGACGAACGCGCCTTCTACGTTCTCAACACCGGTCATGCGCACCCGATTCGCGCGGACGATTATCTGGACTACCCGCGGATGCGCGCCATGGTCCAGACCATCTCGGACACCCCCGACGGCGGCCTGCTCATCCCGTCCGCCGATTACACGTACTGGTTCGTCGTTCCTCCGCCCCTTCCGATCCCGGACGGCGGCGCAGGCCACACCGTGTACTTCCTGAACCTGGGCATGACGAGCATGAACGTCGGACTCGACGTGCGGGTGCTGGACCAGATGGGTCTCGCCTACCCGCTCGCGGCGCACACCGAGCGGTTGGACGACGGCCGTATCGGGCACGACAAGGCCCTTTACCCCGACTGGGTCGTGGTGGACACGGGAATGATCGACAAGCACCCGTGGATGCCCGGATTCCTCGACGAGGAATGGGTGACCGAGGCGCGGGTCGCGCTCACGTGCCCCGAGACGCAGGACCTGCTGACGTCGTACCGGTCGGAACTGACGTGGCCGCGATTCAAGCAGAATTTCAAGGATGCGCTGCATTTCGCGAGTTATCGATTCGAGCGAGTGCCCGCATATGAAATTCAGCGGTGCAATCTCGAGCCGCCGTTCCCGGAACCGGCCAAATAGGGCGAACCGGGCGGGGCGGGTGTCACCGGGGCGTCCCGGGTAGATCTCGATGTCGGAACATCAGATCTCGTTTGTGTAACGCGGGAACTGTCGGCGACGATGTACGTCAATGATGAGTCATCGTGACGGTGGTCTGGAAGTTCCTCGAAAAGCGCTCCGTGAGCGTTTGTCAGGGAAGTTCGTGTGACATACAGTCCACCGAGCGCAGTGTGACTTGGAAGAGGTCCGCTGCCGACCCGGCTTCAACGCCCGGGCCGGCAGGTCGCCTGTTCCCCGACGGAATCCGCCGGAGCCGCCCAGTGGCGGAGTCCGCAGACGAAGAGAGTGAGCAGTATTCATGCGTTTTGCCAGACCGAGGTTGTCTCAGCGCCTCAAGCAGCGTGCGATGGCCATCGGAGCCGTCGCACTGGTACTGCCTATGGGCGCAGGAATCGCTGGTGGAGCCGTCGCCGCAGCAGCACCGACGCACGCGGGTCCCGCCAAGACCGCGCCGGCCGGTGGCTACGAGGAACTGTGGGTTCCCTCTTCCATGGGACCGATCAAGGTCCAGGTCCAGTGGGCAGCCCGCGGCGGTAGCGCCGCCCTGTACCTGCTCGACGGACTGCGCGCCCGCAACGACCGCAACGCGTGGAGCTTCGAGACCAACGCGTTCGACCAGTACCGCAACGACAACGTGACCCTGGTCATGCCCGTCGGTGGCGAGTCCAGCTTCTACTCCGACTGGTACTCGGCGAGCAACTTCAACGGCCAGCCCGTCACGTACAAGTGGGAGACGTTCCTGACGCAGGAACTGCCCGACTTCCTGGCCAACTACGGCGTCTCGCGCACGAACAACGCCGTCCTCGGCCTGTCGATGGGTGGCAGTGCCGCCCTGACCCTCGCCGCGTACCACCGCGACCAGTTCAAGTTCGCCGGTTCGCTGTCCGGCTACCTGAACATCTCGGCTCCCGGCATGCGTGAGGCGATCCGCGTCGCGATGCTCGACGCCGGCCGCTTCAACGTCGACGCGATGTGGGGCCCGCCGTGGAACCCGGCGTGGCTGCGTAACGACCCGTTCGTGTTCGCGCCGCGTCTGAACGGCCTGTCGATGTTCATCTCGGCTGCCAGCGGTCTGCCCGGTGAGTTCGACCACCCGCGCGCTCCGATCGACTACTACAACACCGCCAACGGCATGGGCCTCGAGGCTCTCGCCCTGGCCAACACCCGCGCATTCCAGGTGCGTCTGGCCACCCTCGGTGTCCCGGCCACCTTCGACTTCCCCGCCAACGGCACGCACTCGTGGCCGTACTGGGGTTCGGAGCTGTTCAAGGCGCGCGGCCAGATCCTGGACACACTGGGCGCCTGGTGATCTGACACCACCCTCGTGACGAATGCCGCCCCGCCTCACCGGCGGGGCGGCACTCGTGCGCTCTGGAGTGCATGTGCCCGGACCGGGAACGTGAGGGAAAACCCAGGATTCCCTTCCCCGGGAGTGCACAACGGAACGTTTTGTCAGTAAGGTGATCCCGTCGAGACGCCACCCGCGCAGCGAGCGCTGCGCGGGTGGCGTCTGTACGTGAGATTTTCACGAGAGTTATCGAGAGGTTGCCGCGGCCGCGGCGCGAGACGGATCAAGCGGAGGGAAGACGAGTTCATGCGAGTTGGGGGTTCGACGAGAACAAGCGGATGGGCCAGGCGTACCGCCGCCGCGATTGCTCTGGCGGTCGCACTGCCGCTGGGCGTGACCATGGTGGGCGGCGGCGCAACGGCATCCGCAGCCTTCGACCCCGCCGCGCAGGACTTCTGGGTCGATTCCGCCATGGGACCGATCAAGAGCCGCATCTGGCGTGCCGCCGACGGCAACACCAACCGGGTCGTCTACCTGCTCGACGGTCTGCGCGCGCAGGACGACCTGAGCGGCTGGGAGGTCAACACCGACGCGGGCCCGTTCCTCGCGTCGCAGAACATCAACGTCGTCCAGCCGGTCGGCGGACAGTCCAGCTTCTACTCCGACTGGATTTCGAACTCGAACCTCAACGGCCAGAAGACCCCGTACAAGTGGGAGACGTTCCTCACTCAGGAACTTCGCGACGCACTGGCGAACCGCCTCGGGTTCCAGTCCACCCGTAACGGCGTCATCGGCCTGTCGATGGGTGGCAGCGCCGCCCTGACCCTCGCCGCCTACCACCCCGAGCAGTTCAACTACGCGGGCTCGCTGTCCGGCTACCTGAACATCTCGGCTCCCGGCATGCGTGAGGCGATCCGCATCGCGATGCTCGACGCCGGCCGCTACAACGTCGACTCGATGTGGGGCCCGCCGTGGAACCCGGCGTGGCTGCGCAACGACCCGTTCGTGTTCGCGAACAAGCTTCGCGACAACAACACCCGCCTGTGGGTGTCGGCCGCCAACGGCATCCCCGCCCCCGGCGGAGCCGCACCGACCGGATTCATGGACGTCTTCAACGCGAGCACCGGCGCGAGCCTCGAGGCGCTGTCGCTGGCGAACACCCGTGCCTTCCAGGTCAAGATGGCGACCCTCGGCGCGAAGAACGTCACCTACAGCTTCCCGCCCCGCGGCATCCACACGTGGCGTTACTGGCAGCAGCAGATCCACGATCTGGCCGGCGACCTCGGCAACACGATCGGGTAGCTCGGAAGTAACAATTGCACCAGCTGTAACAGCGCGGCACTCCCACTCGTCTGTCGTTTGCGTGTAGAAAGAACCGGAACGCGAGGCCGTGCTCCGTGTTGGCCTCGACGCGCAGAGAGAGAGTGAACGTCATGCGAGTAGGCCTGTTCAAGGCAGAACGTCAGCGTTCGTCGGCCGGAAATGTTCGAAGGCGGACGCTGGCCTCGCTTGCCGCTGTGCTCGTGGTGCCGGTGGCGGTCGGGTTCACCCAGACCGCCACCGTCTCGGCTGCGCCCGCCGCCGCGCACGCTCCGGTGGCCACACAGGCCCCGGGCGGCGCGACGATCCATCACGTCGACTGGCTCACCGACCGTCGCGTGGCGATCTGGATCAACTCCCCGTCGATGGGCGTGCCGATCCAGGTGCAGATGCTGCTTGCGCGCGACTGGAACTCGAAGCCCACCGAGAAGTTCCCGTCCGTCTACATGCTCGACGGACTCCGCGCGCAGGACAACGAGAACGGCTGGACGCTCGAGACCGACGCCGAATCGTTCTTCGCCGACAAGAACATCAACGTCGTCCTCCCGGTCGGCGGCCAGTCCAGCTTCTACTCCGACTGGGTGGCCCAGGACAACGGTCAGAACTACCAGTGGGAGACGTTCCTCACGAAGGAACTGCCCCCGATCCTCGAAAGCGACTGGCGCACCACGCAGACCCGCGGCGTCATCGGACTCTCGATGGGCGGCACCTCCGCGATGTTCCTCGCGGCCCGCAACCAGGGATTCTTCACGTTCGCCGCGTCGCTGTCGGGCATGCTCACCACCACCGCGCTCGGCATGCCGCAGGCCGTCGCGTACGCGATGAGCGACGCGGGCGGATTCGACGCGGACGCGATGTGGGGTCCCCCGACCAGTTCGGCGTGGGAGGAACACGACCCCTACCTGCTGGCCGACAAGCTCAAGGGCGTCAGCCTGTACATCTCCAGCGGTAGCGGAACCACGGGCCCGTACGACCAGCCCTCCGGAATCCCCGGCGTCAGCACCAATTACGCGGGCATGGGCCTCGAGATCTTGTCGCGGCTCACGTCCCAGACCTTCGCGACCAAGCTCAACAAGCTGGGCATCCCCGCCCAGGTCAACTACCGGCCGTCCGGCACGCACTCATGGCCGTACTGGCAGTTCGAGCTCCACCAGCTGTGGCCGCAGCTCGCCAGCGCCGTCGACGTCGAACCCGACAAGCCGGTATGCACCACAGGCGGTTCCATCGCCGGGGTCGCCGGCGCGAACCCGTGGATCGGCGACTGCCTCACCCCCGAGTACAGCCTCGCAGGCGGCACGGTCCAGGACTTCCGCAACGGCCGGATCTTCGCCAAGTCCGACACCGGCGCGCAGCCGGTGGCCGGCGCCATCGGCGGCGTCTACCAGGCGACCGGTGGTCCGGGTGGGCCGCTCGGCTACCCGACGACGCCCGAACTGGCCACCCCCGACGGTCGCGGTCGCTTCAACCACTTCGAGCACGGGTCCGTCTACTGGTCGCCGCAGACCGGGGCGCACGCCGTCCGCGGCGCGATCCGCGACGAGTGGGCACGTCAGGGCTGGGAGGGCGGACCGCTCGGATACCCGGTGGCCGAGGAAGTTCCGACGCCAGGCAAGGACGGCGCGGTGCAGGGCTTCGAGATCGGCGCCATGTACTTCAGTCCCGCGAACGGCACCCACCGCGTGCAGGGAATGATCATGGGCAAGTACGCCGAACTCGGTTACGAGGGCGGGTGGCTCGGATTCCCGAAGACCAGCGAGATCGCGGTCAAGGACGGCGGCCGGTTCAACCAGTTCGAGGGCGGCAACATCTACTGGAGTCCGCTGTCGGGTGCGTGGGCCGTCGAGAACGGACCGATCTTCGACGCCTGGAAGAGCGCCGGCTACGAGGGCGGCCGACTCGGCTTCCCGATCAGCGACAAATTCGCCATCCCCGGCGGAGTTCAGCAGAACTTCCAGACCGGTTACGTCACAGTGATCGACAACAAGGCCGAGATTCACTGATGGCCGGACCGCACTAGAAATCTCACGCGCAGCGGGCGGGGCGGGGTCCAGCGGACCCGGCTTCCGCCCGATCTGCGTCTGTACCCTGTCGAGAGACAACGACTTGGAAAGCAAGGACGGAAATAGATGCCGCAGCACTCACGTATCAGCACCACCTTCCGACGGGCGATCGCCGTAGGCGCGCTCGCCGTCGCAGCGAGCGGATTGTTGGTCGGGTGCGGCAGCGACGATTCCACGGCGACGTCGAACCCGTCCACCAGCGCCGCGACGTCGGCTGCGGCGTCCAGTTCCGCCGAGAGTTCGGCGTCCGCCGCGCCCAGCGCGAGCGCCTCGGCTTCGGCCTCCGCGCCGGTGACGAGCCCGGGTGAGGCGGCGACCGCGCCGCCGCAGCAGCCCGAGGAAGTTCCGGGCGATTTCCCCGGCCCCGCCGAGGTCCCGGTCAGCGCCGAAGGCCAGAAGTTCCTCGACGCGCTGAAGAGCAAGGGCATCGAGCCGGCCGCTGACGGCACCATGGCCGTGAGCACCGCCGACTTCATCTGCCAGGCCAAGGCCGAAGGCAAGAGCGACGCCGAAGCGATGGTGTTCGTCACAGCGATGGTCGGCACCGAGGCGTCGGCTGCGGGTCAGGAACTGACCCAGGAGCAGGCGACGGCCAACGCACAGACCTACATGGATGTCGCCCACGCGACGTACTGCAAGTAGACGCCGATGTCGTTGACCGGGCGCGGAACGCGGAAGAAGAAGAGCAGCCTCCTGCGCAAGCTGATGGTGCTGATCGTGATCCTGTTGGTGATTCTCGTCGCAGTGATCGCGCTCTGGTATCTCCTCGCAGGGCGGCTGCCCAAGCCGATCCCGACCCCGCCCGGTCCCGAGCGTCCCAACGCCCAGCCGGCCAGCTGCCCCGACGTCCAGGTGGTGGTCGTCCCGGGCACGTGGGAGTCCAGCGCCGTCGACGACCCGTACAACCCGACGGCCAACCCGGCGTCGCTGATGCTCAACGTGTCGCGGCCGCTGCAGGAGCAGTTCGAGCCGTCGCGCGCCGATGTGTACACGGTTCCGTACGTCGCACAGTTCTCCAACCCGGTCGCCTTCCCGCCGGACGGGCAGCAGTCGTACAACAACAGCCGCGGCGCGGGCACGGCCGCCACCAACGACATCCTGATCCGTCGTCATGCCGAGTGCCCGCTGACCAGCTTCCTGCTCACCGGATTCTCCCAGGGCGCGGTCATCGCCGGCGACGTCGCGTCGAGTATCGGCGCAGGTGACGGTCCTGTTCCGGCGGATCTCGTACTGGGTGTCGGGCTCATCGCCGACGGTCGCCGCGACCCGGCCGCCGCCACGAATATTGGGCAGCCGGTCGCCGGTGTCGGAGCCGAACTGTCGCTGGCCGGTCTGCAGATCCCCGGAATCACGATGACCGGTCCCCGCCCCGGCGGTTTCGGTGATCTCACCGACCGGGCCGTCGAGATCTGCGCCCCGTCGGACGGAATCTGTGACGCCCCAGCGCAGGCGTTGAAACCGAGCAACTGGATCGGAAGCGGTCTGCGTCTGCTCGAGTACAACAACAACCCCGTCCACGCGCTGTACAACTCGTACGTCGTCGACGACTCCGGCACCACGGCCACGCAGTGGATCGCCGGTTGGGCTGCCGAGAAGATCGAAGCCGCTCCGACCCCGGCACACAGTTGATTTTGTGGCGGATGGGTTCACCGTGGTCGGTGAGCCGTGAAACGTCCCAAACAGATAGGCGAGACGCGTACTGGCCGGTAGTGTGCGTTTCTCGGCACCGGTAGAGTGCTGCACTGTTGCGGCATCACCGGTGCCCGACCCCACCGATGTTCACGTCCTGAAACGCGGGCGTTTCACCACAGGAGAAGCTATTCATGAGTTCCGACGCCAGCTCGTTGCGTAAGTTCCGATTCGCAGCAGGCGGAGAGGGCAACGCGGACGAGGGCGGCGCGCGTCGGTTCGTCAAGCTCGCGCAGAAGGCCGAGGAACTCGGGTTCGACAGCTTCATGATCCCCGACCACCTGGGTAACCAGGTGGGACCGATCGCCGCTCTGGGTGCACTCGCGATCGCCACGGACAAGATCCGGCTCGGCACCGCCGTCCTCGCGAACGGGTTCCGGCACCCGGCGATCCTCGCCAAGGACGCCGCCACCATCGACGTCCTGTCGGGTGGTCGCCTCGAACTCGGCATCGGCGCAGGCTGGATGAAGGAAGAGTTCGACAAGGGCGGCATCGACTACGAGCGCCCGGGCATCCGGATCGCCAAGCTCGAGGAGACCCTGCAGATCCTCGACGTGCTGCTGCGCGGCCAGGAGTGCAACTTCGACGGCAAGTACTACCAGATCAAGGGCCTGACGGGCAGCCCGCGACCGCGGCAGGGCCCGCGTCCCCCGATCGCCGTCGGCGGCGGCGGCCCCAAGATGCTGGCGCTCGCGGCCAAGTACGCCGACATCATCTCCGTGGCGACGCCGACCAGCAAGGAAGGCAAGCTCCTGCTCTCGGGTGTCACGCTCGAGAAGACGATGGAGCGCGTCGACCGGATCCGGGAGGCTGCCGGCGACCGGTTCGACGACATCGAACTGAACTGGACGATCACCACCATCGTCATCACCGACGACCGTGAGCAGACCGCCGAGATGGCGCTCGCCGCACTCGATCAGGGCTTCCCGCCGAACATCGAGGTCGACACCAAACTGTCCGTCGAAGACATCCTGAGCTCGCCGTATCTCGCGATCGGAAGCTTCGAGGAGATCGCCGATCAGATACGTATGGTGCGAGAAAAGACGACAATGTCTTACGTCGGTGTGTTCCCCACACAGATGGATGCGTTCGCGCCGATCATCTCGCAACTGAAGGGCGAGTAGACGCAGCGTACCGAGGGCGGCGATGCCAATCTGTAACATATCGATGGTTTGGAATCGATGAACTTATTCGGGTGAGTGGCGTGTTACGTCATTCCCCACGAGTTGTACAAGATCCGATTCGGCGAAGGAAGTCTGGGGCGCAGTCATGCCGGTGGCATGCCTGTGTGATCGCTTCGGAGGAGATGGAATGAACGCGAAGTTCGATGATTTTATCGACGAGAAGGGCCATATCAGGCTCGACTCGGGAAGCACGCTGGTCGACTACGTCCAGCGGCACACCCGGGAGAACTCGGACGAGCTGGCATACCGCTACATCGACTATTCGCGGGACAGAGACGGCGAAGCACAGGAGCTGACCTGGGAACAGTTCGGCCACCGCCTGCGCGCCGTCGCGGCTCGCCTCCAGCAGGTCACCAAGCCCGGCGACCGTGTCGCAGTCCTGGCGCCGCAGGGTCTCGACTACGTCATCTCCTTCTTCGCCGCCATCCACGCCGGAACGATTTCGGTGCCGCTGTTCGACCCCGACGAACCCGGCCACACCGACCGTCTGCACGCCGTCCTCGGTGACTGCACGCCCGCCGCCATCCTCACGGCCACCTCCTCCGCCGCGGGTGTTCGACAGTTCTTCCGGTCCCTCCCCGCCGCCCAGCGCCCCCGCATCATCGCCGTCGACGCCATCCCCGACAGCGTCGGCGAGTCCTGGGTGCGCCCCGAGATCGATCTCGACGACATCGCGTACCTGCAGTACACGTCCGGTTCCACCCGTGTGCCCGCCGGTGTGGAGATCACGCACCGCGCCGTCGGCACCAACGCGCTGCAGATGGTCGACTCCATCGAGCTCACCGAGAACTCGCGCGGCGTCACGTGGCTGCCGCTGTTCCACGACATGGGTCTGCTGACCGTCATCCTGCCCGCCCTGGGCGGCAAGTACATCACCATCATGAGCCCGCGCGCGTTCGTGCAGCGGCCGTACCGGTGGATCAAGGAACTGGCAGCGGTCTCCGACGGTGCGGGCACGTTCGCGGCCGCACCCAACTTCGCGTTCGAGCACGCGGCCGCCCGCGGTCTGCCGAAGAACGGTGAGAGCCTCGACCTGAGCAACGTGATCGGTCTCATCAACGGCAGCGAGCCGGTCACCACGTCGTCGATGCGCAAGTTCAACGAGGCGTTCGCGCCGTACGGCCTGCCGAAGACGGCGATCAAGCCCTCGTACGGGATGGCCGAGGCCACCCTGTTCGTGTCCTCCACCCGGCACTCGGACGAGGCCCGCGTCATCTACGTCGACCGCGACGAGCTCAACGCCGGTCGCGTCGTGAAGGTGGACCAGGACGCCGAGAACGCCATCCCGCAGGTGTCGTGCGGCTACGTCGCCCGCAGCCAGTGGGCCGCCATCGTCGACCCGGAGTCGCGGATCGAGCAGCCCGACGACCGGGTCGGAGAGATCTGGCTGCACGGCGAGAACATCGGGATCGGCTACTGGGGTCGCACCGACGAGACCGCCGAGACGTTCCACAACAAGCTCACCAACCGGCTCGCCGAGGGCAGCCACGCGGAGGGCACGCCCGAGGACGCCAACTGGATGCGGACCGGCGACTACGGCGTCTACATCGACGGCGAGCTGTTCATCACGGGCCGCGTCAAGGACCTCGTGATCGTCGACGGCCGCAACCACTACCCGCAGGACCTCGAGTACTCGGCGCAGGAGGCGAGCACCGCGCTCCGCCCCGGCTTCGTCGCCGCATTCGCGGTCCCGGCCAACCAGCTGCCCGCCGTCGTGTTCGAGAACACACATTCGGGTCTGAACTATGACGCGGGCGACTCCTCAGAGCAGCTCGTGATCGTCGCCGAGCGCGCACCGGGTGCGGGCAAGGCCGACCCCCAGCCGATCGCCGACACGGTGCGGGCGGCGTTGTCGAGCAGGCACGGGGTCACCGCGCGCGACATCCTGCTGGTGCCCGCGGGCTCGATTCCTCGTACGTCGAGCGGCAAGATCGCCCGCCGCGCGTGCAAGGCGAGCTACATCGAAGGCACCCTGCGCGGCGGATACACGCAGACGGCCTTCCCCGATAGCGTTTCCGAATAGTCCACTTCCTGACGGGTAGCTTGGTGAGTTGATGGCTGAAAAAGATGATGACCGGACCAGCAGCACAGGTGACATGACGGTCGCGCAGCTGCGCGAGTGGCTGCGTAACTGGATTGCCGACGCAACCGGGCAACCGGTCGGTCAGATCACCGACGACCGTCCGATGGAAGAGTTCGGTCTGTCGTCTCGCGACGCCGTCGCGCTCAGCGGCGAGATCGAGGAACTGGTCGGCGTCACGCTCACCGCGACCGTCGCCTACCAGCACCCCACCATCGCGTCGCTGGCCACCCGCATCATCGAGGGCGAACCCGAGCAGCTCGACGACTCCGCGGACGCCGCGTACTACGCGTCGGCGCCGACGTCGGATGCGCACGACATCGCGATCGTGGGCTTGGCCTCCCGTTTCCCCGGCGCGGGTAAGACTCCTGCCGAGATGTGGCAGATGCTCGCGGAGGGCCGCGATGGCATCTCCGACCTGCCCGAGGGTCGCTGGGAGGAGTTCACCTCCGACCCGCAGATCAAGGCGGCCGTCGAGAAGGCCAACACGCAGGGTGGCTACCTCGACGACGTGAAGACCTTCGATGCGGAGTTCTTCGCGATGTCCCCGCTGGAGGTCGCGAACGTCGACCCGCAGCAGCGCCTCGCGATGGAACTGACGTGGGAGGCACTCGAGCACGCTCGCATCCCGGCCAGCGACCTCAAGGGTGAGCAGGTCGGTGTGTTCATCGGCAGCTCGGCCAACGACTACCAGCTGCTCGCGGTCAGCGACCCCGTCCACGCGCACCCGTATGCGCTGACCGGTACGTCGACGTCGATCGTCGCCAACCGGGTTTCCTACTTCTACGACTTCCGCGGGCCGTCCATCGCCCTCGACACGGCGTGCTCGTCGTCGCTCGTCGCGGTGCACCAGGCGGTGCGCTCGCTGCGGTCCGGTGAGTCGGATCTCGCGCTCGCCGGCGGCGTGAACATGCTCGTGGCGCCGCCCGCCACGCTGGGCTTCGACCAGCTGGGTGTGATGGCCCCCAACGGCCGCATCAAGGCGTTCTCCTCCGACGCCGACGGCATGATTCGCGCCGAGGGCGGCGGTCTCGTGGTCCTGAAGCGTCTCGAGGACGCGGAGCGGGACGGCGACGAGATCCTCGCCGTCATCGCCGGCAGCGCGGTCAACCAGGACGGCCGCTCCAACGGTCTCGCGGCGCCGAATCCGGATGCGCAGGCCGACGTCCTGCGTCACGCCTACCGGGACGCGGGCATCAACCCGGCCGGCGTCGACTACATCGAGGCGCACGGCACCGGCACCATCCTCGGCGACCCCATCGAGGCGGATGCGCTCGGACGCGTCGTGGGGCGTGGACGCGCCGACGACCAGCCCGCGCTGCTCGGCTCTGCCAAGACCAACTTCGGTCACCTCGAGGCAGCCGCAGGCGCCGCAGGCCTGATCAAGGTCGTGCTGTCGATGCAGGAAGACACCCTGCCGCCGACGCTGAACTTCGCCGGACCCAACCCGTACATCGCGTTCGACAAGGCGCACCTGCAGGTCATTCCCGAGGGTGCGGCGTGGCCGCGCTACACGGGCACGGCCGTCGCCGGTGTGTCCGGCTTCGGGTTCGGTGGCACCAACGCGCACGTCGTCGTGCGTGAGTACACCGGGCCTGCCGCCGACGACGCGGCCGAGGTCACCGAGCCCGCTGTTCCCGCCGAGGAATCGGTGGCCGAGGCCGTCGAGCCGACGGTCGTTCTCGCGGTGTCGGGTGCGCTGCCGTCGCGTCGTCGCCGTGCCGCCGCGGATCTGGCCGACTGGCTGGAGACCGAAGAGGGCAGCACCACTCCGCTCGCCGACGTCGCGCGCTCTCTCGCCCGCCGCAACCACGGACGCTCGCGTGCCGTCGTCCTGGCGAAGACTCGCTCCGAGGCCGTCACCGGGCTCCGCGCCATCGCCGCCGGAAAGCCGGGGCAGGGTGTGTTCTCGGCGGATTCGCCGTCGTCGAAGGGCGCCGTCTGGGTCCTGTCGGGCTTCGGTTCGCAGCACCGCAAGATGGCCAAGCAGCTCTACCTGGAGAACCCGGTCTTCGCGGCCGCCATCGACGAGGTCGACGCGCTGATCGAGGACGAGGCCGGCTACTCCATGAAGGAGAAGTTCCTCGACGACGCGATCGACTACGACGTCGAGACCTCCCAGGTCGGCATCTTCACCATCCAGATCGGTCTGGCGGCCCTGCTGCGTCACCACGGCGCCGAGCCCGAGGCCGTGGTCGGACACTCGATGGGTGAGGCTGCTGCCGCGTACATCTCGGGTGGTCTGCCGCTCGAGGACGCGGTGCGGGTCATCTGCGCCCGGTCCCGCCTCATGGGTGAGGCCGAGGCCACGCTCGAGGGCGACGACATCCGCCTGATGGCGCTCGTCGAGTACAGCGCGTCCGAGATCGAGACCGTCCTCACCGACTTCCCGCACCTCGAGGTCTGCGTGTACGCGGCCCCGACGCACACCGTGATCGGTGGCCCCGAGCCTGAGGTCAACGCCATCGTCGCGCGCGCCGAGGGCGAGGAGAAGATGGCCCGCGTCCTCAAGACGAAGGGCGCCAGCCACACCTCCCAGGTCGATCCACTGCTGGGTGAGTTGGCCGCGGAACTGGCGGGCATCGAGCCGACCAAGCTGAAGCTGGGCGTGTACTCGTCGGTCGACCAGGACACGTACTACCGCGCCGGCCACGAGCCGATCCACCGCGAGGAGTACTGGACCAAGGGTCTGCGCCACAGCGTGTACTTCACCAACGCCGTCCGCCTCGCCGTGGGCAGCGGGCACACCACGTTCGTGGAGCTGGCGCCCAACCCGGTGGCCCTGATGTCCGTCGCCGCCACCGCGTTCGACGCCGGTCTGCACGACATGCAGCTCATCCAGACGCTCAAGCGCAAGGAGGACGAGCCGCTCGGTGTCCTCGCCGCGCTCGCGCAGCTGTACGTGCACGGGCACGCCGTCGACCTGTCGTCGCTGCTCCCCGAGGGCGACTTCGCGTCCGTTCCGCGCACCGCGTGGATCCGGAAGCCGTACTGGGTGGAGACCCGCATCGATTCCAGCGGCAACACCCGCGTCCCCGGTGCGCACGTGTCGCTGCCCGACGGCCGCCACGTGTGGGAGGTCCAGGCCGGCGCGGTCACCGACCTGCCCGCATTGGTCACCGCCGCCGCGTCGCAGGTGCTGTCGGACGTGACGCTCGCCGCGTCCGTTCTGCACGCCCACGCTCCGGCGGAGGGAACGCTCACCACCACGCTCAACCCGCATCCGGGTGGCGCGTCGCTGCAGGTGCACGCGAAGAGCGGCCCGAGTTTCACGCTGCTGTTCGATGCCGCCGTCACGTCCGGTGAGGCGCTTCCCGAACCCGTCGTCGCGCCGCCGGTGCAGTCGACCTCCCCGGTGGAGGAGCTGCCCGAGGTCGTCGAGGATGTCGGCGAGAAGTGGGACCCCAACGGTTCGCAGACCCTCGAAGACCGTCTGGCGCTGATCGTCGCCGAGTCCATGGGCTACGCCCCGGAAGACCTGCCCGCCGAGATCCCGCTCATCGAGTTGGGCCTCGACTCGCTGATGGCCGTCCGCATCAAGAACCGCGTCGAGTACGAGTTCGACATCCCGCAGCTGCAGCTTCAGGCGGTCCGCGACGCGAATCTGATGGAGGTCGGCAAGTACCTGCGCTACGCGGTCGAGAACCGCGAAGAGGTGCAGGCGCTGGCGGACAAGCAGAAGGCCGAGAAGGAGGCGGAGGAGGCCGCGGAGGCCGACCGTGACTTGGAGGCCGACCGTGAATCGGAGGCTTCCGGCTCCCCGCTCGACGCCGAGGACACGTCCGTGGAGGCCGAGGCCGAGGCGATCCTCGCCACTACCCCGGTGCCGGCGACGGCCGCGGCTCCCGAGACGGCCCCCGTGGACAGCAAGGAGGCGTTCGCCGACGCGACCGGTTCCGACGTTCCGCCGCGCGATGCCGCCGAGCGTCTGACGTTCGCCACGTGGGCCGTCGTCACCGGCGAGTCCGCCAAGGGCATCTTCAACACGCTGCCGATCCTGAACGACGAGACGGCCGAGAAGCTGGCGGCGCGGTTGTCGGAACGCGCGAACGGTGAAATCACGTTCGACGACGTCCTCGACTCCACCACCATCGAGGAACTGGCTAACGTGGTGCGTGGATTCCTCGAGGATTCCGGCAAGATCGACGGGCTGGTCCGCGCGCTGCGGCCTCGCCCGGAAGGATCCGACGCCGTCCCCGTGTTCGTGTTCCACCCGGCCGGTGGTTCGACCGTCGCGTACGAGCCGCTGCTGAAGCGTCTGCCCGAGGGCACGCCGATGTACGGGTTCGAGCGCACCGAGGGTCCGATCGAGGTCCGGGCGGCGGAGTACCTGCCGCTGATCCGCGAGATCCAGGGTGACGGACCGTACGTGCTGTACGGCTGGTCGCTGGGCGGTGTGCTGGCCTACGCGGTGGCGAAGCTGCTGCGTGAGTCGGGCGCCGACGTCCGGATCGTCGGCCTGATCGACACGGTCATGGCCGGTGAGAAGGTCGAGGACACCCCGGACGAGATCCGTAAGCGCTGGCAGCGGTACGCCGCGTTCGCGAAGAAGACGTACAACGTGGACTACCCGCTGCCGTACGACAAACTCGCCGCGGCAGAGAGCGACGAAGAGCAGATCAAGATCCTGACGGAACTGCTCAAGCTGAGTGGCACGAAGATTCCGGGCGGAATCATCGAGCACCAGCGCACGTCGTGGCTCGACAACCGGGCCATCCAGACCGCCGAGCTCGAGCAGTACGACGGCGACGTCGTCCTGTACATGGCCGACCGCTACCACGACGACGTGATGAACCTGGAGCCCGCGTTCAAGACCCGGAAGCCGGACGGCGGCTGGGGCGACGCGGTGAAGAACCTGGAGATCATCCACGTGGGCGGCGATCACATCCAGATCGTCGACGAGCCGTACATCGCGAAGGTCGGTGCCGACCTCACCAAGAAGCTGGCGGCGATCCAGGCCGCCGGAACCGGAGCGCATCAGTGACCACCACCACCGCAGAGAAGCTTGCCGAACTGCGCGAAAAGCTTGAAACGGCAAAGGAACCCGCGGGCGAACGGGCTATCGCCAAGCGCGCGAAGAAGGGCATCCCGAGCGCGCGCGAACGCATCGACATGCTGCTCGACCCGGGAAGTTTCATCGAGGTCGGCGGCCTGATGCGCCAGCCCGGTGATCCGGGTGCCCTGTACAGCGACGGCGTGGTCACCGGCCACGGAACCGTCGAGGGACGCCCGGTCGCGGTGTTCTCGCACGATCAGACCGTGTTCGGCGGTTCCGTCGGCGAGATGTTCGGCCGCAAGGTCGCCGCGATCATGGAGTTCGCCGCCAAGATCGGCTGCCCCTGCGTCGGCATCAACGACTCCGGTGGAGCGCGGGTGCAGGATGCGGTGACGTCGCTGGCCTGGTACGCGGAGCTCGGCCGTCGGCAGGAACCGCTGTCGGGTATGTGCCCACAGATCTCGATGATCCTCGGCAAGTGCGCGGGCGGTGCGGTGTACGCGCCGATCAACACCGACGTCCTGGTGGCCACCGAGGAGTCGTACATGTTCGTCACCGGACCCGACGTGGTCCGGAAGATCACCGGCGAGGACGTCAGTCTCGAAGAACTCGGCGGCGCCCGGAACCAGGCCCAGTACGGCAACCTGCACCATGTGGCGGCCGACGAGAAGGCCGCGTTCGAGTGGGTGCGCAAGTACCTCAGCTTCCTGCCGTCGAGTTGCATGGAGAAGCCGCCGGTGGTCAACCCGGGTCTGGAACCGGAGATCACGGACTCCGACCGCGACCTCGACACGTTCATCCCGGACGCCGACAACGCCGGCTACGACATGCACGACATCCTGCTGCGGATATTCGACGACGGTGAGTTCCACGAGATCGGCGGGCAGGTGGCGCTGAACATCATCACCGGCTTCGCCCGCGTGGACGGGCGCACGGTCGGCGTGATCGCCAACCAGCCGCTGGTCGCGGCGGGCGCGCTGGACGCCCAGGCCTCGGACAAGGCCGCGCATTTCATCCGCATCTGCGACGCCTTCGACATCCCGCTGGTGTTCGCGGTCGACACGCCCGGGTTCCTTCCCGGCCTCGAACAGGAGCGGATCGGCGTCATCAAGCGTGGCGGCCGGTTCATCTTCGCGTTCGTGACGGCGACGGTCCCGAAGGTGACCGTCGTGATCCGCAAGGCGTACGGCGGCGCGTACGCCGTCATGGGCTCGAAGCAGCTGGGCGCCGACATCAACTTCGCGTGGCCGACCGCCCGCATCGCGGTGATGGGCGCGGAGGGTGCTGTCGACCTCATCGGGCGCAGGCAGATCGAGGCCGCGGGTGAGAACGCTCCCGCCGTCCGCAGGCAGCTGATCAACTTCTACAACGAGAACATCGCGACGCCGTACATCGCGGCGGAGCGTGGCTACATCGACGCCGTCATCGAGCCCGCCACCACCCGGCTCGAGATTCGCAAGGCGCTGACGATGCTGCGCGACAAGAAGGTGCAGCGCAACCCGCGCAAGCACGATCTGATGCCTCTGTAGGTGACTCATGCCGACCGCAGCTTCGGTTCGGTGTGGACCGAACACCGGCGGCCGCGGGCGCGACGCCGCGAGCGTGTGCGCCGCGCGGAGGTCCGCGAGCACCGTCGCCGGGTCGGCCTGAATCTGCTTCGGCAGGTGCGTCACGACGATGATGCCCTCGCGCTGCATGCGCGCCCGCCGCCTCATCGTCGCCTCGTGGAGTTCGGGCGAGAAGTGGTACTTCAGCGAGTCGATCTCCCAGGCGACGGCGACATCGTCCAGCCAGCCGTCGGGACGTGCGATCCACAGCCCGGCAGCGGACAGGACGTCCACGTTGTGCCGCATCGGCGGAAGACCACTCGTCGCATACACCTTCTGCGCGTGGACCTCGGCGACGGAATGCGCGTCGTCGCTCAGTTCACGCAGGACCGCGCGGGGCAGGCGGCTTCCGCGGTCGCTGCCGTGCGCGAGTTCACGAACGAGTTCGTCGACGGTCACGTCGCCGCGCTGGATGCCGCCGGCGAGGAGCGCCCGGCAGCTGTCGGCCTGAAGCGTGCGACGTCCGGCGTCCAGGAGGCTGCGCGCCGGGGGAGCGAGGCGCAGGAGCCCCCGGTGGACCGGTGAGGGCATGCGCCACGTCCGCTCGACCTTCACGTACGCCCAGTCCCGACGGTGCCGGGTGGACGGGATGAGCAGCAGCACGTCGTTCCGGGCCGCCGACGACGTGTAGCCGAACGCGGCGAGCGCGGCGTGACCCGACAGCAGCGCGTCCGGACCGCCGTATTCGAGCGCCGCCAGATTGCGCTGCAGCGTCGTCGGCGGCCCGTTGTGCAGCAGGACTACGCCGGGGAGGATCCGCTGCCAGGGACCGCCGTCGGTGCAGCGTGCGGAGATGGTGCCCTTCGCGACCCCCAGCCGTTCCAGGGTGGCCGCGCGGATCACACCGCCGCGGCTGACGGCGGCTATCCCAGAGAGATCTTCGGCCCAGGTTCCTCGTCGCATGGGTCCGAGCATGCCGCGGGCGAATCGGACCGTCGCCGGAAAGCGCACGTCGGAAATTGCCCTGTGGATGGACGGAAGGTTGTGGACAACTCCGCGGGCGGCGGAGCTGTCTCGCCGTTTCGGACCGCCCGGCGCGGCGCCCGATGTGACATTCGTTCAGTCAGAGTGAACGCGTGTGACATCGGGCGTCGCAAGCAGGGCAGGCGCAGGCAGGCAGGTCTAGGGGCTGCTGTACACCCGCAGGGTGCCCGGCTTCCACAGTCCGGATCGGGTGGCGGTCTCGGTGTCGACCGTGGCCGCGGTGGCGTCCGGGTAATACCGGTCGAAGCGCTCGAGGGAGCCCCAGTCGCGGCCCCAGTCGTCCCGCATGTAGGTGGGGATGGCCGTGGCGCTGGCGAGCAGTTCGGTGAAGCCGAGGGGGCCACCGTTCTCCGGGGACTGCCAGGTGTCGGTCGAGCTGACGGCCAGCGGGCGGTCGGGGAGGATGCGGTAGTTCGGCATCTCCGCGACACCGTACTGGTGGTCGAACGGACGCTGGCACGGGAACTGCAGCCCGACGGCCCAGTCCAGCAGCACCGGCTGTGAGCTGCCGATCGTCGAGTTGAGGGTCTCGAGCTTCGGAACCCGCGGCGGGGTGAAGGCCAGCCACTGGTCGCCGGTGAGGTTGGGATCGTTGGCGACGATCCGAACAGAGTCGGCGTCGGGGGACAGTTCGCTGATCGGGACGCGCAGGTTGCGCCACGACGGTGCGGGACCGATGTCCTTGGGCAGGTAGGTGCCCTGGGCCTGCACGGTGCCGTCGGGCTGACGCTTGCCGTATTCGAGGAGCAGTGACTGACCGTAGGTGAGGGCGCCGGTCGAGTCGACCGACCAGATGCGGCCCGCGGCGGACATGACGATCAGCGGGGCGTCGTCGCTGCGCTCGGGGAGTGCGTACCAGCTGGACGACAGCGTCGCCGGTTCCTGCACGCCTTCCTGGTAGCTGCCCATGACGGGTGTGGTGCCGGGGTCGAGTCCGAACGGCAGCTTGGCGGTACTGCCGTTGACGCCGACGTTGCCGGTGCCGCCGCTGGTTCCGGCGCTCGATCCGGTCTCGAAGCTGGGCCCGACGCTCTGGTTGTCGGTGTTGCCCATGCCCTGCTTGACCTCGACGTAGTCGGCGGTCAGGTCGGACGGCACCCCGTTGGGGGAGAAGCCGACGGGATCGGCTCCGCCGAGCGGGTCGGCGGGGTTCGCCAGCGGCTGCGCGGGATCGTTGATGGGTGTGAGGTTTCCGCCGTTGGTGTCGCCTTCGACGAGGACGTCCTCGGCGAGTCCGCACGTCTGCCCGGTGAGGGAGTCGAAGTTCGAGCGTGCCAGCGAGTACGCCGGGTACTGGGAGACGGCGCCCTTGAGGAGCGAGAGGACCTCGAACAGCACCATGATGCCGGCGATGACGGTGAGCGGGGCGGCCGCGAATTTCCTGATCCGCCTGCCCTTCTCGGTGTTGGCGCGGGCGGGTGGCGCCGCGAATCCCTCACGCAGGTACTGCCAGGCGGCCAGCGCGACGGCCAGCGCGAACAGGACGAGGAAGAACGTGTTGGACTGGCGGCCGCCGATGGAGACGGTCTTGTCGAACCACGGCACCCCGTAACTCGAGACGTACCAGTAGCCGTTGATGCCCGCGAACGTCAGGGCCAGCATGAGGAGCAGGCCGGCGAGGAAGATCGTGCGGTTGCGGCGCGACCGCAGCGCGGACGCCGACACCGCGACGGCGGTGAGTGCGGCCAGGGAACCGGCGATGCCCGCGTACGCCCCGAAGTGGTGGGTCCACTTGGTGGGGTTGAACATCATGAAGAAGATCGTGCCGAACACGACACCGAGCAGACGCCACGACGGGCCGGTGGCGGCGCCGGGAATCCGCTTGCGGCGCAACAGGATGAACAGCGTCGTCAGCAGGCACAGGATCATCGTCAGGAACGCGAAACGACGAGCCACGGAACCGTCGACGGTCGGGACGAAGAGGTAGTAGTAGCGCAGGAAGTCCTTGTACCACTCGAGGTTCGGGCCGATCAGGGTGCGGACCCGGGTGGCCTCCATCACCGCGGCGACGGTCTGGTCGGCGAACACGACCACCAGGACGATCGTGCCCGCGGCCGCGATCGGAGCCAGCAGTGGCAGTGTCCCCACCTGGCGGTGGCGCTTGACGACGATCCGGACGAGCGGACGTGCGCCGGCGAGCAGGGCGGCCACACACATCAGTCCCGTTGGGGCGGCCGCGAGCGTGAACGCGCCGATCAGGACGGCGACAGCCGCGGGGAGGAGACGTCCGGTCGCGATGGAACGCTCGATGGAGCACCACGTGAGCAGGGCGCCGAGCGCCACGATGGGCTCGGGCCGCAGCCCGTTGTTGTAGGGCAGCCAGAACGCGAGGAAGACGAGTCCGCCGGTCCAGAGCGCGACCTTGTTGCGCCGGACGGACCGGCCGAGGCGCGGAGCGACCTCCCGGCTGATCACCATCCAGCACAGGATGCCGGCGATGAGGGCGGGCAGTCGCATGAACGGGCTGGCCGTCGAGATCTTCGCCATCGCGGCCAGGACGTCGTAGTACCAGCCGAACGGCGCCTCGGGGACACCGAACCAGCGGAAGTAGTTGGCCATGTAGCCGGCGTGGTCGGAGACCCGGGCCATGGTGAGCAGGTAGCCGTCGTCGGACGTGTTGGCGCCGATGAAGTGCCACAGAACCAGCGTGCCCACGACGATCGTGTCGAGTCCGGTGAACTTCCACCAGTGCGACGGCAGGAAGTTGCGGTGCCCGCGCCCGTCCGTGCCGTCGAGGCGGCCGAGGGCGACCAGGGCGACGGCCGTGGCGAGGAGGGCCACGATCATGGCGACGAGCTTGATCAGCGTGGGGCTCGACGAGAACCGGGAGTCGACGTTCATCGTGAACGACAGGCCTGCCGGCGCCGCCCCGTCACGGAGGTCGCTGAACACGCCCACCACCTGCGGGCGGAGGTCGCCGGTGAGGGAACCGGCGATCGGGTCACCGGTCGGAGTGGTCAGACCCACGAATTCGGCGGACGTCGCGTCGATGTTCGACGTGATGCGGATCTCGGTGCAGGCGCCCGACTGCACCTGTTCGCGCGGCGCCGTCGCGATGGTGACATTGCGGTCGAGCACGTCGACGGACCTGTCCGATACCCGCACGAACATCGCATTCAGTGCCGCACCCTCGCCCTGTGCGGGGGCGGTGGCCAGCAGGATTCCGCCCTGCGGGGGGAGCCCGGCCACGGCGGAACACGGGATCGCCGCCGACAGGTCGACCGGGACCTGCGACATCAGCGGTGCCTCGAGGTCGCCGACGACGCCGTTCTCCGGCCAGTTCACCGCTGCGGTGGTCTGTTGCACCGGCATGAACGGGGTGGCCACTGCCAGCACGAACCCGATGAGTCCGGTGACGATGGCGATCAGACGAGCGGTCCGGTATTCACTCCGCCGGTCCTGGCGAGCAGGTGGCGAAGTGGATTCGGCGTCGGAGACGGAAGTTGTCAGAGCGTCGGGCACGGTTGTCGATGGTATGTCAGGAACCTGAGTAGGCATATTGCCGCCTACCAGAGGGTAGGGACACTTCTAGTAGTAACGCACCGGTCCGGCCGACCAGGTACCAGACCTGGTCACCTGTTCGGATTCGACCCGCGCGGGCGTCGCCGACTCGTCGAGCGGTGTGTACCGCTCGAGCGAGCCCCAGTCGCGGTCCCAGTCGTTCGACAGGTAGGTGGCCAGGGTGCTCGCCGACAACAGCTGGTCGGTCCAGCCCAGCGGGCCGCCGCCGAACTTGTCCTGCCAGGCATTGGTGGACTCGGCGCCGATGCGGTCGGGGAGAACACGCCACTGCGGGACCTCGGCGACGCCGTAGCGGTGGTCGAAGGGCCGCTGGCAGGGGAAAGCGAGCCCGACGGCCCAGTCGAGGAGCACGGGGTCGCTGGAGCCGACGACGGTCTGCAGGGTCTGCATCGTCGGCACCCGGGGCGGTGTGACCGCCAGCCACTGGCCGGGGTCGGTATCCGGGTCGTCCGCGACGAGCCGGACCGTGTTCGCCTCGGCGGGCAGCTGGTCGAGTGGCACGCGCAGGTTGCGCCACGACGGGGACGGCCCGATGTCGATCGGGTCGACGGTGCCGAGCGCGGTGACGGACCCGTCGGGGCCGGTGACCCCGTACTCGACCTTCAGACTCTGACCGGGGGTGACGACGCCGTCCGCGTCGACCGACCGGATGCGCCCGGCGGCCGAGAGGGTGAGGATCGGTGCGTCGTCGCTGCGGTCGGGCAGCCCGTACCAGCCGGTGGTGAGGGAGGCGGGTGTCTGATCCCCGCCCGGCTGGTAGCTGCCGAGAACCGGGGTCCGGGCGGGGTCGAGGCCGAACGGCAGCGTCACGGTGCTGCCGTTGACGCCGGCGGTGGCCTCGGTACCGCCACCGGTGCCGGAGCTGGTGCCCGTCGTCGTCTCGTCGGTCTCGGTGTCGACGGTGTTCGCGCCGCCGGTGGCGATCTTCTCGGAGTCGGCGGTGAGGTCGTCGGCGATGCCGTTGGGGGTGAAGCCCTCCGCGGACGTCGTGCCGAACGCGCCTGCGCCGTTCGGGTCGGTGACCGGGGTGAGCGGCTGCAGCAGTGCGGCGGTGGGGTCGGTCTCGACGAGGACCTCGTCGGCGAGCGCGCACGAGTTGCCGGTCACCGACTCGATGTTGGCCTTCGCGATGGAGTACCCGGGGTACTGCGCGACAGCACCCTTCAGCAGCGACAGCACCTCGAACAGGACGACGGCACCGGCCGCGACGGTCAGCGGCGACGGCGCCAGCATCCGGGCACGTTTGCCGTTGGGCTTCTTGCCGCTCTCGTACGGTTCGCGGACGTGGTACCAGGCGGCGAGGAGCAGCGTCAGGACCGTGAGGCCCAGGAACAGCGTGGAGAAGCCCTTGCCCGCGATCATCGGCGGCTTGTCCCACCACGGGACGCCGTAGCTGGACACGTACCACCAGCCGTTGGAGCTGGTGAACGCGACCGCGAGGATGAACAGGACACCCGCGGCGAACAGGGTGCGGTTCCGTTTGGAGCGGATGCTCGCGGCTCCCACCCCGACCGCGGCGAGCACCGCGACGGAGCCGGCGAGACCCGCGTACACACCGAAGTGGTGGGTCCATTTGGTGGGCGTGAACATCATCAGCAGCAGCGACGCGAACACGATGCCGAGGATTCGGCGGGACGGTCCGATCGCGGTCCCGGGCACCTTCCCCTTGCGCAGGATCAGCATCACGCAGACCACGACGCACAGCAGCATCACGAACACGCCGAAGCGGCGGGCCAGCGAGCCGTCCGGCGAGATCCCCATGAGCGAATCCCAGCGCAGCCGCTCGTCGAACCAGGCCACGTTGGGGCCGAGGGCGGTGCGGACCCGCGTCGACTCGAGCACCGTCGCCAATGTCTGATCCGCGAAGACGGCCACCATGACGACGGTTCCCGCGGCGAGGATCGGCAGGATCTGGGACGCGAATCCCACCCGGTGGCCGCGCGCGATGACGATCTGCAGGATCGGCCGCGCACCGGCGATCAGGGCGGCGATGCAGATCAGGCCCGACGGTCCGGCCGCGAGAGAGAACGCGGCGATGAGCACGGCGACGGCACCGGGGAGGAGTCGTCCGGTGGCGATGGCGCGCTCGATGGAACACCACGTGAGGAGGGCGCCGAGCGCGATGACCGGTTCGGGACGCAGCCCGTTGTCGTACGGCAACCAGAACGCCAGGAAGACCAGCCCGCCGGTCCAGAGGGCAGTTCTGTTGCGCCGCACGGCCACACCGAGGCGGGGAATGACCTCCCGGCTGATCACCATCCAGCAGAGCAGGGCGGCGAGGAGCGTCGGCAGTCGCATCCACATGCTCGCCGTGCTCACCTTCGCCAGCGCCGCGAGGAGTTCGTACGACCACCCGAACGGCGCCTCGGGGACACCGAACCAGCGGAAGTAGTTGGCCATGTAGCCGGAATGCTCCGACACCCGCGCCATGCCGAGGAGATAACCGTCGTCGGAGGTGTTGGCGCCGACCACATGCCACAGCAGCAGCGTCCCGATCACCACGGCGTCGACACCGGTGAACTTCCACCAGTGCGCGGGCAGGAAGCGGCGCGCGCGGCGACCGTCGATGCCGTCCACACGGTGCAACGCGTACAGCGACGTCAGTGTTGCGAGGACGCACACGATCATCGCCAGCAGTTTGAGCAGGGTGGGGCTGGACGAGAATCGGGAGTCCGGGTGGACGTGCACGTTCAACCCTGACGGCGCCGCCCCCTGCAGGTCGGTGAACAGGCCGACCATCTGCGGGCGCTGGTCGCCCTCGACGGAACCGGCGAGGGGTTCGGCGGTGCCCGTGATCTCCGCCGACGTCCGCTGGTGGTCGGACGTGACGGTGAGGGCGGTGCAGCCCTGGACATCCGCGGCGTCCGCCGAGATCAGGGAGATGCCGCGAATCGTGACGTCGACCGTGCCGCCGGCGCCGCCCTTCACCACGAGGCCGTTCTTCTCGAAGTCGGGCGCGCGATTCGGGAGGGTGGAGACGACGGTGCCGCCGTCGGGTCCGAGTTGCGTGAACACCGAGCACGGCACGGTCACCTGCATGTCCAGCGGTGTGTACGAGACGAGTGGCGCCTCGACGCTGTTCACGGTGCCGTCCTGCGGCCAGTCGATCGACGCGGCGTCCTGCTTCACCGGGAGGAACGGGGTGGCCAGCGCGAGCACGAACCCGATCAGGCCGGTGACGATCGCGACGAGCCGGGAAGTGCGGATGGTCCGAAGGTCAGGCGGCGGGGGTTGGGACGGCACAGGACGATGTTAGGCGATGGTGGCTCCGCCACCCGTGAGTACTTGTTAACGCGCGGCGGTTAAGAAGTACTCACGGGACCGAAGGTCACGACCGCGGCGACGTCGTCGAGGGAGAGGTCCAGAACCCGGGCGACCGCGGCGATCGTGAAGAACGCGGGTGTGGCGATGCGTCCGGTCTCGATCTTGCGCAGGGTTTCGACGGAGATGCCCGCGTCGAGTGCGACCGTGACCATGCTCATGTCTCCCCGCGCGGATCGCAGCAGCTCACCCAGCCTCTGCCCGCGTTCGAGTTCCTCTGCTGTCAACGGCACACGCACCATGTGCCATATAGTAATACCGGTATAGAAATTGGATCCCGACGTGGAGGGTGAGCCGTGGTCGAGTTGAAGTCGGCGGCCGAGGTGCAGGCGATGCGCGCGGCGGGCCGGGTGGTGGCCGACGCCCTGGCCGCAGTGCGCGAGGCGGCCGCGATCGGGGTGACACTTCAGGGCCTCGATGCGGTGGCCGCGACGGTGATCCGCGACGCGGGGGCGGAGCCCGTGTTCCTGAACTATCACCCGAACTGGGCGCCCAGCCCGTTTCCCGGGGTCATCTGCGCGAGCGTGAACGATGCGGTGGTGCACGGCATTCCCGGCGAGTACCGACTCCGCGACGGTGACCTCGTCAGCATCGACTGCGGCGCCAGGCTCGCCGGCTGGTGCGGGGACGCCGCCGTGAGTTTCGTCGTGGGAACGGCCGACCCGGCCGACATCGCCCTCGTCGAGGCCACCGAAGCCGCTCTCGCGCACGGTATTGCGGCCGCCCGGCCGGGAAAACGGTTGGGAGACATCGGTGCCGCCATCGGACTGTTCGCGCGCGGCGCGGGGTACGGCATGCTCGCCGACCACGGCGGGCACGGCATCGGCAGGCAGATGCACGAAGATCCGCACGTGCCCAACGAGGGTCGCGTCGGGAAGGGAATGCTGTTGCGTCCCGGGATGGTGATCGCGATCGAACCCATGCTCATCGCCGACGGCACCGACGACTACCGGCACGAGGCCGACGGCTGGACGCTCCGCACGGCGACGGGCGCCCGTGCCGCGCACAGCGAGCACACCGTCGCCATCGGTGAGGACGGACCGGAAGTGTTGACGCGGTAGGACTTTCCTACGTCAGTGCTCGCACGTCCCACACCCACACGCCGTCGACCGGCTTCGCGGGTGCCCCGACGAGCTGCTGGACCGTCTCGCGCAGAACGCGATCGTTCTGGGTGTGCGGCAGGACCAGGACGTCGGCGTTCCAGAACTTCAGGTCCGCCAGTGCCTGGGCTTTCGTGGCCTCGTCGATGGCAGGCACCTGGCCGGACGACTGCGCGGACGCGAGCAGTAGGGCGGTGGGGCGGTCGTCGGGACCGTACTTACCCCTGTCCTCGCTGCCGGCCGGTCCGACGAAATACCCACCGGCGATGGGGAATGCGAGATCCTGCTCGGTCTGCCAGCGCAGCATCCGCGCGTTCTCCGGGGAGGGAAGCGGCACCGTGACGACGGAGCCGTCGGTGACGTACTCCCGCCACGTGCCGTCGGCGAAGAAACTCGGTGCGGTATCGCGTTGGACGACGGCGAGCGGCGTGGGCGCCAGCGGAAGCAGCGCCACCGCGAGCCAGCCGACCCACAACAGGGTGGTGGTCCGCTGGCCCTCTCGGGCGGACGCCAGGGCGCGGTCGGTGCCCAGCGCGAGCAGCAGGGCGGCGGCGGGCAGGCAGCCCATCGCGAAGCGCGATTCGAGTACGGATTCGAGGAGCGGCAGGTGTGAGATCAGCTTCCACGGCAGGGGAATTCCGGTGTCCCAGCCACCGATCGTCAGCGAAGTTCCGAGCGACAGGACGCCCATCACTGCGACGGTCGCGGCCGCGGCGCGAGCCAGCGGCATGCGCCACAGCCACAGGGCCGACAGGCCGAGGAGGATCAGCAGGGGCCAGCCGAAATACGCGTTCTCCTCGGTGGCGTTCATGCTGAACTCGGCGGACCCGGGCTCGCCTGCCAGCGAGGACGTCGGAAAGCTGGTGAACGCTTCGGTGTCGTTGCCGACGGGGCCGTGTTCGATCGCCCGGTAGCTGTCGGGCCCGAAGAACTGCCACCACAGGGGCACGGCGGCGATGGCCAGCGCGACGCCGCCGGCAATCGCGAAACCCTTGATGCTGCGCGTGACCGCCGTGAATGCCGCGCGCGGACGCGACGCCGCGAAGGCGGCACCGAAAACCGCGAACGCCAGCGCGTAGATAAGCAGGGGTTCTTCGCCGAGGAAGATCTGATAGGCGATCAGCAAGCCGAGGACGATGCCGTCGCGCACCGGGCGCGCACCGCTGCCCAGCCTGATCACGGCCAGCGCGATGAAGGGCAACAGGAACAGGGCGACGAAGTTGGGGTGCCCGTTGGTGTGCGAGATCAGGGCGGGGGCGAAACCGCACAGACCACCGCCGACGGCGGCCGCGAGTCGCGACGACACGACATGCCGCGAAAACACCCAATACCAGGCAATTGCCGTGCCCGACAGGCCAAGTGTGAGCGCGAGAGTGAAGGTGACGTTCGGTCCGAACAACAGCGTGACCGGCGCCAGCGGAATGCTGATGCCGAACATCGCCGTGTTGCCCATGAGATTGACGCCCAGCGGGTAGTTCTGCAGGTCGCTGGAGAGCGGATTGTCCAGATGGACCAGTGAGCGTGCGGCGACCGCGAAGAACCACTCCCACATCGTCTGGTCCTGGCCGCTGCGCACCAGATAGCCGGTCCCGAGGTGTTTCCACTGGCGGGCCAACACGAATGCCGCGAGGCCGACGTAGAAGACGACCGCCGCGACATCGGCCGGGTGCGGCCGGAGACGGGAGCGGAGAGGGCGAGCAGTGGTGCTGGTGCTCTCTGCCTGCCGAGTGGTCTCGACCTGGGTGAGTATCTCAGTCACGCAGCTGCGCCTCCGGTTCTCGGGTCGATGTCAATCGACCGAGGGTACCGGAGGTCGCTGAGAGCTTCCTTGGTTGCGATCTCGTGATTGTTGCGTGTATCACATCAAGTTGATTTGTGAACTTCTGATCAATACAGGGATATTCTCCTGCCCCACTGGTTACGCTCAGCATGCTTTTTCGTATCGGTTGCAGTGCACTCTGAATGGGGTCGGCATGACGGACATCAGCACATCTCGATTTGGGTACAAACGGTTTACACGCTCGGTGGCAGTCGCTGGCATCGCCGCGCTCGCCATGGTCATGGGCAATGGCACCGCGTCGGCCGGCGTGGACAATTCCAGTTCCGTGATCGATGCACAGGGAAATCGCATCGAAGTCGTGCAGGGCGACACGCAGTATCAGACAGTTCCGCCGCTGGACGGCGTACCCACCAGCGTGGAGTTCTTCCACAACGGTTACGCCGGGGTCGCCATCACCGGGCCGAACGCGGAAGAGTTCGAGGGAACTCAGCTCACCGTCGGCTATCAGATCGGTTACCCGGTCGCACTGGCCGGCGCGACGATCGTCCTGAACACGCCCGGACTCGGGTTCGCGATCGGGTCGAGCAACGGAATCGACCTGGGACTCCTCCCGGAGCTCTCGCTGGGTCTGAATGCCGGGACGAACGTCGAACTCGCCGGTGACATCATTCCGTCGCAGGAACTCGACATCGACCTGGAGCCCGGTGGAATCACCACCGTTCCGATCCTCGAGGGTCAGGAGTTCGACGGATCGGCCGCTGTGGTCAGGATGCAGGGAGTTCATGGCTCCATCTCCGGTGCTATCGGGCCGGTCACCATCCGTCCGTACGCAATGGCCGTGACGGAGAACGGTGACACCGTGATGACTTACGGTGTGCCGCAGAAGCTCAACTAGGCAGCCCGCCCGACAGGGTGCCTGACAGGGGTCGCCGGACTGATGTCCGGCGACCTTTGTCGACTGACATGGACGACGGCGTCGCCTGTGATCCATACGGCGGCGCCGAGCAAGGCGATTACGAAAAGCACCCAGTGCCCGGCGTAGACACCGACGATCGCTCCGATCGTCACGGCGAGTCCGGCATGCACGACCACCTCACCGCCGGCGGTGCCGAGGAGATAGTCTTCGGCACCGCTATCGGCACGTCGAGGCTCCACTGCATCCGGCATGACCGCTCCTCGCGACGACCCGACAATTCCCCTCGGGGCGCGGGAAATACCCGCCTCCCTGATTGGCTGCGGGGTTCCCGCGAGGTGGCGAGATAAACGTGAACAGACCGATCAGTTTCTTGTGACGACCACGAACGGCCCGGTCTCCGACACCGTGAATCGGGGGTCGTCGAACAGTTCTTTCGGGAACGTGACGGTGTAGCGGCGCACGTTGGGATCGTTGGGATACACGTCCTCGGCGAGCCGCAAGGTGTACCCGTCGGGGCCCTGGCGGAACACGAACGCGTCGGGGGCGCGCCACGGCGCCGCGTCGAGTGCGGTCACCAGCTGGTCGGGCGTCTCGAGTTCGCTCCAGTCCGCGATGGTCCCGGCGCGTCCGGCGAAGTCCGCCAGGGGATTCGAGTAGTGCGACGTCAGCGCCTGGAACCCGAGGTAGGGATAGAAGCTGAGGAAACTGGTGTCGGCGGTGAGGACGACCGTGTCGTCGCGGTCGCGGGGGACCTGCGCCTGGATCAGCTCGTCGACTGCCGCGTAGTGAGCGGCGGCGCCGGGTGGGCGCTGGTCGGCGCGTTCACCGTTGCCGTCGGTGTCGGTGTAGGCGACGGCGATGTCGGAGTCGAGGAACTTGGGGATGTTCTGGACGAACGACAGCGCGCCCAGCACGCCGATCACCAGGACCGCCCCCTTGACCCGCGGGTTGTCGCTGGTCGCGAGCACGAGCCAGCCTGCGAATTCGACGAATCCGAAGACACCTGCTGCGCCGAGCAGGACGATCAGCACAGGCTCGAGTCGGAACGAGAGGAGGGTGCTGCCGAGCACGGTGACCGCCATCGACAGCAGCGACCACAGGTAGATGGCCACCACCCCGACGCCGAGTGCCTGCGCGCGCCGCGACGTCGACGCGCGGGCGACGAGCCAGATGGTGCCGAGCAGGCACAGTGCCCCGGTGAGGGAGAAGTGGATCATCGGCAGTGGCAGATGTGCGCCTGCCTCGGGCAGATAGTGCAGCGCTGTTCCCGACGCCGCGGGCGAACCGCCCACGACCTTCAGCAGATACGGCAACCAGACCGTCAGTGCGAGAACGCCGGACACGGCGGCGATCACGATCAGCCGGACCAGCGGATCGATCGCCGCCCGCCACGACTTCCGGGCGCGTATCCGCAGGGTCGCGGCGAGCAGTGCGAGCAGGGTGATCGCGAAGGCGGCGAGCCCGAGATACAGCGTGTAGAACGTAGCGGCGAGGCCGAGGAACAGTCCGGTGCCGATCACGGCGCCCCAGCCGCCGCGCCCGTCGACGCGGTTCAGCCCGCCCCAGGCGAGGACGAGTGCGGGACCGATCAGCAGGGTGATGACGGCGCCGTACGGTTCGGGTGATCCGTAGGCCAGGACGAGTGCCGTGGTCGCGAGGGACACGACGATGGCCAGGTCGTGGCGGATCAGGTTGCTCCACAACACCAGTGCCACGACGGCTGCGACGGCGAGCGATCCGATGGCGTATGGCTTGAAGGCTTCCCAGCCGTCCACGCCGAGGAGGTTGGCGACGCGCCCGCCCACCCAGAACCAGCCGGCCGGGTAGTACGGCGGCAGGTCGGCATACGTCATGTCGCGCAACGCCGCCGAGTCGGTCAGCCGGGTGAGGTACTCGGTGCGGAACTCCTGGTCGACGGAGACGCCGTGCAGGTAGAGCTTGGTGGCTGCGAGAGGCAGACCGAGGGTGACGGTCACGAACCCGGACAGGCTCGCCCACGACAGCAGCCGGGCGAACCGCGGGGCCCGGTGCAGTCGTACGAGCAGGACGGACACCGCGATACCGGCGATGGCAACGACCTGGCCGACCGTGGTGACGGCCTGGGTCACGTTGGACGAGTTGAACGCCGGCCACTGCACCCGCGCGAACGCGAACAGTCCGACCGCCGCCACCACTGCGGCCGCGACGGCCCCCAGCAGCATTTCGACAGCTGTCGACAGGGACCGTCGGGCCGGTGCTACGTCTGCTTCCGTCACGAGGGCGAAGCTTAGATGGGCAGCTTCTTGAAGATCGGTCGCGGGATGTGCCGCAGGATCATCATCACGTAGCGGAAGGCGCCCGGCGCCCACACGAGATCCTTGCCCTTCTCCGCCGACGTGACGGCGAGCTTGGCCACGTCTTCCTTGTTCACGGTGAGCGGGGCTTCCTTCACGTCCGCGGACATGCGGGTGCGGACCTGGCCGGGACGGATGACGAGGACGCGCGGACCGAACTCGCGCAGCGCCTCACCGAGTCCGAGGTAGAAGCCGTCGAGTCCGGCCTTGGTGGATCCGTACACGAAGTTGGAGCGGCGCACGCGCTCGCCCGCGGCGGACGACATGGCGATGATCTGGCCGAAGCCCTGTGCCTTCATCTTCTCGCCCACGAGCACGCCCACCGACACTGCGGCCGTGTAGTTGACCTCGGCGATCTGGACGGCCTTGCGCTGGTTCTGCCACAGTTCCTCGGCGTCGCCGAGCAGGCCGAACGCGACGATGGCGACGTCGACGTCGCTCTTCGCCCACGCCTCGTCGATGACCTTCGGGTGGCTCTCGGTGTCGACGGCGTCGAAGTCGATGACGTCGACGGCGTTGGCGCCGGCCGCTTTCAACTGGGCGACGGCGGCATCGCGACCGGGATCACCCGGCAGCGCGGCGAGGATCACCCGCATCGGCGCCTTCTTCAGGTACTCCTCGCAGATCGCGAGACCGATCTCGGAGGTGCCACCGAGCAGCAGCAGTGTCTGGGGATTCCCGACAGCGTTGATCACTAGAGTTCCAACCTTCTGGACATATCGGAGGCGAAGACATTGGTGGGGTCGTACTTGCGGCGGGTGGCGATCCACTCGTCGATCCGCGGGTACATGGCGTGGAAGGTCTCGGCGGTGGTCCGCGAGTCCTTGGCCGTGTAGAGGCGGCCGCCGAACTTCAGGACCCGCTTGTCGAGTTCGGTGACGAACTCGTTCAGGCCGGGCTTGATGCGGAAGTCGACGCAGATGTTCCAGCCCGGGATCGGGAAGCTCAGCGGGGCCTGGTTGCCCTCGCCGAACAGCTTGAACACGTTGAGGAACGAGTAGTGCCCCGACTTCTGGATGTCGCGGATGATGGCCTTGAATTCCTCGACCGCGGTGGTCGGCACCACGAACTGGTACTGCAGGAACCCGTTGGATCCGTAGGCGCGGTTCCACTCACCGAACATGTCGAGCGGGTGGTAGAACTGCGTCAAGTTCTGAACCTTGTCGCGGTAGGTGCCGGACTTCCGGAACCACAGCTCGCCGATCATCGAGAAGTTGAACTTGTTGGCAAGGCCGTTCGGGAAGACGTCCGGGAACGTCAGCAGCTGCGGGGCGTCGAACGCGAGGGGGTTCTTCTGCAGCTTGGCCGGCAACTGGTCGAGCTTCGCGAGCGAACCGCGGGAGATCGCCGCGCGACCCAGCTTCGGCGGCGCTGCGATGGCGTCGAACCAGGCGCTCGAGTATTCGTAATTGGATTCGCTGCCGTCGCTGTGCAGCGCGATGGTCTCGTCGAGCGTTTGGGTGACGTCGCCGTCGGCGATGAAGTACGCCGTCTCGGTGGGCGTCATCTTGATGGTCGCCTTGAGGATGATGCCCGTCAGGCCCATGCCGCCGATCGTCGCCCAGAACAGCGCGCCCCTGGGGTCGTTGCGGCCGCCCTTCGGCGTCAGCGTGCGCACCTTGCCGTCGGCGGTGAGCAGGTCCAGCGACACCACATGGTTGCCGAAGCTGCCGGCGCTGTGATGGTTCTTGCCGTGGATGTCGGAGCCGATCGCGCCGCCGATGGTGACCTGCCGGGTGCCCGGCAGCACCGGAACCCACAGACCGAACGGCAGGGCCGCCTTCATCAGCTGGTCCAGGTTGACGCCGGCGTCAACCTCCACCAGGTGGGTGTCGCGGTCGATGCGGTGGATCCGGTTCAGCGCATTCATGTCGATGACCAGGCCACCGGCGTTCTGCGCCGGGTCGCCGTAGGAGCGGCCGAGGCCGCGGGCGATCACCCCACGCTGCAGGTGAGCGGGCTTCGACTCGTTCTGCTCCGCGACCTGGGCGACCGCTCGCGCGATCACTTCCACGTCGGGAGTGGACAGCACCTGCGCGGTGGTGGGCGCGGTGCGTCCCCAGCCGGTGAGGGTGCGGGTCTGTGTGGGGAGCGCCTGGGTGGGCGTCTCTTCTGCTGTCGTGGACATCGAGGTAGAGGGTACCCGGAGGCCGGCCCCGCGGGCCCGTGCGTGCTTATCCACCGCACGCGGTCGACAAGTACTCACGGGGCGCTAGCCTCGTCGTCGTGTCAGAAACCCAGCCGAGTCACGAGCACGAACCGCACGTTCCGCTCCCCGTCGAGATCCCCGTCACCGAGAACATCGCGGACGACGCACTGGACCTGAAGACGCAGATCATCCGTTTCGTCCTGACCGGCGGATTGTCGGCGATCGTCGACTTCGGCCTGTACGTCCTGCTGTTCGAAGTGGTCGGGCTCCCCGTGAACGTGGCGAAGTCGATCAGCTTCATCGCGGGCACCACCACCGCGTACCTGATCAACCGCCGGTGGACGTTCAAGGCCGAACCGAGCCGTGCCCGCTTCGTGGCCGTCGTCATCCTCTACGCGGTCACGTTCGCCGTGCAGGTGGGCCTCAACTGGGTGATGTATCACGCTTTCCCCGACGAATGGTGGCGTCTGCCGCTTGCGTTCGTCATCGCCCAGGGCACGGCGACGGTCATCAATTTCGTCGTGCAGCGCGCGGTGATCTTCAAGATCCACTAGCGCCTGCCGGGCAACCACACGGCAATGCCCCGATGGGTGCTGCGATGACCCCGATCCGGGTGTTTGGGTAACGACTCAGCAACTTCTCTGGCGCGGCAGGCGCGTTCGGTGAGAATCGATCAATGCTGATTGTTCTCGACACCTCGGCCGTCACACGAGACGCGCGCTTCGAGACGTTCGTCCGCGACGCCCTCGACCACGGCGGCCGGGTGCTCGTTCCCCGCCTCGTCCTCGTCGAGGTAGCGCACCGGTACCAGCGGGAATCCGTCGCCATGATCGACGCCCTGACCGTCCAGGCGCGGATGTACGACCGGCTCGGGCTCCGGGAGGACCTGTCGGTCTTCGTGGACGCCGCCCGGGCCAAGGCCGACGGGTACGTCGACTCGCTCGCCCGGCAGCTGGAGGCGATGGGCTGCGACGTGATCGAGCCGGCCCACGTGTCGCACCTCGACATCGCCGGTCGCGAGTTGCAGCGTCGTCGCCCGTACGTGGACAAGAAGCGGCACGGCTACACCGCCACGGTGAACTGGCTGACGGTCCTGGACATCGCCGATCGCCGCCCGTCCGAGGACGTGGTGTGGGTCAGTGCGAACTCCCGGGCGTTCGGCAGCGGCGAACCCTCGACGTGGCACGACGAGATCTGGGCCGAGCTGCAGGACCGCGGCCTCGAGAACCGGGTGCGGTGGGTGGTCGATCTCGACGACGTCGATCTCCGGGACACGGACGTGCCTTGCCGCGAGCGGGTCTTCGAACCGGTCGTGCCGCCGCTGCCCGCGATCGCGGTGCCGGCTCCGCTCCCGTCCCGGCCTCCCCTCCCGCCCCGGGCACCCGTGGCGACTCCCGACACCGTGGAACCCCCGGCCGCGACGCTTCCCCCCGTGCACGTGGCACGACCCCGGGTGGCGCCGCAGCGGATCCTGCCCTCGGGCAACGCGGACGCCGGCGGGCGTCGCGGCATCGGCAGGATGATGGGCGGACGAAAGCGCAAGGTCACCGTGGTGGACGAGCTCGACGAGCTCGATTTCGGCTGAGTCGACCCCTCGATGGCCCACTTGCCACGCCTGCGATAACGATTCGGGCAAAGGGGATAACGACTTGGGGCCGAAGCCACCATGAGTGACACACGACCGCGGCGGGTACTCCAAGGTTGAAGTTACGTATCCGTCAACGGCGACGGGTACCGGCGACCAGGGGAGAAGGCATGAAATCTGTGCCGAACGACCGCAAGCCGTCCGCGCAGCAGCGGAGCGGGACACCGATCGTCCAGTACCGTTCGGGGGCGAGGCTCGCGGGGCCGAGTATCGAATCCCAGGTTCTCTACCAGGCGTGCAGGTGGTTTCTCCGGCCTGTGGTGCGGATGGCCCCGATCAACGAATCGGCGATTCGCAGGGCCGCGTTGCTGGACTTGGCGGCGGGGATCCGTCCCGCGTCCGGAATTCGCCGACAGAAGGTGCGACTGCCCGGATTCGACGCGGAGATCGTGCGCGCGCCGGGGGTGTCTCCGGACCTGGGTGACGGTGTCGTCCTCTACCTGCACGGCGGCGGGTTCCTGTGTTGCGGGCTGAACACGCATCGGCCGGTGGTCGCGACGATCGCGAAGCTGACCGGGCTGCCGGTGATGCACGTCGGCTACCGGCAACTGCCCGACACGAACATCAGCGGTTCGGTCGACGACTGCCTGACGGCGTACAAGTGGTTGCTGGAGAACGGAGCCCGCGCGGGCGGGACGGTGTTCGCCGGCGACTCGGCCGGCGGGTTCCTCGTCTTCGCGACGGCGCTGAAGGCCCGCGAGGAGGGCGTCGATCTGCCCGCCGGCCTGGTCGGACTGTCGCCGCTGCTGGACCTGGACTGCGCAGACAAGCTGGTGCACGCCAATGCCGCCCGCGACGTGTTCGCGCCCGTGGAGGCGCTCGTCACCATCGGCAAGCTCGGCGGCGAGGTGGACGGCGTGCTCGACCCCGCGCTGTCGCCCGTGAACGGGACTCTCGAGGGTCTGCCGCCTGCGCTGCTGGTCGCTGCGGAAGGTGAGGTGCTGAGGTCGGATTCGGAGCTGATGGCGTATCGGCTGAGCGCTGCGGGTGTTCCGACGACGCTGCAGATCTGGGACGGCCAGGTGCACGCGTTCCCGGCGTTGTGGCCCGGTCTGCCGGAAAGCCGTGCGGTGCTTCGGCGTATCGCGCGTTTCGTCACGACACGCGTGCGACCGGACGACGGTGTCGCCCGGGACAAGACCGCCTGACTACCGCGGCGGGCCTTTCTCGAGCACGATCGTCGTCGATCGCTGTTGTCCGCTCTCGTCGAACCAGCGCACCGCGACCTCGTCGCCGGGGTGCCGCGCGATCATGCGTTCGCTGAGATCGTCCGAGGACCGGACGGGTGTTCCGTCGAATTCGGTGATGACGTCTCCGATCTCGATGCCGGCGTCGTCGGCGGGGGTGCCGATGCTGACCCAGAGCACTTCGGCGCCCCGGTCGTCGTCGGTGACGCTGATCCCGAGGAGAGGGGTGTCGCCGATGTGCACGGTGGCGGACGTGGTTCCGGCGCGGACCTGATCGACGATCGTCATCGCGGTGTCGATGGGCACCGCATACGATCTCGGCTGAATGGGAGCGGGTTTCGTGGGGTCGGAGTCGGCGTTGCCCGCGGTGTTGACGCCGATGACGGCGGCGGTGGCGTCGACGAGGGGGCCGCCGGAGTCGCCGGGACGTACGGCCGCGTCGATCTGGATCAGCCCGTTCAGCCGGTTCCGGGAACCGTCGGTGGAACTGCGGGCGGTGATCGTCTGCTCGACGTCGGTCACGAACCCGCGGGCCGCCACCGGAACCCCGCCTCCCTCCGCGTTACCCACCGCGGTCACCGGGTCGCCGATTCCGATGGTGGTGTCCTTCGCGAGGGTCGCCACCGGGAGGTCGCCCGCGCCCTGGAGCCGGAGTACCGCGACGTCGCGGGAACTGTCGTACCCGAGGACGTCCGCGACGTACTCCGCACCGTTGCCCAGGCTCACCGCGCTGATGTCGAGGGCGCCGTCGATCACGTGATGGTTGGTGAGGACAACGCCGTCGGGGGTGAGCACGATCCCCGTTCCCGCGGTTTCGACGAGACCCGAATCCGCGACGAGCGTGACGATCGCCGGGATCGCCCTGGCCTCGACCTCCTCCGGGGTCAGGACCACGGGCGGCGGCGGCGGAGGCGCTGCGGGCTGAGCGACCGTCGCCGCGGGCGTTCCCGGTTCGCGGACCGGTGGTGCGCTCAGCAGCAGGCTGCCGATCACCGCCGTGGCCACGGCGAGGACCGTTGCGACGCGGGGGGTCGTCATGCCCGGTTGTCGTCGTCGCGGAGTCGGTTCAGGACTGTTTCAGCGATCCCCAGCCGTGCCAGGTGTCGATCTCGATCCAGGCGCTGACCCGTTTGCGGTCGCGGACGGGGTACGGCTTGCCGGTGTACTGCGTCGCGAGGCGGTCGATGTCGGCGAATTCTTCGTCGTCCACGAACTCGGCCACCCGGCCCTGGACGCTGACGTGGGTGATCCAGTCGTCGGGGTCCATCGCGGTGAGGCTGACGCGGGGGTCGCCGCGCAGGTAGTCCAGGCGTCGACGCTCGGCGTCCATGTTGACCAGCACCCTGCCGTCCTCGAACAGGTACCAGGTGGCCACGGACACGGGCTGGCCGTCGGGTCGGACGCAGGCGATGGTGGCGTAATTGGGCCGAGCGAACATCTCGGCGGCTTTCGGTGTCAGAGGTGGCTTCGACATGTCCGAAAGATACTCCGAAGGCCTCCGGCCCTGTGCGTGGTTGACGAGTCTCGGCCCCCGTCAACCCTGCACGGGGCAGGCGGCCTAGCGCCGGTCCCGGAACCGGGGTTCGCGCTTGTCCTTCCGCGCGGCGGTGGCCTCCTCGAAGTTGTCGGTCAGCAGCCGCACCAGCAGCTGCCCGAGTCCCTCCTGGTGGATGTGGGCTTCGAGTGAGGCGGCGTCGAGCCCGGACCACAGCGTGCGCTTCGTCAGTTCCAGGCCCGGCCGGGAGAACCGCGACATGCGCTCGGCGAGGTCGAAGCATTCGTCCAGGAGGTCCTCGCCGGGCACGCACCGCGACACGAGTCCGATCCGCTCGGCCTCGTCGGCGTGCACGTCGCGACCGGACAGCATGATCTCGAACGCCCGGGACGAGCCGATCGCCCGGGGCAGCAGGTAGCTCAGGCCCAGTTCGCTCGCGGTCAGGCCGTTGTTGATGCCCGCCGCCCGGAAGTAGGCGTCGTCTGCCGCGATCCGGATGTCGGAGGCGAGCGCCAGGCACAGGCCGCCGCCGATGGCCGCGCCGTTGACGGCGCTGATCACCGGCTGGTGCATCCGGCGGAGCGAGAGCACCACGTTGTCGAGCATCTCCATGGCCCGCAGGGCGACGGTCGGCGGGGTGAGTCCGTCGACGTGGGGGAGCGTGCCCGCGGATCTCTGGTCGGCGCCGGAGCAGAAGCCGCGGCCGGCGCCGGTGATCACCACCGCGCGCACCGCGTTGTCGTTGCTGATCTTCTCCAGCGCGTCGCGGAACGGGATCATCACGTCGAACGCCATCGCATTCATGCGTTCCGGGCGGTTGAGCGTTACCAGGGCGATGCCCGGCCGGGGGTGGTCGACGACGACGAAGTTCACGCACTCGATACTAGAACACGTTTCAATTCTGTGGATCGATTTGTGGTCGCGGACGCCCGGGGGCGACCGTGCGCGCGAGGATGCCCAGCGTCGCGCGCAGGGCGTTCTCGGAAATCACCGGGAAGATCCCGGACTCGCGCCACACCGGGTCGATGGACGACCAGTCGTAGAACGACGTCACCATCGTTCCCTCGTCGATCGGCTCGAGCCGGTACCCGTACACGTGCCCGATCTGCGGCCGGATCTGGCCGAGAACCTTCCAGGAGATCTCCCGGTCGGGCACGAACGTCTCGATCGTGACCGTCACGTCGTAGAGGCCGAGGTCGAAGTCGTTCAACGCGTCGCGGTCCATGTGCACGACGAACGTGTCGCCCGCCGCCGTGACGTGGTCCCCTTCCGCGGACATCAGCATCCCGGAACTGTCGATCGCCACGTGTCCCGCGGGATCGCAGAGGAGGCCGAAGATCGTCGCCGGGTCCGCGGCGACAGCCCGCCGGACCTCCAACCGCTCGCCGGTGTCAGTTGTCATGTCCGCATCCTGCCACCCCATGTGAGTGCCATCGAGTGCTCGGGCACGCAAAAACACTCACATGGGGTAGGTGGGCAGCACTCCGGCGTCCAGGGCCTGCTTCAGAGACGGTGCGGCCGAATCCTTCTCGGACAGCTGGAACGTCAGCGGGCTGCCGTCCCGGCCCACCGTGGGCCAATCGATTCCCAGTTCGGGATCGAGTGGGTGGAGGTCGTGGTCGAGGGCGGGGGTGTACTCGATCGAGCACAGGTACATCACGGTCGACGCGTCCTCGAGGGACAGGATCGCGTGGCCGACGCCGGCCGGAAGGTAGACCGCGCGGCGGTCGACGTCGTCGATGAGCACCGAATCCCACTGCCCGAACATCGGCGACCCGACGCGCAGGTCGACGATGACGTCGAGGAACGCACCCTTGACGCAGGTGACGTATTTCGCCTGCCCGGGCGGGTTGTCGGTGAAGTGGATGCCGCGCAGGACACCGGCGGCGGACACCGAGCAGTTGGCCTGCGCGAGTTCGAGGCTGTGCCCGACGGCGGCCTCGAACTCCGAGCCCTTGAACCATTCGAGGAACACGCCGCGGTCGTCGCCGAACTGCCGCGGGGTGATCTCCCAGGCGCCCGGAACCTTCAGTTCCCGATACTCCACGTCACCAGTCCTTGCCGCGTTCGAGAAGTTCGAGGAGATAGTCCCCGTATCCGGACTTGCCGAGAGTGTCGGCGCGGGCGCACAATTCGGCGTCGGTGATGAACCCGCGGCGCCAAGCGACCTCTTCCGGGACGCCGATCTTCAGCCCCTGCCTGTGTTCGAGCGTGCGCACGAAGTTCGCCGCCTCGAGCAGCGAATCGACGGTGCCGGTGTCGAGCCAGGCGGTTCCGCGGGGAAGCACCTCGACCTGTAGCCGTCCGGCCTGCAGGTACGCCTGGTTGACGTCGGTGATCTCGTACTCGCCGCGGTCCGACGGCCGCAGGTCGCGCGCGATCGACACGACGTCGTTGTCGTAGAAATACAGTCCGGGGATCGAGAAGTTCGACTTCGGGGTGGCAGGCTTCTCCTCGATCGACATCGCCCGGCCCGAGTCGTCGAATTCGACCACACCATAGGAACTGGGATCGGATACCCAGTAGGCGAACACGGCGCCGCCGTCGATGTTCTCGAAGCGGTTCAGCCGGGAACCGAGTCCGGGGCCGTAGAAGATGTTGTCGCCGAGGACGAGGGACACGGACTCGTTGCCGATGTGGTCGGCGCCGAGCACGAACGCCTGCGCCAGGCCGTTCGGTTCCTCCTGCACCTTGTACGTGAGGTTCACCCCGAACTGGGAGCCGTCGCCGAGGAGCCGGCGGAACTGCTCCGCGTCGTGCGGGGTGGTGATGACGAGGATGTCCCGGATGTTGGCCAGCATCAGGGTGGAGAGCGGGTAGTAGATCATCGGCTTGTCGTAGACCGGGACCAGTTGCTTGCTCACTCCGAGAGTGATCGGGTGCAACCGGGACCCGGTACCGCCTGCCAGGATGATTCCGCGCATGTGCGCAGTGTTCCAGTGTTCGCGTCGGATAGAAACTCGGGCGCGCCACTAGGGTGGGTGCACATGAGGCTTCTCGTGACAGGCGGCGCCGGGTTCATCGGTGCGAATTTCGTGCACCAGACGGTCGCCGAGCGCCCGGACGTGCAGGTGACGGTGCTCGACGCGCTGACGTACGCCGGCAACCGGCGGTCGCTCGACCCGGTGGCCGACCGCATCGAGTTCGTGCACGGCGATGTGGCGGATTTCGCGCTGGTGGACCGTCTGGTCGCGGACTCGGACGCGGTGGTCCACTTCGCCGCGGAATCGCACAACGACAATTCGCTGGCCGACCCGACGCCGTTCGTGCAGACGAACGTGATGGGCACGTTCTCGCTGTTGCAGGCCGTCCGCGCACACGACGTCCGGTATCACCACATCTCCACCGACGAGGTGTACGGCGACCTCGAACTGGACGACCCCGAGCGTTTCACCGAGTCGACCCCGTACAACCCGTCGAGCCCGTACTCGGCCACCAAGGCATCCAGCGATCTGCTGGTGCGGGCCTGGGCGCGGTCGTTCGGGGTGCGGGCCACCCTGTCGAACTGTTCCAACAACTACGGCCCGTACCAGCACGTCGAGAAGTTCATTCCGCGCCAGATCACCAACCTGATCGACGGGGTGCGCCCCCGCCTGTACGGCAGCGGGAAGAACGTGCGCGACTGGATCCACGTCGACGACCACAATTCGGCCGTCTGGACGATCCTGGAGAAGGGGAGTCTCGGTCAGACGTATCTGATCGGCGCGGACGGCGAGGTCGACAACCGGACCGTCGTCGGAACGCTGCTCGAACTGTTCGGCCGCGACGCCGACGACCTCGACTTCGTCACCGACCGCCCGGGCCACGACCTGCGCTACGCGATCGATTCGACGCGGCTGCGCACCGAACTCGGCTGGACGCCGCAATACAAGGATTTCCGCAGCGGGCTCGAGGCCACCGTGCGGTGGTACCGCGACAACGAGTCGTGGTGGCGGGCGCAGAAGGAATCCGCGGAGAAGGCGTACGCGGCCACGGAATCCGTCATCGGCTGACGGTTCCGCGAAACGCCCACGCTCTCGCCTTCAGTGCGATGCGGCCGGCCTCGTCGCGCCTCGAGCGGGCATCGAGCAGGTCGCGAAGCTCGTCTCGACGTAAGGCGGGCAGGGACGCGCAGTATCCGGGCGCCGGTCCCTGCCCGCCCAGAAACGGCCGCCAGAAATCGTCGAAGTCGGCGAACACGGTGGGCACGTCGAGCGGGTGCACCTCCACCGCGGCCAGCCCCGCGGTGGACAGTGCGTCGCGGAGAGGCTGCGGCCGGCAGAGCGGGAAGCGGACGCCCTCGTCGAGGTCCGCGGCCTTCTCGTCGAGTTCGCGGGCGGCGTCCCAGAACGCGCGAATCATCTGCATTCCCTCGGCGTAGTCCCACACGTACCCGGCGACCGTCCCGCCGGTGCGCGTGACTCGGCGCATCTCGGCGAGCCCGTCGATCGGATGGGGAACGAAATTGAGGACGAGCCCGGACACCACGCGGTCGAACTCGCCGTCCTCGGCGGGGATGGATTCGGCGGTGCCAGACCGGACGTCGAAGCGGGGATCGTCCGTGCCGGCCCGAGCCGCCGCCGCGAAGGGCTGCGACGGTTCGACGCCGACCACCCGGGCCGGATCCGCCGTGCGGAGAACGGTGTGGGCGAGGGCGCCCGTCCCGCAACCCACGTCGCACCATGCGCCGCCCGGGCCGGCGGCCATCCACCGTAGGAACTGCGTCGCGACCGGCCGGCTCCAGCGGCCGATGTAGCGCTCGTACGCGGGATCGATCTCCCAGGCGTCCGTCATCGCGATCTCCTCAGGACGGCTGCGGAACCCGGGAATCCTCGTGGACGAGGGCGTTGCGCAGCGAACTCGAACCGGCGATCGCGGCGACGAAGCCGGCGAGCACCTCGCACAGCGTGAACACCAGGCGTGACGCGAGGGCCAGCCCGAGCGCGACCCCGCTGTCCATGAACGGGGACAGAGCCGCGACGACGACGGCCTCGCGGACCCCGATGCCGGACGGCGCGACGACCACCAGCACGCCGGCGCACATGCCGAGGGCGATCGCGCCGATGCACTGCACCAGGGTGCCCGCCTCGAATCCCGCCGAACTCGACGCGAGGAACCAGAGGTGCACGCCGTAGAGGACCCAGCTGACGGCGCACCAGCCGAGGGCCAGCCCGATCTTGTGCATGGTCAGCTGCCGCTGCAGCGGGGCACGCCGCAGGATCCGCAGGGCCAGGTTCACGAGCCGGGTGAGGACCGGTGGGTAGCAGCAGACGAGCGCGATCGGGACGAGAACGATCACCGCGACCGCCGCGACGGTGCTGATGTGGAACAGGGCGGGCAGCGCCAGCAGCCCGACGACCAGCGCCGACGTGATGCTCAGCCCGACGGTGACGAGGACGGCGACGAATCCGTTGGCCCGCGACACCCCGGCCCGGCGCACGAGCTCGGTCTGGAGGACGAACGCCCACACGCTGCCCGGCAGATACTTGCCGAGCTGGCCGACCAGGTAGCAGCGGGCGGCGTCGAAGGCGGGGATCGGGTGTTCGAGGGCGCCGAGCGCGTGCTGCCATGCGCGCACCGCCGCGCCCATGCCGAGGAAGACGAACACCGCGGAGACGGCGAGCGCCCACCAGTCCAGCTGGGTGATCGTGTCCCTGACCTCGGCCCACTGCGATTTCACGGCGAACACGACGGCGACGACGATCGCGAGGGTGACGAGGATCCGCAGCGCGTTCATCAGGACGGCACGACCGCCGCGGTCCGGGACGATCTCGGGATCGGTGTCCACGAGAACCACCCCCTCACCGGCAGTGCGCTGCGGCAGTGCAGCGTTCGTTTCCGACGATAGCAATCGGAGGGCGCCGGATCAGGAAACGAGCGGTTTCACCGACAGCTCCCGCCACCAGGCGAACGCGTCGGCGAGCGAGTTCGGGAGTTCCGCGTCGGCGTCGAGCCTCCCCGAGGCGTACACCTTCGCCACCGCCGCGATGTCCCGGTCGGCGATCCCGGCGCGGCTCATGCCCACCCGGTTGGTGCCGCGCAGGGCGGCGGGGTTGCCGAACACCGTGGCGAACGGCGGAATGTCCTTGGCGACGACCGATCCCATTCCGACCATCGCCCGCGCACCGATCACCCGCCGCTGATGCACCACCGCGCTCATACCGAGGTTGACGCCGTCGCCGAGGGTCACGTGACCGCCGAGGGTGCTGGACGGCGAGAGGACGCAGTCTTCGCCGATCCGGACGTCGTGCTCGACGGACGTGTGGTTCATGACGAATCCGCCGCGCCCGATGGTCGTCGGACGCTCGGCTCCCTGCTGGACGGCGCTCATCTCCCGGATCACGGTGCCCGCGCCGATCACGACCCCCTGGTGCGGGCTGATCTCCGTCCACGTGCGGGGATGCGTCTTCCCGATCCACTCCGGCGGCGCCCCGAGCGTCGCGTGGGCGCCGATCCAGCAGTCGTCGCCGATGTCGAGCGGGCCGGTGAGGACGGCATACGGTCCGATGCTCACGCGGTCCCCGATCGTGACGCCGTCGCCTATCACGACGGTCGGGTGGATCTCGCAGTTTTCACCGATGGTCATGAAAGTTGGCGATTCCTTCCAGGAGCCGTGCAGACCGTGGGAACCTTCAAGAGGGTGCAATCTGTGAAGACGGTGTGAACGCACGTCAATCTATCGGAGGAACCGTGATCGCGATCTCGAGTATCTCTTTCGGAGAGGACGTCGAGCGCGAGGTTCTCGACACCCTGCGATCAGGGATGGTCGCGCAGGGACCGAAGGTCGCGAGGTTCGAGGTGGGGTTCGCCGAGCTCGTCGGCACCCGGCACGCCGTGGCCGTCAACAGCGGCACCACCGCGCTGATCGCGGCGCTGCGGGTGCTGGATCTCCAACCGGGCGACGAGGTGCTCACCACCCCGTTCACGTTCGTGGCCACGCTCAACGCGATTCTCGATTCCGGCGCGACGGCCCGGTTCGCGGACATCGGGGAGGCCGATTTCGCGCTCGACCCCGACGCCGCGGCGCAGTGCGTGAACGAGCGCACCCGGGTGCTGATGCCGGTGCATCTCTACGGGCAGACCGCGGACATGGGTGCGTTGATGCCGCTGGCCGAGACCGAGGGGCTCGCCGTCGTCGAGGACGCCGCGCAGGCACACGGTGCCACGTTCGACGGCAAGGGTGCGGGCAGTTTCGGGCTCGGCTGCTTCTCGTTCTACGCGACCAAGAATCTCACCACCGCCGAGGGCGGCATGGTCACGACGGACGACGACGCGGTGGCCGACCGGTTGCGGGTGCTGCGGAATCAGGGCATGCGCCGGCGCTACGAATACGAGATGGCGGGCCAGAACTTCCGGATGACGGATCTGCAGGCCAGTCTCGGGTTGCCGCAGCTGGGTTCCTATCTGCAACAGGTGGAGTCGCGCCGCCGCAACGCCGAGGCGCTGCGGACCGGGCTGAAGGACGTCGAAGGTCTCGTTCTGCCTTCGGAACTCGCGGGCCGCGGGCACGTGTGGCACCAGTTCACCGTGATCCTCGCGCCCGATGCGCCGATCGACCGCGACACCCTCGCGCAGCGCCTGAGCGATCGGGACGTCGGCAGCGGCGTCTATTACCCGAAAACCGTCTACGACTACGACTGCTACCGCGAGCATCCCCGCGTGATCGCCTCACCGACGCCGGTCGCGACATCCGTGGCCCGTCGGTGCCTCAGCATCCCCGTCCACGCCGCACTTTCCACCGACGACGTCGACCGGATCGTCGCCGCGGTGCGCGAGGCGATGGAGGTGTGATGACGTCCACGCGACCGCGGATCGCGCTCGTCGGATCCGGCAAGATGGGTTCGCTGCACGCCCGCGTTCTCGCGCAGTCCCCGCTGTGTGACCTCGCCCTGCTCGTGGAACCGCGGGAGGAACACGGGCGGGAGGTCGCCGCGCGGTTCGACACCGCATGGGCCGCGGATTTCGACGAACTGGACGGCATCGATGCCGCCGTCGTCGCGGCGGCGACACCCGCCCACTACGAGTTGGCGGGCCGCGTCCTCGACCTCGGCAAGCCGGTGCTCGTCGAAAAGCCGCTCGCCGCAACGTACGAGGAGAGCACCGATCTGGTGAAGCGCGCGGCCGCGACCGGTGTTCCGCTGATGTGCGGCCTGCTCGAGCGATACAACCCGGCGGTCCGGACGGCCCGCGAATTCGCCGGTGACGTGTGGCAGGTCAACGGAATCCGGCACTCGCCGTTCGTCTCCCGCATCCCCACCGGCGTCGCGACCGACCTGCTGATCCACGACGTCGACCTCGCGATCGGTTTCGTCGGGTCACCGCCCGTCGGCGTGAAGGCCGAGTTCGGGTACTTCCACGACAGTTCGCGGCGCAACGAGGCCGAGGACTGCGCGGAGGCGGTGCTACGTTTCGAATCCGGTGCGGTGGCCACCATCTCGGCCAGCCGGGTGAGTCAGCGGAAGGTCCGGCAGTTGTCGCTGTTGGAGCCGGACCGCCTGATCGAGATCGACCTTCTGCGCCGCGACATCACCATCTACCGGCACATCGACGACGACCTGCCGGCCGACCGCGACGGCTACAAGCAGCAGACGGTGATCGAGATCCCCACCCTCCGCTACAGCGACGAACCCCTCGCCGCCCAGCTCGCGCATTACGTCGGGCTGATCGGCGGCGAGGGGGACGCCGACGCGGAGCGCGACTCGATCCTGCCCGCGCATCGCGTGGTCCACGAGGCGACGGTGTCGGCTACCGGCTGAGCGCTCCGGCGACCGCCAGGCGGGTGTCTTCCGCGATCAGGTCGGCGTTGAGTGCAGCCGCGGCACTCAGGCCGGCTCCGGCGGCGACGATCACCTGCGCCTTCGGGTCTGCGACGTTGCCGGCCACCCACACCCCCGGGACCTCGGTGGCGCCGGTCGCGTCGGCGGCGACGGCGGTGCCGATCACGTGTCCGGCCATCTCCATCTCGGTCGTGTCCAGGCCCAGGCTGGTGAGGAAGTCGGCGCGGGCCCGGAACAGGGGTGCGACCACTACGGCGGTCACGGGGAAGACCTGACCCGTGCGCAGCCGGACCCCGGTCAGCCGGTCGTCCTGCACGTCGAGCCCGGCCACACCGCCGTCGATCATGGCGATACCGCGTGCGGCGAGCTGCTCGTACTCCTCGCCGGTGGGTTCGTCCGCGTCGTTCAGGAACAGCGTCACGTTCTCTGTCCACTGTCGCCACATCAGAGCCTGGTGCACCGCCAGCGGACTGCCGGCCAGGACGCCGACCGGCTGGTCCCGGACCTCCCAGCCGTGGCAGTACGGGCAGTGCAGGACGTCGCGTCCCCAGCGCTCGGCCACCCCGGGGACGTCGGGGAGCACGTCGACGAGGCCGGTGGTCACGAGCAGTCTGCGCGCCCGCACGGTCGCGCCGTCCTCGAGCGTCACCCGGAACTGGCCGTCCCCGACCTTGTCGGCGGACGTGACGGTGCCGGTCACGATCTCGCCGCCGTACCCGGCGACCTCCTCGCGTCCGATGGCCAGTAGTTCGCCGGGCGGTGTGCCCTCTCGGCCGAGGTAGTTGTGAATGTGCCCGGCCGGTGCGTTGCGGGGGGCGCCGGCGTCGATCACGAGCACCGAGCGGCGTGCCCGCGACAGGGTCAGTGCCCCGCCGAGTCCGGCCGCTCCGCCACCGACGACCACTACATCGTAACTATCTTCCATCGCGTTCTCCTTCGTTCGTCGACCTCGTGACGTCTACTGTCCGGGGAGCCAGCGAAACTGGCAAGCAAGTTTGCCGCTGTGGCAACATGATGGTGTGAACGACGACGTACCCGATCTGGACGGCGTCCTCGACGCCGTGGGACCGCGGCTGAAAGCCCTCCGCCAGCAGCGCGGCGCGACCCTCGCCCAGCTGTCCGAATCCACCGGGATCTCGGTGAGCACCCTGTCGCGGCTCGAGTCCGGCCAGCGGAAACCCACCCTCGAGCTGATGCTCCTGCTGGCCCGCGCCCATCAGCTGCCCCTCGACGAACTCGTCGACGCACCCGCCACCGGCGACCCCCGCGTCCATCTGCGGCCCCTGGAGCGGAACGGCTCGACGATCATCCCGCTGACCCGCAGGCCCGGCGGGATCCAGGCGTTCAAGCACGTGATCCCGCCGGGTGACCCGAACGGCATCCCGAACCTGCAGGTCCACGAGGGCTACGAATGGCTGTACGTCCTGTCCGGCCGGTTGCGACTGCTGCTCGGCGAACACGACGTGATCCTGACCCCGGGGGAGGTCGCGGAGTTCGACACCCACGTCCCGCACTGGTTCGGCAACCCCGGGCCGCAACCGGCGGAGATCCTCAGCCTGTTCGGTCCCCAGGGCGAGCGGGCGCACGTCCGCACGGTCCCGCGGGGAACGGCAGCCGAGCGCGACCGTCGGTAGGATTCGTCCGGACCGGTGACGAGCGCTCCCTCCGAGGCGCAGGACGTGATGGGGAGGCCCCGTGCGACGCTGGATTCTCGGTGTTCCCGTAGCGGTCCTGATTCCGCTCCTCGCCGGCTGTTCCGCGGCTGTGGCACCGCCCGTGGCGCAGCCGCAGCCACAATCGCCGCCGCCGACCGCGACCCTCGTGGGCCTGGGGGATTCGATCCCGGCCGGTGACGGATGCCCCGGCTGCACGCCGTTCGTGGAACTGTTCGGCGATCAGCTGTCCGGCGACGACGCGCTGCCGGTGCAGGTCGCCAACCTGGGCGTCGGGGGCTGGACGAGCACCGACCTGCTCGACTCCCTCGAACCCGGCGAATACGACGCCGACGCCGTCCGCGACGCCGACCTCGTCACCGTCACGATCGGCGCCAACGACTTCTACGCCGAACTCGACGACTACCTGGACGGCGACTGCGGTGGCGATGACGGCCTCGGCTGCTTCGAACCCGTTCTCCCGCAGCTGCAGACCACGCTGACGTCCGTGCTCGACCGCATCGCCGAACTGCGGGCCGGTCAGCCGACCGCGGTGCTTGTCACCGGGTACTGGGACGTCTTCCCCGACGGCGACGTGGCCCGCGAGTTGTACGGCCCGCAATTCCTCCGGGACAGCGCCGTGCTGACGTTGCGCGCCAACGACGTCATCTCGGAGGTCGCGGGTGCCGAGGGCGCCACCTACGTCGACCTGTTCAGCACGTTCAAGGGGACGTGGGGCGACGGCGACCCCACCGGACTGCTCGCCGACGACGGCGACCACCCGAACCAGATCGGCCACCAGCTGATCGCCGACGCGTTGTCGTCCGCCGCGGTCGCGGGATCCGGTTCCACCGAGGCGTCGGCGTTCACGTCGTCCGAGTGGTCTCCGCGCTGAGCCTGCGCCTGCGCAGCACCGCATCGACGACGGACAGGATCAGCACCACGACCGTCGCGGCGCCGAACGCCGCCACGGACAGGTTCTGCCGCGGCGGCCGGAACGTCACGACCAGTTCGTGGTCACCCGGCGGCACCGGCACCTCGAGCAGACCGTGCCACCCCGCGGTCGCGTCCACCGGCTCGCCGTCGACGGTGGCCGAGTAGCCGGGCCACGCGAGGCGCGCGAACCAGACGGTGCCGCCGCTCCCTGCCACCCGCACTGTCTCCGTCGCCGCGCTCGTGTCGGACGAGAGCACCCGGACGCCGTCGGACGCGAACGACACGCGGCCGGGCAGGGGCAGTGGCCGGTCCCGCTGCAACACCGTCCGGGAGTCGCTGCGTTCGGTGACGTGCCAGCCGGGTGGGGGCGGTGCCGTCGTGACCTCGGGCACGAGCCCGTGCTCCACGACGAGCGTCGACACCCTCAGATAGTCGATCAGCGGGATCGGGATGTCCGCGTTCACCGGCTGCCACAGCGCCCCGTACACCCCGGGGCAGACGGCGCCGCGGTAGTCCATGCACAGGGCTTCCTGGAACTCGGTGAACCCGATGCCGGTGTAGGCGTTGATGCTGCCCTCGACGGACGACGCCATGATCTCGTTGCCGAACAGAATCCGGCCGGCGGTGACGTCCTCGTGGGAGGTGTCGTCCAGGTCGGCGAGTTGCAGCACGGTGCCCTGGTAGCGGTCCGTCTGCTCGGACAGCACCGATGTACTCGCCGGGTCGACGCGGCTGCCGCGCTCGACGTCGCGGGTGAGGGACCAGACCTGCGCGGCCGCCACCACCACGGTGCCCAGGACCAGGGCAGCGACGAGAGCATTCGGGCCCCGCGTGCGCCAGGCGGTGTACGCGAGCACGCACAGCGCCGCGACGAGCAGCGCGAACAGCGTGTGCCGCAGCGTCAGGGCGGGTGAGGACGAGAACGCCAGGTAGAAGCCCAGCGCGATCAGCACCGCCGACGCCGTCGCCCGGTGACGCACCCGGTCGCGAACGATGCCCAGCGACAGCGCGAGCGCCAGGCCGATCACCACGCACAGGTACAGGTATTCGACGAGCCGGATCGGCCACCGGAACATCCCGACGTTCGACGGTCCGAACGTGAAGAGGAAGTAGACGACCGCGATCACGAGCAGGCTGATCAGTGGTCGCCCGTGCGCGCGACGGAACTCCGCGGACGCGAACAGAGTGCGGATCCGGCCCCACGGCAGCCACGGCAGCAGTGGCAGCACGAACCACGCGAGGTACAGCGACGGGATCACCTCGACCGGCCCGCCGAACGTCATGATGACGGGGAGATACGACGGGCTGCTCAGTCCCGCGAGGCCGCCGATCTGCGGTTGCAGGAACGTGTCGTTGAAGATGCCGGTGCTGCCTGCGCGGGTGGTGACGTCGACGCTGAGGAACAGCGGCAGGTACGTCACCAGCGCGGCGGTGCCCGCGCACGCGCCGGTGACGACGAGCACGAGCAACCGGAAGAACTGCCGCTGCGTGAGGAGACCGATCCCGATGCCGAGGAGTACGACGACGGCGCCGAGCGCGGCGTACGGGTTGCCCATGCTCACCGTCAGTGCGCCGATCACGAAGGTGACCAGCGGGTTCGTGCGACCGCGGGAGAGGCGGAGCGCCGACCGCCAGAACAGCGTCACCCACGCGACGGCCATCATCCCGGACGGCCAGCCCGCCGCCTCGTAGAACAGGGTGAAACCGCTGAACGGAATGGTCAGTCCGGCGAGGACCGCCGGACCGCGGTGAGCACCGTATTCGCGGCACAGCAGATACGTCGCGAGGGCGAACAGCGCGAGGAACTCGGCCATGATCACGAACGCCGCGACGGACAGGTTCTCGAAGTTCGCGGCCAGGATGTAGTTGGCCAGGTTGACCGGGTTGTAGAGGCCGTACGCGGCCTCGCCCGCATAGTTCCCGCCGATCCAGGCGTCGGGATTGACGGTGAGCCACCGCCCGGCCAGGAGTTCCGTGCCGATCCGGTGCCAGGACGGCACGAACGATTCCAGCATGTCGCCGCCGTAGTAGAAGCGGTCGTACACGATCCGGGGAATCGTCGCGATTGCCGCGGCAGCCACCGCGACCGCCAGTGCCACCATCCACTCGGGCATGCGGTGTATCGATCGGGTGAACGTCGAGGACACGGACGCGGAGGGTGCCACGGACTCCGAGCCTACGAGTTAGGCTGCGCCCGTGCGCCTTTTCGGTTGTTCCCACGACCAGAAAGGCGCACGTGCGCCGAAGGCGCTGTCGGTCGTCATCCCCGCCTACAATTCCGCCGCCGTCATCGAGCAGACCGTCCACCGGCTGGCCGAACGACTGGCCGGTCACGACGTCGAGATCATCGTGGTGGAGAACGGCTCCACCGACGACACCGTGGACATCTGCGGCCGCCTGGCCGCCGACTGGGCACCCGGACCCGTGTCGCTGACCGTCCTGCGGAGCGAGAAGGGCATGGGCAACGCGTTGCGTACCGGAGCGGAGGCGAGTCGCGGCGCGCACGTGCTGCTGACCGCCGACGACCTGCCGTTCGGGTTCGACGACCTCGACGGCGCCGAGACGCTCGCCGCCGGCCACGACGGCCGACTGCCCGAAGTCGTGATCGGTTCCAAGGCCCACCCCGACTCGCAAGTGCGACGCGGCGCGCTCCGGGGAACCCTGACGTGGGGTTTCGCGGCGCTGCGCCGCGTGGTTCTCGGGATGCGCACGGGCGACCCCCAGGGCACCGTCCTGATGGACGGCGACCTCATGCGCAGACTGGTTCCCGACCTCGTCGAGCCCGGGTTCCTGTTCACCACCGAACTCGTCTACCTCGCGGAGCGGGCGGGCATCGTGCCGGTCGAGGTCCCGGTGCGTCTGAGCGCCGATCACGACAGCCACGAAACCCGCATATCCAGGGCCGATGTGCTCGCGATGGGGGTGGGGCTGTTCCGGCTGCGGGCCCGTCACCGGGACGGAGGGCGCCTCGCATGGTCGGGGAGCGCGTCGCGGGGTTGATACCCTGCGAACCGAGAAGAGGATCGTGCCGTCGCCGTGGCGCGGTCCAGCCCACCTCTCGCGGGGAACAGTAGGAGCACTATGAACGAGTCTGCGTCGGTAGCACCTGTGGACGGGAGCACGGCCGCGGTACGGAGTGCTCTCACCGAGCATCGCGCACCCGACCGCCTCGTGGTGGCGCGAGGTCTCTTCACGGGACCGACCACCCGGGTCAAGGACGACCTGTACGCCAGGATCGTCAAGGGCCGCGCCCACCGCGAGCGCCACGTCGTGAACCTCGAAAAGGGTGCGACGGTCGACACCGACACGTACTTCGGCCGGTTCGCGGCCAGCTACTACCAGCGCTGGACCACGGTCACCGACGTGACCGTCGGGTTCCACCACGAGGCCGACGGACGCGCCGTGGTAGCGCTGCGCGGCTCCGATTCGGGCGGGAACTCGCGCATCCTCGCGACGACGCAGATCGACGGCTCGGGCACGGCGACGCTGTCGGCGAAGCTGGACGCGTACCTCGACGGCGGCTCCCTGTGGGTGGAGTTCACCGCCGTCGACGGCCCCCTCGCGGTGAGCGAACTGGAGTGGACCGTCGCCGCGCCGTCGGTGATCCGGCCCGCCGCGATCGCGATCTGCACGTTCAACCGCGCCGACGACTGCGCCGAGACCGTCGCCGCCATCGCGAACGACTCGACGATGGCGTCCGGCATCGACGCCGTGTACGTGGTCGACCAGGGCAGCGACCACGTGTCGGACCGGGAGAAGTTCACCGAGGTCGCCGAGATCCTGGGCGACAAGCTCGTCTATCTGCGGCAGCCGAATCTCGGCGGGGCCGGCGGATTCACCCGCGGCATGTACGAGGTGTCGGGCATCAACGAGCACGCCAACCTGATCCTGATGGACGACGACATCCTGTGCGAGCCGGAGTCGATCCTGCGGATGAACGCATTCGCCAACGTCACCACGGAGCCGACTCTCGTCGGCGCGCAGATGCTGTACCTGATGAACCCGGAGCACCTGCACGTCAGCGCCGAGGAAGCGGACCTGTCGAAGCTGAAGGCGGGCCGCTGGGCGGCCGGGTCGCGGCACGACATCAACCTGATCAAGAAGAAGCAGCACAAGCGCGTCGACGCCGGCTACAACGCGTGGTGGTCGTGTCTGATCCCCGCCGAGGTGGTCGCGCAGATCGGGCTCCCGCTGCCGATGTTCTTCCAGTGGGACGACATCGAGTACGGCATCCGCGCCCGCGCCGCCGGATTCGTCACGGTCACCCTGCCCAACGCCGGTGTGTGGCACGCGGACTTCCACTGGAAGGACCGCGACGACTGGGCCAAGTACTTCAGCATCCGTAACTCGCTGATCGCGGCCGCGCTGCACAGTGACTTCGACGCCAAGTCGCTGAGCAAGAGGATGACGCGGGAGATCACCCAGTACCTCGTGTCGATGCAGTACGGGTTGGCGTACACCATGATTCGCGGTATCGAGGACTTCCTCGAGGGCCCGAAGGTGCTCGAGGACGGCGGTCAGGCCGTGCTGGCGTCGATCCGTGAGGAGCGCAAGCGGTTCCCCGAAACCGTCAAGCACCCCGCGTCGAACATTCCCGGTGTCCGCAACTCCGACCTCGTCACCCGGTACGCCGGTTTCGAGCCGGACAAGAGCAAGATCGACCTCGTCCTCGCCAAGCGGGCCGCGTACCAGTGGCTCGGCCGCACCCAGCACGGTGTCGCGAGTATCCCTGTGGCCGAGGCACACTGGTGGCACGTGTCGTTGTTCGACACCGCGGTCATCACCGACGCCTCCCAGTCCGGGGTGCGGGTGCGCCGCCGCGACAAGGAGACGGCCCGGGAGCTCACGGCCCGGACGGCGAAGCTGATGAAGCGGTTCCGCGAGGATGCGGCGTCGACGCAGCGCCAGTACCGGGATGCGTTGCCGCAGCTCACCAGCCGGGAGAACTGGGCTCGCCTCTACGGTCAGTGACGTCGGCCGGACCGTTGCAGGCCCGCGATGTGCGGGGGCTGCTCCGGGATTCGTTCCTCGTCTTCGCTGTCGGTGTGGTGCTCGGCGCGGCGTGGAGTTGGCGTCCGTCGTTCTGGTACGACGAGGTCGCGACGCTGTACTCGAGTCAGCGGTCCCGGCCCGACCTGTCGAATCTGCTCGGCCACATCGATGCCGTGCACGGGCTGTACTACGTCGGGATGCGCTACTGGTTCGCGACGTTCGGTGCCTCCGAGTTCTCGGCCCGGTTCCCGAGCGCCCTGGCCGCGGGCGCGGCGGGCGCAGGGGTGGTGGTGCTCGGTGCGCTGATCTCGACCAGGCGGGTGGCGGTGCTGTCCGGGATCCTGTTCGTGATCCTGCCCAGCGTCACGTGGGCGGCCGCGGAGGCTCGCGGCTACGCGGCCACGGCGGCGGCCGCGGTCTGGCTGACCGTGATTCTCCTTGCGGCACTGAGTCTCCGGCGGTGGTGGCTGTGGGCGCTGTACGCCGCCGGCCTGGCGGTGTCGATCGTGTTGTTCGTCTACCTGATCACCCTCGTTCCCGCGCACCTGCTGACGATCCTGCTGCTGCGCGAGGCCCGGCGGTCCTGGCTCGGTTGGACGTCGGCCACGGCGGCGGGGGCGGTGGTCGCGGCGCCGTTCGTGGCACTGGTGCGCCGCGAATCCGTCCAGGTGGCGTGGATCCCGCCGCTCGACGGGCATCTGCCGCGGGCCGTCGCCGAGTACCAGTGGTTCGTCGGCGCACCGTGGTTCGCGGTGCTGTTCGCCGTCCTGGTGGTGGCCGGGTCGGTGGCGCTGGTGCGCGGTCGCCGGCTGCCCCCGGTGCTGTCCGTCGCGCTGCCGTGGATCGCGGTGCCGACGGCGGCGCTGCTCGCGTATTCGCTTCTGCGCAGCCCGGTGTATCTCCCGCGGTACTTCACATTCACGACGCCCGCGGTGGCCCTTGTCGGCGGACTCTGCCTGGCCGCCCTGACCCGGAAGTGGTGGCAGTCCGCCGCGGTGATCGCGGTGTTCGCGGTGGCCGCATCGCCGAGTTACCTCGACCAGCGCGAGCAGTGGGCGAAACCCAGCGGCATGGACTTCAGCACCGTCAACGGTTTCGCCGGGGAACACCTCCGCCCCGGCGACTGCGTGCTGTTCGACAAGCCGGCCTGGAATCCCACGTCGCTGCGGCTCGTGAAGAACGTGCGGCCGGAGGCATTCGACGGCACCCGCGACATCGGGCTCGGGACCACGGCCGCGAGCCGGGGGTCGCTGTGGGACGACGAACTCGCCGTCCCGGACCTCGCGGGCCCGATCGACTCCTGCTCCGTGGTCTGGTTCTTCACCGACTACGACCGCGACACCGAGCGCGTCATCCGGCACACGTCCAACGAGGTGTGGACGCTGCCGCCGTACCACTTCGAGGAGACCGAGGCGTTCGCCGTGCTCGCGCGGTCCGGGCTGCGGATCGACGAACGCGCGACGTTCAACGTCACGCAGGCGGTGAAGCTGGTGCGGTGATCCGCACGACCACCTGCTCGTGGTTCGCGGTGTAACTCAGGTACTCGAAGCGGACGCCGGTGCGGTCGACGAACTCCGTCCACGCCCGGTACTCGTGCTCCTGCCAGCCCGGGAAGTTGAAGAACTCGTCGAACACGATCACCGTGCCCGCGACCAGCCGCCGTTCGAGCCGGTCGAGCACCGACTTCGTGGACGAGTACAGGTCGGCGTCGAGATGCACGAACGACACCGGTCCAGGGTGCTTCTCGAGGAAGCCCGCCAGCGTGTCCTCGAACAGTCCGGGCACCAGCTGCGCGCCCCGCACGTGCGGCAGTTTCTGCTGCGCGAACTCCCCGGCGGGAAATCCGGTGCGCCAGGTCTGCGGCAGACCGGAGAACACGTCGAACCCGAACACCTCGTGCTCGGCGTCCTTCAACTGTTCGACGATGATCCGGAGCGTGGTGCCCGACGCCACCCCGAACTCGAGGGCCAGTCCCTCGACCTCCACCTGCGACAGTCCGTAGCGCAGTGTGTCCTGCGGATTCCAGAACACGGGCGCCTTCGGCATGTGCTCGAGCACGAACGCCGCGGCCTCGTTCGTGGCCCGCACGTCCAGCGCCTGCGTGATGTCGCGGCGGGCCTGCTGCTCGAGTTCGCCGAGCCGCTGCTGGACGTCGGAGATCTCCATGCGGGCATCGGACAGCTCGGACAGCACCCGCGCGAGTTCCTGGTTGGTCGCGCTCAGCTCGGCCAGGGTCTGGTCGTGCTGGTTCTCGGTGAGCTCGCGGGACCGCCGATCCGATTCGGCCACCACCTCGGACATGGCACGTTGAAGCTTGAGACGGGCCTTTCTCCGAAGATCGAACATATACCCATGTTGCCAGTCCGCATCCCGGCTCACCGCTCGAACCGGGATGCGGGTCGGCGCCCGTGTCAGTGACCGCGACTGCGGTACATCTGGCGCTGCCAGCGGGCGATGCTCTTCCACTCGCGTTCACGCTCGGCTCGGAGCCTCGCGTCGGTGCGTGACGCGATCCACCCGTTCTCCCGAATCAGCTTGCGGTAGCTGGCAAGCCTGCGCTCGGGCAGTGCGCCGCGCTCCACCGCGCCCTGCACCGCGCAGCCGGGTTCGGCCGTGTGCGAGCAGTCCGCGAACCGGCACTGCGCCGCGAACTCCTCGATCTCGGGAAACGTCTTGTCGATGCCGTCGGCGGTGTCCCACATGCCGACACCCCGCAGTCCCGGCGTGTCGATCAGGGCACCCCCGGAAGGCAGCGGCAGGAGTTCACGGTGCGCCGTCGTGTGACGTCCCTTGTGGTCGCCCTCGCGGACACGACCGGTGGCGAGCACGTCCTCGCCGAGCAACGCGTTCGCGAGCGTCGACTTGCCCGCGCCGGACGGTCCGATGAGCGCGACCGTTCCGTCGATGACGGCGGTGAGGACGTCGATGCCGTCGCCGGTGTCGGCGCTCACCGCGAGCACCGTCGCACCCGGCGCTACCGCCGCCACCTCCGCGGTCGCGAGGGAAACATCCTGCACGGTATCGGATTTGGTGAGCGCGACCACCGGTTGGGCGCCGCTCTCCCACGCCAGGGCGAGCAGGCGTTCGATGCGTCCGAGATCGAGGGCGGTGTCGAGTGCGGCGGCGATCACCACCGTGTCGACGTTGGCCGCGAGGAGCTGGCCCTCCGACCGGCCGGACGCGGACGACCGGACGATCGCGCTGCGCCGGGGGAGCAGGTCGGCGACGGCAATCTCGTCACCGTGAGGGTGGAGCGTCACCCAGTCGCCGGTGCAGAGCGGGTGCTCGCCCGCGAGCGCGCGGACGACGCCCGCGGGCGTCGCGACGTCGCAGCGACCGCGGTCCACGCGGATCACCCGACCGGGCTCGCGACCGTCGGCCGGGTAGTTGTCGAAGGTGTCGGAAAGTGTGTCGTTCCAGCCGTAGGGCAGGAGTTGTCCAGGGTCGAACATGGTGGGTGTGATCCTCGGGTCGATGAGCGCCGACCGGACCACTGCGCGGGTTCGGTCAGGCGAGGGGGAAGGGGGAGTGGACGCACACGGCGTCGACCGACGAGACAGTCATCGGACACTCACTCCTTCGCAACACATCGAGATTCTCAGACCGGAACCCCACGATGCTCCCACCCGGCGGAACCCGGGCGCAACCGAATTACGGGCGCTCGAACCGCTCCTGACGGCCCAGCTTCCGCAACCGCATCCACTCCCGCAGACCCTGCGGATCACGCCGCGTGACGAGGAAGTACCACCCGAACCGCACCCATTCCTGCGGCAGCAGCTTCCGCATGCCCGGCTGGGACAGCAGATAGCCGCGGTTGCGGTAGGTGAAGAACCGCTTCGTCTCGTTGTCCGGGTACTGCGTGTGCATCCGGCCGCCGAGGATCGGCTTGAACTCCTCCGCGCCGTTCGGGTGCACGTACGCCGTCTGCAGGCAGGTGCCGAACGGCAGCCCCGACCGCACCAGCCGGCGATGCACCTCCACCTCGTCGCCGCGGACGAACAGACGCAGGTCGGGAACGCCGACCGTGTCGATCGCCGACGCGCGGAACAGGGCGCCGTTGAACAGCGACGCGATGCCCGGCAGCAGGTCGGCGGAGTCGTCGCCGTCGGCGAACAGTTCGGAACGCAGCCGTCGCCACTCCACCCCGCGGCGCAGCGGGAACGCGAGACGGTCGGGGTCGTCGATGTCGCAGACCACGGGGGAGACCTCGGCCAGCCCGTGCCGTTGCGCGCAGTCGAGCAGCGTCTCCAGGACCTTCGGCCCCTCGGGCCGTCCGTCGTCGTCGGCGAGCCACACCCAGTCGGCGCCGAGCGAGAGGGCGTACAGGATGCCGAGCGCGAAGCCGCCCGCCCCGCCCAGGTTGTGCTGCGAACCGAGGTAGCTGACGGGGATCCCGGACGATTCGACGAGCTCACGCACGTCGTCCTCGGCGGCGTTGTCCACGACCACCAGATGGTCCAGCGGACGCGTCTGCGAGCCGAGGACCTTCAGCGACTCCGCCAGCAGTTCGCGGCGCTTGTGGGTGACGACGACACCGACGATCCGCTCGGCAGCAGCGCTCACGCGGACTCCGCCTCGGCTTCCGCGGCCGTACGAACGGGTCGCTCGTTCGATCTGTCGCTACGGGCGTCCCGTTCGGCCGAAGCGGTGAGCCCGGACTTCTCCCGGTCCATCTCGTAGATGACGTGGCGGACGTGGTCGGCGGCGTCGTCACCCTCGTACGCGCGGACGACGTCCTCGATGCCGCCCTGCTGCCGGATCTGACCGTGGTCGATCCACATCGCCCTGTCGCAGAGCTGGGCGAGGAATTCGTTGGAGTGGCTGGCGAACACCAGGATGCCGGAGCGCTCCACCAGCGCCTGCAGACGCACGCGTGCCTTCTTCATGAACTCCGCGTCGACGGCGCCGATGCCCTCGTCGAGCAGCAGGATCTCCGGGTCGATGCTGGTGACCACACCCATCGCGACGCGCACGCGCATACCGGTGGAGTACGTGCGCAGCGGCATCGACAGGTACTCGCCCAGCTCGGTGAACTCGGCGATCTCGTCCATCTTCGCCAGCATCTGCTTGCGGGTCTGCCCGAGGAACAGTCCGCGGATGATGATGTTCTCATAGCCGGAGATCTCGGGGTCCATGCCCACACCGAGGTCGAAGACCGGGGCCACCCGGCCGCGGATGCTCGCGCTGCCGCGGGTGGGTTCGTAGATGCCGGACAGCAGCCTCAGCAGCGTCGACTTGCCGGCGCCGTTGTGGCCGACCAGGCCGATCCGGTCGCCTTCCTTCAGCGACAGGTTGATGTCGCGCAGGGCCTCGACCACCACGACGTCCGAGTTGTTGCGCCCGATCGACCCGCCGGCCTTGCCGAGGAACGCCTTCTTCAGCGACCGGGACTTGGCGTCGAAGATCGGGAAGTCGACGCAGGCGTCCCGCGTCTCGATACTCACATGCTCTGTCATTGCTTCAGACCCCTAAACCCAGTAGGGCACACGGGCCCGGTACTTGCGAAGCGCGAGGATGGCTGCGGCCCACCCGACGACGGTGATGGCCAGCACGATGTACCAGTGGTACGCCTGCTGGTCCTGACCGATCATGGGCGCGCGCACGATGTCGAGGTAGTGGAACAGCGGGTTCAGCTCGGCGAGCTTGACGCGCTCGGCAGCCTGCCCGCCCTGGGCTTCGAGGCTCTGCGTCGTCCACATGATCGGTGTCAGCACGAACAGCAGCAGCGTCATGCTGCCGAGGATCGGCGCGATGTCCCGGTACCGGGTGGAGAAGATGCCGAACATGATCGACACCCACGCCGCGTTGACGACGATCAGCGCGATCGCCGGGATCGCGGCCAGCGACATCCAGGTCAGGTGCCGCCACACGCCGAACGCGAACAACATGACCACGTAGATCACCAGGTTGTGGGCGAACAGCAGCAGCTGCCGCCACACCAGCCGGTAGACGTGGACGCTCAGCGCCGACGGCAACTGTTTGATCAGCCCCTCGTTGGCGATGAACACCTCGGATCCTTCGAGGATGCTCGCGCTGATCAGGTTCCAGACGATCAGACCCACGGTGACGTACGGCAGGAACTCGTCCAGCGGGATGTCCAGCAGGGCGGAGTACAGGATGCCCATCGCCGCGGCCTGCACGCCGGTCGCGATCGTGATCCAGAACGGGCCGATCACCGACCGGCGGTAGCGCTGCTTGATGTCCTGCCAGCCGAGGCTCAGCCACAGCTCGCGCTGAGCGAAGCCGTCCCTGAGGTCCTTGAACGCGCGACGGAAGGTCTGCGAGTCGGACGCCGGGAGCGGGCCGCCTGCGGCCTCGGTTTCGATAGCGGATGCTGACACGGGCACCGAGCCTACCGGGAGTCGAGTTCCATGCTGTTTCGCCCGTTGCTACAGGTACTGGCCGGTACCGCTCGACTGCGACCCCGGATCGTGATGCGCCCCGTGCGGGTTGCCCATGCTGATACCCGGAGGCAGTGCTCCCTGACGCATCTGTTCGAGCTGGGAGCGGGCCGCCATCTGCTGGGCGAACAGGGCCGTCTGGATGCCGTGGAACAGTCCTTCGAGCCACCCCACCAGCTGCGCCTGCGCGATGCGGAGTTCGGCGTCGGTGGGGGTGGTGTCGTCGGTGAAGGGCAGGGTGAGACGTTCGAGCTCGTCGCGCAGCTCGGGGGCGAGGCCCTGCTCGAGCTCGTGGATCGACGACTTGTGGATCTCCTTCAACCGGTTGCGGCTGGCGTCGTCGAGCGGTGCGGCGCGCACTTCCTCGAGGAGCTGTTTGATCATCGTGCCGATGCGCATGACCTTGGCCGGCTGCTCCACCATGTCGGCCACCGACTCCGTGCCGTTGCCGTTCGCGTCCGCGGCGGATTCGGAGCCCTCGGGCTTGGTCGCGGCCTCGGCGACGGGGATGGCCATGGGCTGACCGTCGGGGCCGATCACGACGACGTGTTCATTCTCCGAGTTCGTCATGCCTCCATCTTGGCTGTTCCCGCTCGGCAGTGCGAAGGTGCGTCCGATTTGGGCCCATTCCACCTTTGTTGCACTCCACAACAATCGATGGCTGGCTTCGACCGTATTGACTTGGGGTCTTAGAGTGTCGGGCATGGCTTACGACGTTGCCCGCGTTCGGGGACTCATCCCCTCACTCGGCGACGGTTGGATCCATCTCGATCCGCAGGCCGGCATGCAGATTCCGGACGCGGTGTCGCGCACTGTCTCCACGGCCTTCCGGGCGTCTGCCTCTTCGTCGACCGGGCGACATGTGTCCAGTCGGCGCAGTGCGGCGGTACTCGATGCGGCCCGAGCAGCCGTCGCCGACCTGGTCGGAGGTGATCCCGCCGGGGTCGTACTCGGACCCGACCGATCCGTTCTCCTCGCCTGGCTGGCGGAGTCGCTGAGCACGCGACTCGGCCTCGGAACCGGGCTGGTGCTCTCCCGCCTCGACGAGGAAGCGAACGTCGCGCCCTGGCTCCGAGTCGCCAGCCGCTACGGCGCCCAGGTGCGGTGGGCGGAGGTCGAGATCGAGACGTGCGAACTCCCCAGTTGGCAGTTCCAGGACCTCATCACCACCACGACGCGTCTCGTCGCACTCACCGCCGCATCCCCGATCGTCGGATCGGCGCCCGACGTCCGCGTCGCCTCGGACCGCGTCCACGAAGTCGGGGGACTGATGGTCGTCGACGCGATCGGCGCCGCACCGTACGCGCACGTCGACATCAACGAACTCGGAGCGGACGTCGTCGCCGTCGGCGCCACCTCCTGGGGCGGGCCGCAGGTCGGGGCGCTCGTCTTCCGCGACCCCACCCTCCTCGACCGCATCCCCGCCGTGTCGCTCAACCCGTATGCGCGGGGTGTCGAACGTCTCGAGGTCGGGGTGCACCAGTTCGCGCTCCTCGCCGGCCTCACCACGTCGATCGACTTCCTCGCGAACCTCGACGAATCGGCCACCGGTTCCCGGCGTCAGAAACTCGAGACGTCCATCAGCTCGCTGCAGAATTACCAGGACACCCTGTTCGACCACCTCATGTCGTCGCTGAAGCGGCTGCCGCAGGTCATGGTCATCGGGCGCTCGCCCAGCCGGGTCCCGACGCTCAGCTTCACCGTCGCCGGAGTCTCGGCCGACAAGGTCGCGTCGCACCTCGCCGACAAGCGCATCGCCACCGTCAGCGGCGTCCACGGCGGCTCCCGGCTGCTCGACGCACTCGGCGTCAACGACGAGGGCGGCGCCGTCACCATCGGTCTCGCGCCGTACACCACCCGCTACGAGATCGACCAGCTCGTGAACGAGCTCGCCACCCTGGGCTGAGCCCGCCGCCCGCTTTGCCCGCTGCGTCCGCCGCCCGGTGCGCCCAGTGTGACATTCGTTCCGCTCGAGTGGACGAATGTCACATCGGGCGACGGCAGCAGGCAGACCGTCAGTTCCGCGGGATCGTCAGGATCACCTTGCCGACGGTGTCCGCCGAGTCCAGCAGTTCGTGCCCGCGCGGAGCCTCGGTGATGGGCAGTTCCGCCGAGACGATGGGCTGGACCGCGCCCTCCGCGATCAGCGGCCACAGCCGCTTGCGGACGTCGGCGACGATCTCGGCCTTGCCCTCGTGTCCCGACTCGGCCCGCCCCCGCAGTCCGGCCGCCGTCACGTGGCCGCGCTTGGACAGCAACTTGCCGAGGTCCAGTTCGCCCTTGCGGCCGCCCTGCATGCCGATGACGACCAGCCGGCCGTCGGCGGCAAGCACGTCGACGTTGCGGTCGAGGTACGAGCCACCCATGTTGTCGAGGATCACATCGGCGCCGTGACCGTCGGTCGCCTTGCGGACCTCGTCGACGAAATCGGCTTCGCGGTAGTTGACGAGGATGTCGGCGCCGAGTTCGCGGCAGCGCGCCAGCTTCTCCTCGGAGCCGGCGGTGACGGCCACGCGCGCCCCCAGTGCGACGCCCACCTGGATGGCGTGGGTGCCGATGCCGCCGCCACCGCCGTGTACCAGCAGCACGTCGCCGCGGGACAGTCCGGCGCCCATCACGACGTTCGACCACACCGTGCACGCGACCTCCGGCAGCGACGCGGCGACGAGCAGGTCCACCCCTTCGGGCAGCGGGAGCAGCTGCGACGCGGGGACGGCCACCTTCTCCGCATATCCGCCGCCGGCGAGCAGCGCACACACCTGGTCGCCGACGGACCACCCCGACACTCCCTCGCCGAGTTCGGCGATCGTGCCGGAACATTCGAGCCCGAGGATGTCGCTGGCTCCGGGCGGCGGGGGATAGAACCCCTGACGCTGCAACAGGTCGGCGCGGTTGACGGCCGTCGCGGCCACGTCGAGGAGGACGTGGCCGGGTGGAAGTTCCGGGTCGGGCTGCTCCGCCCACTTCATGACTTCGGGGCCGCCCGGTTGGTCGATCGTGATCGCATACATGGGGACGACGCTAGCGAAATGCGTCGGCGCCCGGTGGATGTGACCGATCACAGTGGTCCCTCGGCGTTCCCGGGGACCGCACGCTACTGGAAAGTAATGTCGCACTACTAGACTGTGAACTTGTGACAGCAGAAACCTCCGACGCCGAAGCCGCGACCAATTGGTTGACCCCGGCCGAGATGCGCGCCTGGCGCGGGTACATGGACGGCAATCAGCGGCTGATGGACGTCCTCAACCGGGATCTGCAGGAGAAACACGATCTGTCGCTGGCGGATTACCGCATTCTGGTGCTGCTGTCCGAGTCGCCGGACGGTTCGCTGCGCATGAGCGATCTCGCGGACGGCGTCCTGTCCTCCCGCAGCCGACTCACCCACCAGATCCGGCGGATGGAAGCGCAGGGCATGGTCACCCGCGACACGTGCCTCGAAGATGGCCGCGGAGTGCTCGCCGTCATCACCGACGAAGGTCGCGCCCGGCTGGCCGAGGCGGCCCCCACCCATGTGGCCGGGGTGCGCAGCAACCTCGTCGATCTGCTCACCAAGTCTCAGCTGAAGGTTCTCGCCGAGGTGTTCGAACGCGTCGACAAGGCCATCGGCGACCGCTGACCGGTTGCCCGCCGACGCCTCCCTACCGATAAGATCGCCCACGGAAGCGTGGCAGAGCGGCCGAATGCACTCGCCTTGAAAGCGAGCGTCGTGAAAGCGACCGGGGGTTCAAATCCCTCCGCTTCCGCCAACGACCGGCAGCTCTGATCTGGTTTCTTCCAGGTCAGGGCTGTTGTCGTAGCTCTACCTCTTCCGGGGTTTCGGCTGCTTCGGCGGCAGTGCGCCGATCTCGGCGATCGCGCGTTCCACCCACGGTGCGGCGCGGTCCGGGGTGTCGCGCCACCGGTCCGGCAGGGCCAGGTACTCGCGTAGCGGCTTTTCCCCCGGACCGAACGGGCCGACGCCGTCGGACGACGCCAGCTCGTCCCTCGCCTGCTCGGTCAGGAATCGCACCCCGACTTTCGGTCCGAGGAGTCCGGCGAACATGTTGCCGTTGACGAACGCGCCCAGGTTGCCGAACATCGGCTTCACCTCGATGCCGGGGGTGTCGGGGATCAGCGACCGGAAGAACTGTTTGTCCTCCTCGGAGGGTCTGGGCATCTTCACGGTCTACTGATCCTGACGTTCCTCGGGCGTCATGATGCTGAAGATCGCGCCCTGCGGGTCGGTGACCGCGGCCATGCGACCGACGGTGGGGATGTCCATCGCTTCTTCGACGATCGTGCCGCCGAGTTCGACGGCCTTCGCGGCGCTGGCGTCGACGTCCTCGACGGCGAAGTACACCCGCCAGTGGTTCGGGGTGCCGGGCTTCATCGGCTCACCGCATCCACCGACCTGGTCGTCGCCCACTTCCAACAGCGTGTAGGTGTACTCCGGTCCCATCGGCATCTTCGACGACGTGATCCCGAAGACGCTGTTGTAGAACGCGAGCGCCGTGTCGACGTCGTCGGTGTTCAGTTCGTTCCACAGGCAGGCGCCCGGATCGCCGACGAGGGTGGCGCCGATGTGCTTGTTCGCCTGCCACAATCCGACGGCCGCCCCGGTGGGGTCGGTGACGAAGGACATGCGGCCCGCTTCCCCCACGTCGAACGCGGGCATCAGGACCTGGCCGCCTGCGCCGGGGACCTTCGCGATCGTCGCGTCGACGTCGTCGACGGCGATGTAGGTGTTCCAATTCGCCGGTGCCCCGGCTGCGGCCGCATCGGGTTGTAGTGGCGCGATGGCGGCGACGTTCTCGCCGCGCACGGTGGCCATCGAGTAGACGGGACCTTCGGGCATCGGCCGGTCGTCGTATTCCCAGCCGAGTAGTTCCGCATAGAACTTCTTGGCGGCGTCCTGATCGCTGGTTTGCAGGTCGACCCAGTCAGGTGTCCCCTGGGCGTATTCCGACTTGATGGGCATGACTGGACCCTTTCCGTGTGAGGTGTCAGGCCGCCGGGACGGGGCGGCGACCGGTGTAGGCGATGAGCCGGGTGACCGCGTCACTGGTGTGCGGGGCGGGTACGGGGTCGTCGAACCCGACGGCTTTCCTGCCTTCGGGCGTGATGATCTTGTGTGTCAGCGACAGCACGTATTCGGCGAGAGGCTCGGATACGGCCACGTCGCCGCCGATTGCTGCGGCGAAATCCCAGGCGTGGACGAGGAATTCGATCGAGAGGATTCCCGCGGCGACGGTGGCGGGAGGGTGGTTCGTCCCGATCGTCACCGTGCCGTCCAGGCCGCGAGTGCGCCACGCCTCCAGTGCGGGTTGCGCGAGGTCGGCGATTCTGGCCTCGACGGGTTTGCCGGGGTCGTCGTCGAACGTTGCGCCCGCCGCGCCTCCGAGGGCCGTGATCGAACCGACGAGATGGTCGGCGAGCTGAGAGACGGTGAACTCGGTGCACGCCGTCTGCTTGGACATGTCGTCGGCCGTGACGTCGCGCAGAACGCGTTGGACGACGGCCAGTATCGCCTCGGCACTGGACAGTTCGTCGAGTGGATCGGGAGCGGCCGCCCAGTCGTCGGGTCCGGCGTCGCTCTTCTGCGCGGCGGCGACGAGACGGTCGAGGTAATGGTTCCAGCCCTCCGCGTGGCGGACGGCCTGTTCGTCGGTGAGTCCGTCGTGCACGAGTCGCACCTCGGTCCCGTCGGCGGTGGGGGTGAGTGTCACCGTCACGGTGGACGCTCCCGGTGGGAGTTCGTCGTCACCTTCCCAGCCCCACGTGTACACCACCCGCTTGCCGGGCACGACCTCGCGGAACGTGCCCGCGGCCGAATGTCCGGGAACGACGGTCCACCGGTACTCGCCACCTGCCTGCAGGTCGACGCGGGCCGCGACGGTCTGCCATCGCCGCAAGCGTTCCGGTCGGGTGACGAGGTCGAACGTGGCGTCCGGGTCCAGCGGGACGACGACGGTCTTGTCGAATGGCATCAGCTGTCTCCTTTGGAAGCTGCTTCCTCGGTGGCGTCCGCGACGAGGCGGTCGAGTTCGTCGATCCAGAAGGAGTCGAACAACGCGCGCAGTTGCGCGAGTCCCTGTGGGTCGAGCCGGTAGTACCTGAAGCGTCCGTCCTTGCGCGCAGTGACCAGCCCGGCCTCGGTGAGCACCCGGAGATGTTGCGATATCGCCGACCGGCTCGCGGGGAAGTGTGCGGCGAGGTTGTTGACGGTCTGTTCACCTGAGGTCAGCAGTTGCATGAGGCGTCTCCGGGTGGGCTCAGCTGCGACTTCCAACTGATCGAGCACGACCAATACGTTAGTCGTGACTAACACGTTGTGCAATGGGTCTCGCCGCAGCGGTCGTGAGGTGGGAGAATTCATGGCGACGAGGGAGTGAGAAATGACAACGTCAAGCCCCTGGCCCACGATTCACGACGAACGCCGCGCCCTGGTGGACGACCTCGAACCGCTGACCGATACCCAATGGTCGACGCCGTCGCTCTGCGAACGGTGGACCGTGCGGGACGTGTTCGCGCACATCACGGCGACCGAGAAGATGACGCCGCCGAAGTTCGTCGGAAAACTCGTCGGATCGGGATTCCGGATCAACACCATGTTCGAGAAGGACATCGCACACGAAGAGGAAGGAACACCGGCGGAGTCGCTCGACGAGTTCCGGGCGCACATGAGTGACTCCACGCGCCCGCCCGGCCCGATCGACGCCATGCTGGGCGAGATCATCGTCCACGCCGAGGACATCCGCAGACCGCTCGGCATCGCACACGAGTACCCGATGGACGCGGTCGTCCGCGTCGCCGACTTCTACAAGAACTCGAACCTGCTGATCGGGTCGAAGTCCCGGGTCGCGGGACTGACGCTGCGGGCAACCGACACCGACTGGTCCACCGGATCGGGGCCCGAGGTCTCCGGGCCGATGCTGGCGCTCGTGCTGGCGATGACGGGTCGCCGCGCCGCGCTCGACGAACTCGGCGGCGACGGTCTCGACCAGCTGAAGTCCGCCCTGCCCAAGTAACGGCAAGTCATCCACACGCACCCCTTCTGAGTGGCCGCACCCGTCAGGGCCCGGAAGGGGTGCGGCTGCGTGAAACGGGTGCGTCTGCCGAGGCGGATGAGCCGCGACGACCGGCCGCGGACCGTGATGACTACAACCCGATCACGCTGGAGCACACAGCTGTCACAAAACCTCTAAGCTCTTGTTGACCGGACGCATTTTGTACTGTGCAATCGGGGTCCACACAGTCCGGGGAAGAGGGATTTCTTTATGCGTCGCGAAGCATTGGCTGCCGTCGGTCTGGCAGTGTCACTGACCCTCATGGGGCCGGCGTTCACTGCAGTGGCCGATCCGGCGCCTGCTCCGGTCGCGCCTCCGTTGAATGGCGTCGCGAGCGTCGACAAGATCGTGCCGCTCACCGACACCCGTAGTGCCGTCTTCATCAATTCCCCCGCCATGGGCCGCGTCGTGCAGGTGCAGGTGCTGCACCCCGCCGGTGGCGGATCCAGGCCGTCGCTGTACCTGCTCGACGGGGTCAGCGCAGGCGCCGAGTCGGACTTCCGGGAAAGCACCTGGACGCAGAAGACGGACGTGGTCCAGTTCTTCGCCGACAAGAAGGTCAACGTGGTGCTCCCGGTCGGCGGCACCGCCAGCTACTACACCGACTGGCAGCAGCCCGACCCCACGCTGGGGGTCAACAAGTGGGAGACGTTCCTGGCCAACGAACTCCCGCCGATCATCGACAAGAACTTCAGCGGCAACGGCGTCAATGCCGTCGCGGGTGTGTCGATGGGCGCGATGGGAGCCGCCAACCTCGTCACCCGGCACCCGCAGCTCTACCGGGGGCTCGCCGCCTACAGCGGATGCCTCGACAACACCCAGCCCAGCTCGCGGGACTCGGTGCGGGGCACGGTGGCGTTCAAGGGCGGCAACCCGGCCAACATGTGGGGTCCCGACACCGATCCGGCCTGGACCGCGCACGACCCCTCGGTGAACGCCGAAGCCCTGCGCGGCAAGCAGATCTACATCTCGACGGGCAACGGGCTCCCCGGACCGTATGAGATCAGCGGAGACATCGCGTCCACGATCGCGGTGGGCGGCCCCCTCGAGGCGGCGGCGAACCTCTGCACGCAGACGTTCCAGCAGCGCCTGACCCACCTCGCGATCCCCGCGACGTTCATCTACCGCCACTTCGGCACGCATTCGTGGCCGTACTGGCAGGACGAACTGCGCACGTCGTGGCCCGTCCTGAAGAGCGCGCTCGGCGTCTGACCGGCGTCTCTAGCCGACCACGGTGATCCGGTCGGTGTTCGGTGTCGTCACCGGTGAATTCGTCCCCAGATACGCCGTGAACGCGTCGAGGTCGCAGCCCGCGTGCACGGCCTCGGCGCGGGTGCGGAAAGCGTCGAAACCGTCACCGCCGTCGGCGAGGAACTTGTTGACGGCCACCCGGTAGGTGCCCTCGGGGACGACGGCGTCGCCGTTCACCCGGATGTCCGAGATGCGTTCGCCGACAGTCGCCGAACGATTCATGGTGTACGCCAGCGAACTCGACGGGGCGAGGATCCGCTCCGTGATCGTGCCGTCTCCGCGCGGCTGGAACTGCTGCTCCAGGGCAGTTTTCAGGGTCGTGCCGGTGACTGCCAGGACCTCGAGGGTATTGCCGAAGGGCTGGGCGGCGTAGGCCTGCCCGTAGGTGACGGCGCCGTCCGGGCCGCGCAGCAGATCCTCGCGGAGTCCACCCGGGTTGGTGAGTGCCACCTGGGCGCCGTGCCCGGACCCCGCCGCAAGCTGGGCGTCGGCGACGACGTTACCGAGGGTGGACTCGCCGCTGCCGGTCTCGTCGCGGGTGAGGTCGCCCGACAACGACGCCACGCGCGCCGCACCGATCTCGGAGGCCAGGGCGGCGGCACCGTCGGCGAGCGCCTGGATGTCGGGGTCCGACGGGATGTCGTGGGTGACCACCTGATTGAACGCCGACGCGCGGTCGCGCAGGACGTCGCGGGTGGTGCGGTCGACCGACACGTCGACCACCGACACGATGCGCCCGTGCGACGCGCCCTGCATCATGACGCGCGGGTTCCCCATCGGGTCGGGAAACGAGCAGTTGTACTGCTGGTGGCTGTCGGCGGTGAAAATGACGTCGACCTTCGGGGACGCCCGCAGCGCGAGGTCGCGAGCGGGGCCGGATGTCACCTCGCACGAATTGGGACCGTTGTCGGCGATGGGTTCGGCTCCCTTGTGCATCAGCAGCACGATGGCGCGCACACCGAAGAAGTCGAGGAGATCCGCGGTCCGGTCGACGGCCGCGAGTTCGTCCGTGAAACGCAGCCCTCCCACCCCCTCCGGGGTCACCATCGTCGCGGTGTCGGCGGGCATGGTCGCGATGACCCCGACCGGGATTCCCTCGACGTAGTCGACGGTGAACGGCAGGGTCGCGGGCGCGCCGTCGTCGAACTCCATGTTCGCTGCGAGGAGCGGAAAGTTCGCGCCCTCGAACGTGTTTCCGAAGCGGCAGCCGTCGGTGGGGTGGCAGCCTCCGGTCTGCATCCGCCGGAACTCCGTGTATCCCTCGTCGAGTTCGTGATTGCCGATCGCGGACGCGTCGACGCCCATCCTGTTGAGCAGCTGCACGGTCGGTTCGTCGTGGAACATCGCGGATTCGAGCGCCGACGATCCCCAGCTGTCGCCCACCGAATACAGCAGTGAATGCGTCGCCTGGCCGCGCAGCTGATCGACGTACGCGGCCAGGTAGGCGGCACCGCCGGCCGGGACCAGCGAGCCGTCGGCGTGCTTCACCTGACTGCGGATGCCGGGCGGCGGTTCGAGGCTGCCGTGGAGGTCGTTGAAGGCGAGGAGCCGGACGGAGACCGCGGTGTCCTGCGCCTGCGCCACGGACAGCCCCGCCGTCACCGAGATCGCCAGCGCCATCGCCAGTCCGGCAGCCGGCACGGCAGTGCGGAGCGCGGCGCGGCGACGCATGTGGGGGCTCCCTTCGGCAAAACCTCACTGAGTCTGCCAACAAGGAGTCACGGGCGTTATACCCGTGGGTAACGTTTACGTCTCGAGCGTTACGCCCGGACCGCGACGTTCGCGATCGAGCGGGCCTCGGTGCTCGTCGCGAAGGCGAGGAACGCGTCGTTCTCCGCGGGATCGCCGATCGTGATCCGCACCCCGTCGTCGCCGTACGGGCGCAGCAGCACACCGGCCTCGGCGCTGGCGGCGGCGAACGCCCCGGAGTGGGTGCCCAACGGGAGGTAGACGAAGTTGGCGGCCGATTCGGGCACCTCGTACCCGGCGGCGAGCAGGGCGTCGCGCACCCGGTTCCGCTCGGCGACGACCCCGTCCGTGCGTGCCAGCAGTTCTCCGGACGCGGCCAGCGACGCGATGGCGGCGGCCTGCGCGACGGCATTGACCGCGAACGCGATGTGCACCTTGGTCAGCGCGGTGACGACCGCGGGATCGGCGACCGCGTACCCCACGCGGATGCCGGCGAGACCGTAGGCCTTGGAGAACGTGCGCAGCACCACCACGTTGGGGCGTCCGCGGAACAGTTCGATGCCGTCGGCGTCGGACCGGTTGTACTCGAAGTAGGCCTCGTCGAGGGCCACCAGGACGTCGGCGGGGACGGCGTCGAGGAACCGCTCGAGTTCGGCCTTCGTCAGCGCGGTGCCGGTGGGGTTGTTCGGGTTGCAGACGAAGATCAGCCGGGTGCGGTCGGTGATCGCGGCCAGCATCGCGTCGAGGTCGTGACCGTGGTCGGCGGTGAGCGGAACCTTGACGGGCGTCGCCCCGGCCACCTGCGTGACCACGGGGTAGGCCTCGAACGACCGCCACGCGAAGATGACCTCGTCACCGTCGTTGCAGGTGGCCTGCACCAACTCCTGGCACAGGCTCACCGAACCGCAACCCGCGGCGATGTTCTCGGTGGCCACCCCGAGGTGGTCGGCGAGCGCCGCGATCAGGGCGACGTGACCGTTGTCCGGGTACCGGTTGGCATTGGCGGCGGCGTCCGCGATGGCGTCCCGCACACTCGGCAACGGGCCCAGCGTGGTCTCGTTGCTCGCCAGCTTGATGGCGCCCGGAAAGTTCTTGCCGGGGATGTAGGCCGGAATCGTCTCGAGGTCTGCCCTGGTTCGCGGAGTCACCAGGCGATTATGCGCCTCCCGATCCACTGCGCCGACGCCCCCTTCGTGCCAAGGTAGGGGCATGTCGGGATTCTTCAGGGACAGTGCAGCCCTGCGGACGTCCGGAGACGCGCCGGAAAGCCCTCAGATGCGTGTTCCGCTCACCGCGGTCGAACCGGACGGTCCGGCGCGGGGCGGGATCGTGGTCCTGCACGAGTCGCGTACCTTCAGCGAACCTCTCCTCGATCTGATGCGCTCGCTCGCGATGGAGGGGTGGGTGGCGGTGGCGCCGCACCTCTTCCACCGGGAACCGGCGCCGAGCGATGTCGAGGTGTTCGGCGACGCCCTGTTCGCCGACTTCGACGCCACCTTCGACTGGCTGATCGCGCGGGGCATCTACGCCGACTGCGTGGGCGTGCTGGGTTTCGACGACGCCGGGACCGCCGCCCTGCTCGTCGCGACGACGCGTCCGGTCGGCGCAGCCGTGAGTGTTGCCGCCCGTGGGATCGTCGAGCCGCTGTCGGAGGACGCGCCTGCGCTGGTGCACGCCGCCCCCGACCTGAAGGCCCCCTGGCTCGGTCTGTACGGGGAAGACGATCCGTCCACGCCGCCCGATCAGGTCGAGCGGCTGCGCGACGCCACCGCCAAGTCGGACGTCGCGGGGCTCGTCGTGAGTTACGCCGGCCTCGCGCACCGGGCCGACGAACCGCCCCAGGTGCCCGACGGCAGGGACGACGACCCGGGTGCCCAGGCCATCGTCGACGCACAGCGGCGGATCTTCGACTGGTTCGACAGCCACCTGCGATAAAGCGGCCATCCTTACGCTCTGACCAGCCGTTTTGCCTTTGTGGTGGAAAGGTGTGTAATCTTTCGCACCGGCGGTCCGAAGGGATCGGAACCACCCCAGGGAGGCGTGCCAGAGCGGCCGAATGGGACTCACTGCTAATGAGTTGTCCCTTTTACGAGGGACCGGAGGTTCAAATCCTCTCGCCTCCGCCACACCGGGCCTAGTCGGCCGGTGCAAGCTAGACAACTGAAGAACATGCGCCCGTAGCTCAACGGATAGAGCACTTGACTACGGATCAAGAGGTTAGGGGTTCGAATCCCTTCGGGCGCACAAAGAAACCCCGTCAGCTGCAGTGATGCAGGTGGCGGGGTTTCTCTTTGTCGCCGATCCGGGCCGTCGCCGCCTAGCAGCAGGACGTGCCCGCGGAGGCTTTCGCCCCGTCCGCGGTGCCGCAGCAGGTGGCCCCCTCGGCGTCGGGGTCGAGGTGCCGGGGGCTCGACCCGAACGTGTCGGAGTCGGCGAGCACGGTGTAGACCTCCCACTTCTCGCCGGCGGGGCCGGTGACCCACACCTTGTCCTGGGTCGCGAAGCAACAGGTGGTGCCGATCTCCTCGTCGGTGAACAGGCCTTCCCCGGACAGCCGTGCGATCTCCTCGTGCACCCGGGAGCTCGATTCGACCTCGACGCCGAGGTGGTTGATGGTGCCGCCCTCGCCGGGGTTCTCGATCAGCACCAGCTTGAGGGGTGGCTGCGCGATGGCGAAGTTCGCGTAGCCCGGCTTCAGTTTCGCCGGTTGTGTATCGAACAGTTTCGAGTAGAACGTGACTGCTTCCTCCAGATTGTCGACATTGAGGGCGAGCTGGGCGCGGGACATGACAACCTCCACCTGTGTGACATATGTCGAATTGCTTGCATCCATAGAGTCCCACCTTTTTGACATATGTCAAGAAGCTGGGACGATGGAGCCATGCCCAAGACGTTGCCGGTCGTAGATGTCTCCGCGCCGATCTGCTGCGCGCCCGTCTCGGCCGCCCCGATGACCGACGAGGCCGCCCTGCACCTCGCGCTGCGCCTGAAGGCGCTGGCCGACCCGGTCCGCATCAAGCTGATGTCGATTCTGCTGACCGCGAGCGACGGCGAGGTGTGCACGTGCGATCTCGCGACCGGCGTGGGCCTGTCCGAATCGACCGTCAGTCACCATCTCGGCCAGCTGAAGAAGGCGGGAATGGTCCAGCCCGTCCGCCGCGGAATGAACGTCTTCTACAGTGCGCGGGCGGACGCCCTCGACGCACTGCGGGTGGTCCTCGACCCCAACTGCTGCACCTGACGCCGGCCGGGATCGGTCACGACGTTCGCGTGCTCGATTCGAGACCGATCGTGGTGGTGGTCGAACCGAGACCGATCCGTGGCCAGCCTGCGGTGACCGCGATGAATCCCGACGCGGGTATCGCGTCCAGCCAGTAGTGCGGTTCGGTGCGGTACTCGGGCGGCCCGCTCCGGCACGGCTTCGACGCCGCCGCCGGATGGTAGGGATCGGCCTCGCCTTCGATGTCGTCGACGCGCGCCCGCACCGACAGATAGGACCAGCGCGTCGAGGGATCGTCGGGGTCGGACAGCGGGCGGGTCTCGTATTGCGCCAGCTCCGCGGGCCTGCCCGTCGCGGTCAGGGCCATCCGGAGGTGGAGGCCGTCCGGGAACGCCACCACCTCGAACAGCTCGAGCGTGAGGTGGTCTTCGGCCGTGAGCAGCAGGGGGCCGTGCACCTGGTGTCCTCCGGTGGTGGGTGGTGCTACTGCCGGCCAACGCGGTCTGCGCATGACCCCTATAGTCCCACCGATCCGAATGCAGATGCAATGGTGGACAACGAAGTTCATGCCGTGTAGGGGTCGGCGCAGCCGCGACCTCAGCGGGTGGGCGGGACGAACTCCGGCTGGTCGAGCAGTCGGAGCCAGCTTCCGTCCGGTTGCCTGCGGACGACCTGCGCCCGCGCGCCGGATCCGTCCTTGGGTGGGGTGGACGTGAGTGCGATGTCGTCGCTGATCAGCGTGGGGAGTGGCGTCTCCGGTTCGAAGTGCGGCGCGTTCGCGAGCACCGACTCCCACAGTTTCTGGATGGCTGCCCGGCCGACCGTCCGGCTCCCGGGCGGATACGCCATGACGGCGTTCTCCTCGTAGAGGGCGGCCACTCCGGCCGCGTCGCCGGCGTTGCTGCGCTCGACGAACAGTCGGGTGAGATCTTCGGGGTTCAGGGCCTTCTCGTGGTCGGACACGGGGATCCTTTCGTGGGTGAACTGCTGTCACATCCCAGAGTGGTGTCGCCTCAACCGGAAGTCCAACAGATAGTTCTGCTGAATACTAGAATTACTGCTTATGGAACTGAGGCAGCTGGAGTACTTCGTCGCGGTCGCCGAGGAAGCGAACTTCACCCGTGCCGCGGAACGCGTCCACATCAGCCAGTCGGGGATCAGCGCGCAGATCCGGCAGCTCGAGCACGACCTCGGCGCCACGCTGATCGACCGGTCGAGCCGGACGGCGACGCTCACGTCCGCGGGAGAAGCGGCGCTCGTGCATGCCCGCGCGGCCCTCGCCTCGGCCGACGCGATGCGGCAGGCCGTGGACGACGTGAACCAGCTGATCCGGGGCCGGCTCGTCGTGGGGATGGTCACCGCCTGCACGGTGAAGCCGCTGTTCGACGCGCTGTCCGCGTTCCACGTCGCGCACCCCGGGATCGAGATCACGCTGACCGAGGACAGTTCCGACCGCCTCGTCGAACGGGTCCGCGCCGGTGCGATCGATCTCGCTCTCGTGGGCACCGCGACCGCCCCGCCGGACGGGTTGGACGCCTTCCCGATCATCAGCGAGGGGCTGGTCGCGGCCGTGCCGCCCGGGCACCCGCTGGCCGGGCGTTCGCGCGTCACCCTGGCCGAACTCGGCGACCACGCGATCGTATGTATGCCGACCGGAACGGGGATCCGAACGGTCTTCGACCAGGCGTGTGCGGCCGCCCGCCTCCGCCCCGACATCGCCTTGCAGGCGAGTGCGCCCGACGCCGTCGCCGACCTCGCGATCCGCGGGCTGGGGGTTGCGATCCTCAGTGAGTCGATGGCGACGGACTACCGGGGGCGGTTGACGGCGGTCGCACTGGACGACGTCGACATCCCGGCCGTGCTCGCGCTGGTGTGGAAGAGTCTCGCTGGTCCGGCGCTCCGTGAACTCGTCCTGCACACCCGCCGCTCCTTCGGGGAAGTGCCGACCGCGGTCGGCCGGTAAATCCTCACACCACCGACGTCATCCCGCCGTCGATGAAGATCACCTGACCGTTGACGTACCGGGAACCGTCCGACGCCAGCCACACCGCCGGACCGACGAGATCGTCCGGGGTGCCCCACCGGCCTGCCGGCGCGCGGCCGCGGAGCCACGCGTCGAACTCGGGGTCGTCGACGAGGGCCTGCGTCATCTCGGTGTGAATGTAGCCGGGCGCGAGGCCGTTGATCTGCAACCCGGACGCCGCCCATTCGGCCGTCATCGCGCGGGTCAGATTCCGCAGTCCGCCCTTCGCGGCGGTGTACGGCGCGATGGTGGGCCGGGCCAGGTCGCTCTGCACCGAGCAGACGTTGATGATCTTGCCGCTCCCTCGGGCGATCTGGCACCGTGCGACGGCCCGCCCGACAAGGAAGGCGCTGGTGAGGTCGGTGGTGAGCACCCTGTTCCAGTCCTCGAGGGTGATGTCGAGCAGCGGCTGACGGTGTTGCAGCGCAGCGTTGTTCACCAGAATCTCGATCGGCCCGACCTCCGATTCGATCCGTTCGACAGCGTCGGTCACCCGCTCGGGATCCGTGACGTCGAACGCGTACGCGTGGACGCGTGTCTCGCCGAACTGCTCGCGGAGGCGCTCACGTGCCTGTGCGAGACGCTCACCCGACACCCCGTTGAGGACGATCGTGGCGCCCGCCTCGGCCAGGCCCCGCGCGAGTGCGTAGCCGATTCCCCGGCTCGAACCGGTGACCAGGGCGATGCGCCCGGACAGATCGAAGAGGTTCACAGCGCACGCACCGGGTTGGCCAGCGTGCCGATACCGTCGAGCGTGATCTCGGCACGGTCACCCGGTTTGACCGGGCCGAGCGTGAACGGGCAACCCGTGAGCACGACGTCTCCCGGCCCGAGGGTCAGATACCGGGTGAGATGGACCAGTTGCTCGGACACGTTCCACGCGAGCTGCCGCGTGGACGCCTCCGCCACGGTCACGCCGTTGACACGCACGGTGATCGGAACGTCCCCGGAGCCGAGATCCGTCTCGATCCACGGTCCCAGCGGGGTGAAACCGTCGCCGTGCTTCGCCTGGGTGAGCTTGTCGTCCAGCGCTATCTGCTCGACGGCGGTGACGTCGTTGCCGATCGTGTACCCGAGGATCGCGGACGGGACGTCCTCCGGGCGAAGCCTGCGGCACGTGCGGCGGATGACGACGGCCAGTTCGCCCTCCACGTTGACCTGCCCCAGCCCTTCGTCGACGACGATCGGATCGTCGGGGCCGATCACCGTGCGGGTCGACTTCATGAACGCCTGCAACGACAGGTCGCGATCTCCGGGTGCGCCGTTGTGGGCCATCCCGAGCAGGACCCGCGGTTCGGCGGGCGCGAGCAGCCGTGCGCCGGCGAGGTCGTGTGCGGGTCCGGTGAATGCCGGAGTGTCCGCGTACGGATCCGCCACCTCGTGCCAGCGACCGTCGCGCAGGCACACCGGCCGCGGTCCCGTGTCGGTGGCGATGCGGGCCAGCCTCATGCGTCGACCCGCGCCTTCGACTCGGCGGTCGCGACATCCGGTCCGTGGACCGGGTCGGCCATCGCATCCCAGGCCAGCCCGAGGTCGCGACCACGGGTTTCGGGTGTCACGAACGTGGTGGCGAACGTGATGACGCTGAGGACCAGAACGTAGATCGCGAGCGGCACCCACGAGTTGTTCAGCAGCGACAGCAGCAGTGCGCCGACGAAGGGGGCGATGCCGCCGGCGAGGATGGCGCTCGTCTCCCGGGCGACGGCGACGCCGATGTAGCGGTGGCGATTTCCGAACAGTTCGGGCAGGGCCGCGCACTGCGCGCCGAGCATCACGTTGACACCGATCCCGTAGCTGACCGCGAGCGTCGCCACCACGAGGTACGGGTTGCCGAGCGAGAGCAGCCACCACGACGGGACCGCGAGGACGAGCTGCAGCGCCGCACCGAACCGGTACACCCGCATCCGGCCGAAGCGGTCCGACAGCGCACCCGAGAACGGTATGACGAGCATGCCGATGGCGGCGCCGCAGGCGATGGCGAGCGGTCCGATCGACTTGCTGACACCCACCACGGTCGTGACGTAGCTGATGCCGAGGGTCTGGAAGATGTACGAGCCGCCGTTCTCGGCCATCCGCAGGCCGATGCCGCGGAGCACGCTGGGCATCGAGCTGCCGATCAGTTCCCGGAACGGGCTCTCACTGATCTGATCCTGCTTCTCCAGCTTGACGAACGTGGGGCTCTCCTGCATGCGGAGCCGGATGAACACGGCGACCGCGATGAGGAAGACCGACGCCAGGAACGGCACCCGCCACACCCAGGCGAGGAGGAGTTCGCGATCGATCTGGCCGAGGATCGCGAAGACCCCGGACGCCATCAGGGTGCCCACCATGATTCCGACGAACGGGAGTGCCGAGAAGAATCCGCGGCGCTCGGTGGGCGAGTACTCCGCCATCAGCGTGGTGGCACCGGCCTGTTCGGCGCCCGCGCCGAAGCCCTGCAGCAGTCGCAGCGCGACCAGCAGGATCGGGGCCCAGATGCCCACCTGCGCGCCGGTCGGCAGGACCCCGATCAGCGTGCTCGCGCCGCCCATGATCGCGATCGTGATCATCAGGACGGCCTTGCGTCCGAGGCGGTCCCCGAGGGCGCCGAAGAACAGGCCGCCGACGGGCCGGGCGAGGAAGCCGACGGCGTACGTGCCGAAACTGGCCATCAACGCGGCCGACGCACCCATGGCGGGGAAGAACAGCTGGCCGAAGATCAGTGCCGACGCCAGGCCGTACAGGGCGAAGTCGTAGTACTCGAGCGCGCTGCCGATGGAACTGGCGAGCGTCGCGCGTTTGAGGTTTGCGGCGTACTCCGGGTCGTCGGAGGCGCGCACCGGTCGGGTGGAGTTGCTGCTGCCTTCCGGCGTCTTCGAGTCTGCGCCTACTTGAATCTTCGATTCTGGGGACATCTTCTGCTCCGTTGTGGGACGGGACCACGCCGAGCGCGGTCACAAACAGGTCGGTGTAGTGACCCAGGTCACTGGCGTGTCGAGGACGATACCGCGCGGACGGCTATTTGTCATACATAACTGAAAGTGTTGACTGAATCACATGATTAGTGCAAAGTTTTTGATCTGAACATATGGTCAGCGATGGCCCGTACCGGAGGAATCTGCTGTGAGCGCACACGACCCGAAGCCACTCGACGGGCGACTCCGCGTCGTCGCCGCGACCCCCGTGAGCGAAGAGCTCATCAGTCTCGTCACCCGGGCGGAACCGCGCATCGACTTCATCCGCGAGCAGGATCTGCTGCCGCCCTCCCGATTCCCGGGTGATCACTCCGGCGATCCGTCGTTCTCCCGGACCGCGGAGCAGCAGAAGGCCTTCGACGACCTGGTCGATTCGGCGCACGCCCTGTACGGCGTGCCCGACGAGAATCCCGCGGCACTGACGAGGACGGCAGGCGCCAACCCCGACCTCCGCTGGGTGCACACGATGCCCGCCGGCGGCGGGGCCCAGGTGAAGGCGGCCGGCCTCACCGACGAGCAACTCGACCGCATCGCATTCAGCACCTCCGCCGGTGTGCACGCGGAACCGTTGGCCGAGTTCGCCGTCTTCGGCCTGCTGGCCGGCGCCAAGACCCTCCCGCGTCTCCTCGCCCAGCAACGCGACAAGGTGTGGAGCGGCCGCTGGGCCATGGGAACCGTGTCCGGGCAGCGCATCGTCGTCGTCGGGCTGGGCAGCATCGGCCGTGCGACGGCACTGAAGCTGAAGGCCCTCGGCGCCACCGTCGTGGGAACGAGCAGGCGCGACAGCGCGGTCGAGGGCGTCGACGAGATCGTCCACCCCGACCGGCTGGCCGATGTGGTCGGGGACGCCGACGGCATCGTCGTGACGCTTCCCGGAACCAGCGCCACCGAAGGCCTCGTCAGCGCAAAGGTATTCGGCGCGGTCAAGCCCGGAGTCACGGTGGTGAGCGTGGGCCGGGGCACCGTCGTCGACGAGGTCGCCATGACCGCCGCGATCGAGGACGGGCGGGTCGGGTTCGCCGCGCTGGACGTGTTCGCGTCCGAGCCCCTGGCATCGGACAGTCCGCTGTGGGCTCATCCGAACGTGCTGGTCAGCCCGCACACCGCGGCGTTGAACCCCGCGGAGGACCGCCTCATCGCGGAACTGTTCGCGCGCAACGCCACCCGGTTCCTCGACGGCGAGGAGCTGATCAACCGCGTCGACACCGTCGAGTTCTACTGACGATTCCGGTGCATGTCGGCGGCGCGGCGGCGTTCATCCCTCACGGATGATGTCTCGTCGTCCGGGCTCTGTGAGGCTCGAACGCAGTGCTGTGTCCGGCGGTTCGAGAGACGGGGTGATGCATGCCTTCCGTGGGAGCGTCGCTGTTCTGGATCGTGGCATGCGCCGTGATCGCCCCGCTGCTCGCCGGGTTGTTTCCCCGGAAGCTGGTGCCCGAGGTGGTACTTCTGCTGGTCGCCGGGATCGTCATCGGTCCCCACGTCTTCGACATTGCGGTCGAGGGCAGCGAGATCGAGCTGCTGCGCGACCTGGGGCTGGGTCTGCTCTTCCTGCTGGCCGGGTACGAGATCGACACGGCCGAGATCACCGGTCGCGGCGGCAGGAGGGCCCTGCTGACGTGGCTGGTCTCGCTGGCCCTGGCGTTCGCGGTGGTGTCGCTGCTGAGCCTCGTCCACGTGGTCGACGCCGGAACCGCGGTAGCCATTGCCATGACGTCGACGGCGCTCGGCACGCTGCTCCCGATCCTTCGTGACGCGGGCGCCCTCGATACCCGGCTGGGCCGGACGATCCTCAATCACGGCGCGTTCGGCGAACTCGGACCCGTCGTCGCCATGGCGGTTCTGCTCGGCTCCCGAGGGTCCGTGGCGTCCATCGTGGTCCTCGGACTGTTCACGGCCGCGGCGGTGCTGGTCGCGTTCATCCCCGCCCGCGTGCGGCGGGAGGGTTCCCGGATCACCGCGATCATCCGGTCGGGATCGGAGACGACGTCGCAGACCACGGTGCGGCTGACCATGCTGCTCCTCGTCGCACTCACCGTGCTCGCGGCGTCGTTCGGGCTCGACACGATCCTCGGTGCCTTCGCGGCGGGGTTCATCCTGCGGCGGGCCACGCCCGAAGGCGACGAAACGCTCGAAACGAAGCTCGACGGCCTGGCGTTCGGGTTCCTGATCCCGATCTTCTTCGTGACGTCCGGCATGGCCATCGACGTCGCCGCGGTGGCGTCCGAACCCGGCGTCCTCATCGCGTTCGTCCTGCTGATCCTGCTGGTGCGGGCAGGCCCGGTCTATTTCGCCGGGAGATTCGACCGGGGTGCCGACGGCACGGATCCACCCTTCACCGCCCGCGAACGCACCCAGTTGGCGCTGTACGCGGGAACCGGCCTGCCGCTGATCGTGGCCGTCACCGGAGTGGCCGTCGACTCCGGTGACATGACGTCCGCCAACGCCTCCGTGCTCGTCGCGGCCGGCGCGATCACCGTCCTCCTCTTCCCGCTCGCCGCGTCGCTGCTCGCGTCGAGCCCCGAACCGGCGGCCGATTCGGCGGGTCCACGAGGAGACCAGAACCCCGGGAGCAGACAGTGACTCGAACCGAGACGACGCAGGCGCCGGCCCGCGCGACGCTGATCCTCGCGACCCTGATCCTCGTCGCCGCCGTCGCCAACCTGAATTTGTCGGTCGCGAACGTCGCGCTCCCAGACATCGGCCGCGCTTTCGACGCGAGTCAGACGCAGCTGAACCTCGTCGCCGTGGCGTACTCCCTCGGGCTCGCCGCGTCGGTTCTCTATCTGGGGGCGCTCGGCGACCGCTACGGGCGTAAACAGATGCTGGTGCTCGGCATGGCGCTGTCGCTGCCGGCGTCGGCGATCGCGGGCTTCGCCGGGAACTTCGAAATACTGTTCCTCGCACGTGTTCTCGGCGGTGTCTCCGCCGGGCTCGCGTTCCCCACCACGCTCGCGATCATCACCGCGCTGTGGTCGGGACCGCCCCGGACCAAGGCGATCGCACTGTGGTCGGCGCTCGGTGGTGCGATCTCCTCGCTCGGGCCGATCGTGTCGGGCGCGCTGCTCGAGCACTTCCATTGGGGCTCGGTGTTCCTCGTGACCCTTCCGCTCGCCGCTCTCGCCCTCGTCGCCGCCATCCTGTGGGTGCCCGCCCACGTCAACGAGACGACCGATCCCGTCGACAATCTCGGCGGCATCATCTCCGTCGTCTTCATCGCCGCCCTCATCCTCGCGATCAACTTCGCGCCGGTCGACGGTGCCGGGGCGCTCGCCGTCGGTCTCGGGTTGATCGCACTCGCCGCGGGAGCCGCGTTCTTCCTGCAGCAACGACGGGCGGCGCACCCACTGTTCGATCTGCACGTCGCCGCCCGACCGACGTTCTGGGTGGCCGCCGTCGGCGGGGTGATCGTGTTCGGCGCGTTGATGGGTGCGATGTTCATCGGGCAGCAGTTCCTCCAGAACGTGCTCGGGTACTCCACGCTCGCCGCCGGATCGGCGATCATTCCGGCGGCCGTCGCGATGGTCGTCGTCGCACCCCGCTCCGCGAAACTCGTCGAATCGCACGGCGCCCGGTTCACACTGCTGCTCGGCTACCTGTTCGTCGTCCTCGGACTGGTTGTCGCGCTGGTGTGGTGGGACGAGGACGCAACCTTCTGGTGGGTGGCTCTCGCGTACGCGTTCGTGGGCATCGGGGTCGGGTTCGCCGGCACCCCGGCGTCGCGGTCGCTCACCGGTTCGGTGCCGGTGTCGCGGGCGGGCATGGCGTCCGGCACCTCCGACCTGCAACGCGACCTCGGCGGCGCGATCATGCAGTCGATCCTCGGAGCGGTGCTCACCGCCGGCTACGCGAAGTCGCTGTCGGCCACGATCGCCTCGTCGCCGGACTCGAGCCAGATCACCCCGGAAACCCAAGCGGCGCTCACGAAGTCGTATTCCAGCGCCGAAGTGCTCGCGGAACGTTATCCGCAGTACGCCGAGCAGATCATCGCGGCCGCCCGCAACGCCTTCCTCGACGGCGACGATCGGGCGTACCTCGCCGCGATCCTGGTGGTGTGCGCCGGGGCCGTGGTGGTGTTCTTCTTCTACCCGCACCGGGAGAAGGAGAAGCGGCTGCTGGCCGAATACGCGACCGACAGAGCACAGTAGGGCGAATGTATCGCCGGTCGCCTCAGAAGCGCCGAAAGGTACATTCACCCGGCGGTCGCGGAGTAAGTTCCCGGGAGGGGCACCTCGACGACGGGACGCACGATGACAGCTCAGGTCGTGACCAGGACGAATCGGCGACGAGGCCTCGCGGCGGCTGCAGCGGCCCTGCTGCTGATAGTGCCCGCGGCGTGCTCCGACGACTCCTCCTCCACGGGCACCTCCGCTACCTCCACGACGACGCAGACGGGATCACCGAACGCCGGGGCCGACGCGCAGATCGACCCCGGTGTCGCGGACCGACTCGACGAGGCGATCGAGAAGACGATGTCGATGGCGTCGATTCCCGGCGCGATTGTGGGCGTGTGGGGGCCCGATGGCGACTACGTGAAGGCGTTCGGCGTCGCCGACAAGACGACGGGCGCGCCGATGGAGACCGATTTCTTCCACCGAATCGGCAGTGTGACAAAGACGTTCACGGTCACGGGTCTGTTGCAGCTGGTCGACGAAGACAAGGTTGCGCTCGACGACCCCATCTCGAAGTACGTGGAGGGCGTGCCGCTGGGTGATCAGATCACGCTGCGCCAGCTTGCCCGGATGCAGAGCGGGCTGGCGAACTACTCGGCGAACGAGGACTTCCAGAAGGCGTTGCTCAGCGACCCGCAGGCCGCGTTCACCCCGCAGCAACTGCTGGGGTACGCGTTTGCGCAACCCGCGACGTTCCCACCCGGGCAGGGATTCGAATACTCCAACACGAACACGACCCTGCTGGGACTTGTCATCGAGAAGGTCAGCGGGCTGCCGCTCCCGGAGTACGTGACGCAGAAGATCGTTCAGCCGCTGAAGATGGCGGACACGAGCTTCCCGACCACCAACGCGTTCCCCGAACCGCACGCGCAGGGCTACACCGAGCAGACCTTGGACGACAAGGAAGCCGTGGCCACCGACTGGAATCCGTCCTGGGGATGGGCGGCGGGCGCGATGATCTCGACCCTCGACGACCTGCACATCTGGGCGCCCGCGCTGGCCACCGGCACACTGCTGCAACCGGCCACACAGGCGCAACGGCTCGAGACGGTCAACGCGCCGGGTCTGGCACCAGACGTCGGCTACGGGCTGGGCATCTTCGACGTCGCCGGCTGGATCGGGCACAACGGCAGCCTCCCCGGGTATCAGACGGTCTGCGTCTACCTTCCGGAGCAGGAGACCACCCTCGCGATCATGATCAACACCGACGTCCCCTACCAGGGCAGCGAACCGAGCACCGCGCTGGCGGGGGCCGTCACGGAGATCATCTCGCCGGAACACATCTACAAGCTCAGCGCCGGAGTGCAGAATCCGGACGCGTCGACCCCGGTCACGCCGACGCCCTCGGAGGCCCCGGCGACGTCCTCGACCTCCGCCCCGCCGACCAGCTGACCCCATGTGAGTGGCAAAGCGTGCGCGAGCACACTTTGCCACTCACATGCCCTCCCGCGGCGGTAGCGTGCTGGGCATGACGATTCTCGTGACGGGGGCAACCGGGAACATCGGCAGAATGCTCGTCGACCACCTGCTCGCGCGGGGTGCGACGGACGTCCGGGCCCTCACGAATCATCCTGACAAGGCGCAACTTCCGGGCTCGGTCACCGTCGTCGAGGGATACCTCCGCAGACTCGACAGCCTGCCCGCGGCGTTCGAGGGCGTCGATTCCCTCTACCTCGCACCGACTCCCGACACCGCCCCGGACGCGCTCGCCCTGGCGAAGCAGGCCGGGGTCCGGCACGTCGTCGACCTGTCCGGTCCTCACGACGGCCATTGGGGTGACGTCGCACGGGCCGTCGAGGCGTCCGGCATCGAGTGGACGCACCTGTGGCCCGGCGAGTTCATGGAAAACGCGGGAATCCTGGCACCGCAGATCGCCGCAGGAGACACCGTGCGTGAGCCGTACCCGACGGCGGCGAACGCGCCGATCGCCATGAACGACATCGCCGAGGTCGCGGCCGTCGCTCTCCTCGAGTCCGGGCACGTCGGCGCGTCGTACGAACTCACCGGCCCCGAGACGATCACCCGCGCCGAGATCGTCCGACAACTCGGCGCCGCCCTCGGCCGAAACATCGAGTACCGGCAGGTGTCGCTGGACGAGGCCGTCGACGTCCTGACGCCGGCGATGGGGGAGTACGCACGCTGGTACCTGGAAGGGATGGCGAGCCTGGTCGACGCTCCCCAGCAGGCGAACCGGCTCGTCGAACAACTCACCGGACGCCCCGCCACCGCGTTCGCGCAGTGGGCGTCGGCGCACGTCGACGAGTTCCGCTGAGGCCTCAGCGGGTCGGGGTGAGCGCGATGACGGGGATCGGCCGATCCGTCTTCTTCTGATAGTCGCTGTACCGGCCGTGGTTGATCGCGTTCATCGTCGCCCACATCCGGTCGTAATCCGGGTCGCCCGGCAGAACCTTCCGCGCCGCCACGGTGATGTGGTCGCGGCCTACCTGGATCTCGCAGGTCGGCGCGGCCAGCACGTTGTGCATCCACGCGGGCGACGTGGGCGCACCGCCCTTCGACGCGACGACCAGAAAGCGCGCGCCGTCGCGGCCGTACGTCAACGCGGACGTGCGCGGTTGCCCGGACTTCCGGCCGACACTGTGCAGCAGCAGGGTCGGCATCCCGAACAGCAACCGATGCCCCACCCATCCGCCGCTGCGTTCGTAGACGAACTGATGCAGCTGAAGGGCTTTCACGAACAAGTCGGCCACGGCGTCCTCGTCTCGGCACTCGGAACAGATCGTGCCCACACAGTAGACCGTCGTCAGGCCCGGCGAACTGCGTGCAGAACGGTGTCGTGAACGGTGACGGGTTGGCCCTCGGGGTCGTGCGCCTCACGCGAGGGTGCCGCCGACACCAGGATGTCCCACTCCGCGGGGTCCAGTACCGAAGCGACCTGTTCCGGTGCGAACAGCATGTCGGGAACATTGGGCCGCCCGACGGACGTCTCCAGATCGGAAGGGTGATGTCCGACGACGAGAAGTCGCCCGCCTCGTCGGACCGCTCCGGCGAGGCGACGGTGCAGGGTCTCGCGGGCAGGCCCAGGCAGGTGCATGAAATGTGCCGACACCAGGTCGAATCGGTGGGTCGGCGGCTCCCACTCCAGGATGTCGGCCTGCTCCCACGTCGTCCGGTCCGCGATGTCGGCGCCGGCTGCGGCGGCCCGGTCGGCGGCACGTTCCAACGCCACCGTGGACACGTCCACTCCGGTGACGTTCCATCCGCGGGCCGCCAGCCAGATCGCGTCCGCGCCCTCGCCGCTGCCCACGTCCAGGGCGCTGCCCGGGGCTACATCCGCGACCTGCTCGACGAGGTGCGGGTTGGGGTTGCCGCTCCACACCGCGGTCGTCGAGCGATAGCGCTCGTCCCAGAACTCCTGGCTGAAGAAATCGGTCATGTCCGGTGCCTGCTCGTGGGTCATGCTCCCACTGTGGCCGCCGGGCCCGCCGAACAGGGAATCCCGTTGCCGGAGCGGCAACCGATTACGGGCTGGAGAACGTGTAGATGCGGCAACCGCTCATGTTCGCCGCCGACACGACCCCGTCGGCTCGCGCGTAGTCGCCCTTGGAGGCAAGGTTGTTCGCGAGGGCGGCCTGATCGTCGCAGAAACTCTGGTCCGTCGGGTTGGCTGGGGGATTGCTGATGTAGGTGTCGCCTGGTGCAGCCACCGCAAAGGGTGCCGGACCGACGAGTGGGACGGCCGCTGCTGCAAAGGCAATGGAGGCCGCCGCGACGATTCGGCGGATCATCATGCTCCTCCGAAGGGGGTCCGAATGGTTGCTGTTGAGACCATCCTGCACCGATCCGTCGTCGGCGACCAGACCCCTAGGGGTGGAAAATCCAACACCTCGACCTGCCACCGCCGGCGAAGTGGGGGTCACGCGTCGTCCAGGGCTTCTTGGACCCTGTTCGCCGCGACCACCGGATTCTCGTGTTCCCAGATCCGCACCACCGTCCACCCGGCGTCGGTCAGCCTCGTGTCGGTGTCACGATCGCGGGTGACGTTCCCGGCGAGTTTCTCGGCCCACCACTGCGCGTTGTTCTTCGGGAACGTGGCGTGCTGCGGGCAGCTGTGCCAGAAGCACCCGTCCACGTACACGGCCACCTTCCGTCGCGGAAACACCAGGTCGGCGCGCCGCCGGACGCCCTTCATCGGCGCGCGGTCCACGTAGTACCGGACCCCGCGCCGGTGCAGTTCCCTGCGGAGTGCGAGTTCGGGTGCGGTGTCGCGACGCCGCTGCGCCCGCATCCGGGCGCTGGTCGCGGGATCGGTGGCGGGCATCGCGGGTCCGTCCGCTACGCGGCGGCCTCGGGGAAGCCGCCCATACGGTCGAGGTGGCTCTCGACGTCGTCGATGAACCCGGGAACGAAACGCAGATTGCCCATCCGCGCCCGCTTCAGGAAGCCGGCGGTCGCGCGGGCCGACAGCAGCCGGGTGTCCTCCAGGAATCCGCTGAGATCCTCGTACGGCTCCTGCACCGGCCACGTCGAGGTGTGCACCCGGAACGCCTGACGATTGCTACCCCACGCTGCCACCGGCCACGCGTCGCCGGGCTTCATCGGCGTCTCGATACCCCGCTCGTAGTCCGCCGGCTCAAGCAGACGCCGACCGACCCACGACGCCATCCGCACACTCACCGCGTTGCCGACGAGCTTCCACCGATGACTGTTCCGCAACCCGGGGACCAGCGCGGCGGGCGCCGTCCAGTCGGGGTCGAAGCCCTGCAGGCGTTCGGCGTCCACGAGCCCGGGCGTCACGATCTCGCCCGACGGCAGTCGCACGGCGGGCGGGCTCGCGATACCGACGGACGAACCGCCCTTCAGCGTGGGGACCGCGTTGACCGCCCACCCGAGACCGCGGGTGCCCTCGGTCCAATAGAAACCGCACGGGAAGTCGGCATGGTCGTCGACGGGGCGTTCCCCGGCGTCCTCACCGAACAGCACCGCGCGGGGGTCCTCGGTGCGCGAGGCGAGCATCAGGACCCGCTGGCGGCGCTGAGGGAGCCCGAACGCGCGCGCATCGACCACCCGGTACGCCCACGTGTAACCGAGGTCCTCGAGGGCGTCCGTGATATGCCTCATAGCCGCCCCGCGCCCCAGCTGCAGCATGAACGGCACGTTCTCGATCAGGAGCCAGCGCGGACCCTTCTTCCGCTTCACCAACCGGAACACCTCGTCGACGAGGCCGGAACGCGAACCCGTGATACCGGCGGTCCGGCCCGCCTGCGAGAGGTCCTGGCACGGGAACCCGGCGGCGACGAGTTCGATGTCCTGGGGGAGGGAACGCAGCTTGGTGACGTCGGAATGCACAGGGACGTCCGTGAATCGGGTACGCAGAACCGCCTGGGCGCCCGGGTCGATCTCACAGAGCAGTTCGGTGTTCCAGCCGTGCTCTCTCAGACCCAACTCGAGCCCGCCGATACCGGCGAACAGGCCCACCATGCTCCCGGTTGACGTCACGGCACCCTTCCTCACGAACCAGTCACCCGAGAACGTTACTCGAGAACTGTGCCTGCTTTGACCAACGACCCGTGAGTACTTGTTAACCGCGGGGGGTTAATAAGTACTCACGGGTGGCGAAGCCACATAGACTTCGTGTAGGTGGGAGCACAGGGAGGCGCCATGATCTCGGGTTTCCGGATCTCGGGTTTCCGGAACCGGTCGCACCTCCTGCGCGACGCCCAGGGCAGCGGCCTCGTCGAAGCGTTCGTCATCATCGGGATCGTCACGATCCTGCTCACCCGCGCCTACCTGCACCTCACCGGCTACCCGCAGGTCGGGGGTTCGTCGCTGCACATCGCGCACGTCCTGTGGGGCGGGCTCGGCATGGTCGTGGCTCTGGTGACCGTGTTCTCGTTCCTCGGGATGAAACCGCGCGTCCTGGGCGTGGTGATCGGCGGCATCGGGTTCGGGTTGTTCCTCGACGAGATCGGCAAGTTCGTCACCAAGACCAACGACTACTTCTACCGGCCGTCCGTCGCGATCATGTACGTGGTGGTCGTCGTGTTGCTGCTGGTCAACCGGTCGCTGCACGACGTCCGGCCGCCGACCCCGACGGAGGACGTCGCCAACGCCGCCGCCATCGCGCTCGGCGGCCTGGACCGTGGTCTGGACCACGTGCGCCGGGAGCAGGCGCTGGCGCAACTGCGCCGGGCGGCCGCCGCCGGCGCGGACGAGGCGACGCTGACATCGGTTCGGGATCTGCTCGCCCACTGCCCGGACCGGAACGGCCGGACCGTGCCCACGGCCCGGGAGCTGGCCCGGCGCGCTACCCCCGCCTTCGCCAAGGGGCCCGGCATGCTGTGGACCGCGGCCGTACTCCTCACCCTGTTCTCCACCCTGGGACTGCTCAGCGCCGTGGTCACGCTCGACGAGGACCTCCGCGGCGACGAAGGAACGGACATCACGACGGTCGGCCAGCTCACCGGGTCCGCGATCGCGTTCGTCCTGTGCTGGTCGGCGATCGTGCGACTGCGGAACGGGAAGCTGTGGCCGTTGCAGTTCCTGCGGGCCGCGGCCCTGGTCACGGTGTTGCTCACCGAGGTGTTCGACTTCGTCGCCCAGGAGTTCGGGGCATTGCTGAACGTGGCGGTCGGACTCGGCGCCCTCGTCGTCTTCTCGTCGCGCATCGCGGTCACGGAACGAGCCCGGGCATTGGCTCTCGACAACTCTGCTGCAACGAAACTCGGCCCGTTGCCACCCCGGGAGCCGTCGTCGCTTACCGTAGACAGGTGAGCATCCAAGCCTCCGGTGCCTCGACCTGGCCCGCAGTACTGACGTGGCGGGCGGACAACGCACCCCGAATGGAATCGGTGCGCGTCCAGCTCAACGGCGACCGCATCAAGGCAGCAGGCCGGATCATCGGCGGCGAGTGCCCCGAGCATCCGGCGTTCAGCGCGTCCTACGACCTCGTCACCGACGAAAGCGGCGTCACCCGCCGGCTGTCGCTGCGGACGTCCGTCGCGGCCGGTGAACGGCAGATGTCGATCAGCCGCGACGAAGAGGGCACGTGGATGGTGGAGCACGGCGCCAACCACCAGCGGTCCACGTTCGACGGCGCCCTCGACGTCGACATGGTGCTCAGCCCGTTCTTCAACGCCCTGCCCATCCGGCGGTACGGACTGCACCTCGGATCCGAGGACGTCGAGGTCCCCGTCGTCTACGTGAACCTCCTGGACCTGCGGGTCGAGGGCGCGATCCTCACCTACAGCAGCGGTCCGGACGGCATCCACGTGCTGTCGCCGGTGTCGAGTTCCTCGGTGACCGTCGACCGCGACGGGTTCATCATCGACTACCCGGGCCTGGCCGAACGGATCTAGGCGGCGCAGCCGCCCGTGCGCCTTTTTGGTAGCTCCGGCAACCAGAAAGGCTCACAGGCGGCGGAGCCGCCCTCCCCGCCGACCCGCATCACGCATGTCGTCGATCCAGCCTTCGCGGCCGGGAACGATGCCGGTGATCTCCCACGTCTCCTGGTTGTCGTACGTCAGGCGAGCGGTGTGGCCGGCCTCGACGAGCGTCGCCGTCGACGACTGTTCCGCCAGTTCGGTCCGCGCGTCCTGCAGCAGTACCAGCGCCTCGTCCAGGGCGATCAGCAGGGCGTCCCGGTTGCCTTCGCACATGGCCCGGACGAGTCCGGGAGCGCTGCCGGCCACGCGGGTGCCGTCGCGGAACGAGCCGGCCGCCAGACCCAGGGCGAGCGGTCCGCCGCGGGCACCGGTGATCGCGAGGGTTTCGGCCAGTAGGTGCGGCAGGTGCGAGATGCGTGCGACCGCCCGGTCGTGTTCGGCGGACTCGGCGGGTACGACGACGGAACCGCAGTCCAACGCGAGTTGCGCGACCTGTGTCCAGATGGCGGGGTCGACGCCGTCGTCGGTGCCGACCACCCATACGGCTTCCCGGAACAGGTCGGCGCTGCCGACGCTCCACCCGGACGCCGACGTTCCCGCCATCGGGTGACCGCCCACGTAGCGGTCGGCGAGTCCCTGACGGGCTGCCGCCGCCGCGACCTCCGCCTTGACGCTGACGACGTCGGTGATCGAGCAGTTCGGGGCGTACAGGGCGATCGCGGTGAGGGTGGCGGCGACGGCGGGCACGGGGACCGCGATCACGATCAGCGCCGACTCGGCCGACGCGCGCTGGAGCACCGCGACCAGATCGGTGTCGGCGTCGAAACCGTCCGCCCGGGCGGCGTCGACGGACGGCGCGGATCGGTTGTGACCCCACGCTTCGCGGCCGGCCCGGACCGCCGCACGCAGCAGTGAACCGCCGATCAAGCCCAGGCCGAGCACGCACACCGGAGGTGCGGAAGGGGTATCAGACACCCGAACAGGTTGGCACATTCGAGTGCGGACTTCATTTACCGGCACCCCGCGGGCTACCGTTGCGCTCATGGGTGCACAGCGCGCGGAAAACAACAGCGCCTCCTCGGATCGGGCAGAGGATCTGGAGGGCTTCGGTGTCGCGGTAGTACACGAGGACGGCCGGTGGAAGGTCAAGGCCCTCACTTCGGCTGCTCTGACCAGTCTCAGCGTCGCGGAGGAGGAGCTTCGGGCCCTCCGTAGCGCGGGCGCGTTCTTCGGTCTGCTGGACGTGGACGACGAATTCTTCGTCGTGCTCCGGCCTGCGCCGTCGGGAACGCGTCTGCTGCTGTCCGACGCCACCGCGGCCATCGACTACGACATCGCCGCCGACGTCCTCGAGGCGCTCAACGTCGAGGTCCCGGACATCGACCCGGACGAACTCGACGACATCGAGCCGTGGGAGGAAGGCGACCTGTCGCTGCTCGCCGACCTCGGTCTGCCCGAACCCGTTCTGGCTGTCATCACGTCCGAGACGGACCTGTATCCCGACGAGCAGCTCGGGATGATCGCGCAGCGGCTCGGGTTCACCACGGAGCTGGCCGGGGTTCTCGACAAGCTTCCCCGGTAGTTCCACGCGCCGTGACTCTTCAGGACGACGAGCGGATGATCCGCGCGGCGATCGAGGCGGCCCGGGCCGCCACCGACGCCGACGTGCCCGTGGGTGCGGTGGTGTTCGACGCCGACGGTGTGGAGGTGTCGCGGGCCGTGAACTCGCGGGAGGCGATGTCGGATCCGACGGCGCACGCGGAGATCATCGCGTTGCGGGCCGCAGCGCGGGTGTACGGCGACGGGTGGCGCCTCGAGGGGGCGACGCTCGCGGTGACGCTGGAGCCGTGCACCATGTGCGCGGGTGCGCTCGTGCTGGCCCGGATCTCCCGGGTGGTGTTCGGGGCATGGGAGCCGAAAACCGGTGCGGTCGGCTCACTGTGGGATGTGGTCCGCGACCGCCGTCTCACCCACCGACCGCAGGTCAGGGGCGGTGTTCTCGAGGACGAATGCGCCGGCATCCTCGAAGACTTCTTTCGTGAACGGCGCTGACCGGTTTCAAACTCTTTCGTGGGGTACTCGACACTATGTGGCCGGGTCCGCATGACCCGTGCTTCTCTGGAGACAGGCGCCGACGAGGCGCCGCCGGACCCGTCCCCGGGTTCGAAATCGGATTCACGGAGGTATCTCGTGGGAATCGCAGACAAAGCTTCGAACAAGGCGGAAGACCTCAAGGGCCAGGCGAAGGAAGCCACCGGCAAAGCCACTGGCGATCCGGACCTGCGCGACGAGGGCAAGGCCGACCAGGCGTCCTCGGCGGTGAAGGATGCCGGCGAGAAGGTCAAGGACGCCGCCAAGAACCTCAAGGACAAGCTGAGTTAAACGGCTTCACCTGGCGATTTCGGGCTCGGGCGTCACATCCGGTAAAGTCACCGGCGGTGGCGTGTCCGAGCGGCCTAAGGAGCACGCCTCGAAAGCGTGTGACGGGTAACCCCCGTCCGAGGGTTCAAATCCCTCCGCCACCGCCAAGGCTCCCCACCTGCACACGCAGGTGGGGAGCTTTTTTGTGTATCCGGGCCGGGGATATTCGTTAGCGTGTCCTGGAGGGAAGGGGCAGGCGACATGCGCATCGACTCGACGGGCAGAACGGCGCTGGTCACCGGATCGACGCAGGGCATCGGCGCCGCGATCGCAGCGGGCCTCGCCCGCTCCGGCGCGCGGGTGGCGATCAACGGCCGCACCGAGAAATCCGTGGGCGAGGCGATCGAACGACTGCGGGCCGAGGTCCCGGACGGCGAATTCGTTCCGGCGGCCGCCGACGTCACGACGGACGAGGGCGCGCGGCGGGTCCTGGAGATCGTTCCGGGTGTCGACATCCTCGTCAACAATCTCGGGATCTTCGGCTCCCAGCCGGCCCTGGAGATCGACGACGCCGAGTGGCGGCGTTACTTCGAGGTGAACGTGCTGTCGGCGATCCGGCTGACCCGCCTGGTCCTGCCCGGCATGGTCGAACGGTCCTGGGGCCGGGTCCTCGACATCGCCAGTGACTCCGCGATCGTCATTCCCGCCGAGATGATCCACTACGGGATGTCGAAGACGGCGCTGCTGGCGGTCTCGCGGGGCTTCGCGAAAGAGGCGGCGGGGACGGGGGTCACGGTCAATTCGGTGCTGGCCGGCCCCACCCACACCGGCGGTGTGGAGGATTTCGTCTACAGCCTGGTCGACACGGACCTGCCGTGGGACGAGGCGCAGCGCGAGTTCATGAGGAAGTACCGGCCGCAGTCGTTGCTGCAGCGCCTCATCGAGCCGGAGGAGATCGCGAACATGGTCGTGTACCTCAGTTCGGCGCAGGCGTCGGCGACCACCGGCGCCGCGGTGCGGGTCGATGGCGGCTACATCGATTCCATCGTCCCGTGACCGACGTTCACAGCCCTCTCCCAGGTCGTACCGAGTGACATCCATTGAAGCTGCAACTAGCCTGATCTCATGAAAAAGCTGTGGTGGTTGGTCGGCGCAGTCGTCATCGTCGTGATCGCGGTGCTGGTGGGCCCGTGGTTCTACGGCCAATTCATCGCAGAGGACGACGCACCGGCGGCCTCGGTGTCGACCGAGGGCGCGGAGGCGGCCACCGGAGTGGTCGACGGGGAGTGGACCGTCACGCCGGGGCAGGGTTCCAATCAGACGGCCGCGGGGTACACCGTCCACGAGATCCTCAACGGCGCGAGCGTCACGGTGGTCGGGTCGACGGGCGACGTGACGGGCAACGCGACCGTCGAGGGTGAGAAACTCACCGCGGGCGAGGTGACCGTGCAGGTGGCGACCATCGCGACCGATCAGTCCCGCCGCGACAACCAGTTCCGCGGCAACGTCATGGACACGGGCACGTTCCCGACCGCCACGTTCACCGTCGATTCCCCGGTCGATCTGTCGGGGCTGCCTGCGGACGGTTCCGTGGGAACGGTCACGGCCCAGGGAACGCTGACCCTCAAGGGGCAGTCGCGTCCGGTGACCGTCGACATCGACGTGCTGCGTTCCGGCGACGACCTCATCGCCTCGGGCAGCATCCCGGTCACCTGGACGGACTTCGGTGTGACGCCGCCGTCACTGGGCTTCGTGACCGTGGACGGCAACGGCACGGTCGACTTCCTGGTCAGCTTCGCGCGTTCCTGACGGCGCCCACCCGGGCGGCCCGAACACGTAGCCCAGCTTGTCGCGCCACGAGGACGCCCGGCGCCAGTCCCGGACGATGGCACCGTATTCGCGGGTCTGCAGCTTCCAGATGTTGTAGGTGCCCACCGGTGTGGTGAGTCCGTAGGTGGGGCGGTGGGTTTCGGGTTGGAACGTGCCGAACATCCGGTCCCACACGATGAGGATGCCTGCGTAGTTGCGGTCGAGGTATTTGGGGTCGCAGCCGTGGTGAACGCGGTGGTGCGAGGGGGTGTTGAACACGAACTCGACGGGCCGGGGCAGCGTGTCGATGCGCTCGGTGTGGACGAAGAATTGGTAGACGAGGTTCACGGAAAATCCGATGAGCACCATCCACGGCGGAATGCCGATCAGCGGCAACGGAATCCACATCAGGATTTCGGCGCTGTTGTTCCACTTCTGGCGGAGCGCGGTGGAGAAGTTGAAGTACTCACTCGAATGGTGCGCCTGGTGGGTGGCCCAGATCAGGCGGATGCGGTGCGCCATCCGGTGATACGCGTAGAACAGCGCGTCGACGCCGAGGATGAGGATCACCCAGGTGTACCAGGCGTCCGCGGGTAGGTGCCACGGCGCGAGGTACACCCAGATGGCGGAGTACCCGATCAGGGCCAGTAGCTTCCAGAACGTGGTCGTCAGGATGGACACGGCGCCCATCGACACGCTCGCCCGCGCGTCGCGGCGCTCGTAACCGCCGCGCACCGGGCGGGACCGTCCGTCGGGGTCGAATGTCGCGTCCTCGAGGTGCCGGGCTGCGAACCATTCGATGGCGAGGAACAGCACGAACGCCGGGATGGCCAGCGTCACCGGCTCGTGCAGGGGCGTCAGCAGCGCCGAATTCCACGCCGACGTCACGGTCTCCCACATGCTGCTTCCTCCACACAAGACGATCGTCCAGTTCAATGTACCTCGGAGTGACACGCATCACTATTCGCCCCGGTCTGAAGAGGCAAACAAAGTGCTCATTGGATGCGCACTTTGCCGCGGAGAATGAATTCCGTCAGCAAGAACCGGATCAGTCGAAGGGATTCATCATGTTGCGAGGACTCACCACCGTCAGCCTCTTCGCCGACGACATCGCGGCGGCCCGCGATTGGTACAGCGCTCTGCTCGGTATCGCCCCCTACTTCGAACGCCCCGACTCCGAGAACCCGGCGTACATCGAATACCGGATCGGGGACTACCAGCACGAGCTCGGCATCATCGACCGTCGATACGCACCGCACGCAGCAGCGGACAGCCCGTCCGGCGTGGTGGTGTTCTGGCACGTCGACGACGTGACCGCCGCCGTCGAGAAGCTGCTGTCGATGGGGGCGAAAGAGCATGAGCCGCGCACCGAACGTGAGTCGGGATTCGTCACCGCCTCGGTCGTGGACCCGTTCGGCAACATCCTCGGCGTCATGTACAACCCGCACTACCTGGAGATTCTGGGTTCGCGCGGCGAAGCGTGAGTTGCCCGTTTTCATACTTGGATGGTAGGAATTCGGTGTGCACATCACCGCAAAGGTGGACTACGCCGTGCGGACGCTGATCGAACTGGCCGCTGCCGGGCCGTCCCCGTCCAAGGCCGAGTTCCTGGCACAGTCGCAGACCATTCCGCACAAGTTCCTCGAGGCCGTCCTCGCCGACCTTCGGCGCGGGGGACTGGTCAACAGCAGACGCGGACCCGACGGCGGCTACTGGCTGGCCCGACCCGCCGAGGACATCACGATCGCCGACGTCATCCGGACCGTCGAGGGTCCGCTCGCGTCGGTGCGGGGGGAGCGCCCCGAGGACGTCGACTACTGCGGGCCGGCCGCCAAACTGCAGGACGTGTGGATCGCCGTGCGGGTGAACCTGCGGGCCGTCCTCGAAAACGTGAGCCTCGCGGACGTGGCGAACGGGCAGCTGCCGGGTTTCCTCACCACGCTGACGTCCGATCCGGGGGCCTGGGAGCGTCGCACCCGGCCGGCTACGACGGCTGACGAGGGCGCAGCGCGCGGCTGATCGTCCGGCCGGCCGCACGCACCAGCGGGACCAGTGCGTTCAGCGACGCATTTTCCGCCGACACCACCAGCGACACGGCCGCGACCGCCGCTCCGGGACGCTCGAAGATCGGTGCCGCAACGGAGACCGCGTCCATGGTCACCTGACGATCACTGATCGCGACCTCGGATCGGCGGATCTCGGCGAGCGTCCGCCGCAGGACGACGGGGTCGGTGACGGTCCGCTCGGTGAACTTCTCGATCGGCCCGCTCAGCACCTGCTCCTGCACGTCGGCGGGCATGTACGCGAGCAGGGCAAGGCCGATGCCGGACGCCGTCAGCGGGAACCTGCCACCGACGCGGGTCTGGACGGGCACGGCCTTCTGTCCGGCGATGCGTTCGACGAACACGACCTCGGTGCCCTCGGCGATGCCGAGCTGGACGTTCTCCCGCGTGATCTGGGACAGGTCCTCCATCACCGGCATCGCCAGCTCGCGCAGCATCGTGCCGCGCGGGGCGAGCGACGCGATCTCCCACAGCTTGAGCCCGACCGTGAAGCGGCCGCTGCTGTCACGTTCGAGGGCGCCCCATTCGATGAGGTCGCTGGTCAGCCGGTGCACGGTGCTCAGCGGATATCCGGACTTCCGCGACAGATCGCTGAGGGTCAGCCGCGGTGTGGACGGGGTGAAGAGCTCGAGGAGCCGCAACGAGCGAATGGTCACCGATCCGGTGATCGCCATTGCTCGTTCTCCGTCTCACAGTTCCAGCGTCAGGCGTGGACAGCTCGCACGCGAGACGCAGATCATCATGGTGTCGTTGGCAGCCTGCTCGTCCGCTGTGAGCAGGGAATCCCGGTGATCGACAGTACCGCCGAGCACGGCCGTCTCGCAGGTTCCGCAGGTCCCTTCCTCGCAGGACGACAGGACCTGGACGCCGGCGGCGGTGACGGCCTGCAGGATCGACTGCTCGGGTGCAACCGTCACGGTCTTGCCGCTCAGTGTCAGCTCCACCTCGAACCCCTCGGCCCGAACCGGTTCCTCGAGATCCTTGGCCGCGAAGCGCTCGATGTGCAGCGCGCCGGACGGCCAGCTGTCGCAGTGACCGGTGACGGCGTCGAGCAGCGGCGCCGGCCCGCAGCAGTAGACGAGGGTGTTCTCCCGAACGTCGCCGAGCAGCCCCGGTAGGTCGATGAGGCCGTGCTCGTCCTCGGGGTGCACCACCACCCGGTCTCCGAACCGCTCGGCGAGTGCGTCGGCGAACGCCATCGAACTGCGGCTGCGTCCGCCGTAGACGAGGGTCCAGTCGGCGCCGGCGTTCTCCGCGGCGTGCGCCATGGTGAGGATCGGCGTGATCCCGATGCCGCCCGCGACGAACACGTACCGCGGTGACGGCTCGAGCTCGAAATGGTTGCGCGGTCCCCGGACCGTGACGCGGTCGCCCTCGCTCAGCTTGTCGTGCACGAACTGCGAACCGCCGCGCCCCATCGCCTCCCGCAGCACGGCGACGCGCCACGTCCCGGTCTCGGCCGGGTCGCCGCACAGCGAGTACTGGCGGGTGAGCTCCGGCGTCAGCACCAGATCGATGTGTGCACCCGGCGTCCACGCGGGCAGGTCGGCGCCGGAAGGGTCGCGGAACTCCAGGACGACGACGCCGTCGGCGCCGGTGGTCTTGGTGGTCAGCTCCAGCTCGAGCACGGGTTCGGGTGGGATAGGCATGGCGGTTTCTCCGGGTCAGACGGGAACGGGAGCGGATTCCGGCGCCGCGGGCAGCGTCGTGGCGGGCACCGGCGGATCGGCGGGATGGTGTCCCTCGGGGTGGGCGAGCAACCACTCCCAGAGGGCGGCGGGTTCTTCCGCGACGTGGCGCGCGCCGCAGTGGCACTCGCCCTCGAGCAGGTCCGAGCCCGGAAGCCAGACGATGCGCATCACGTTGGCGCCGCGGAGCATCCTGGTCGGTTCCACGGCTCAGCCCACCGCCGCGGCGGTCACGGCCTGCGGCGCGTCGACCAGCTTCTTCAGGATCCGGCGTGCGCCGAGGCCGCCGGCGTCGATGTTGATCGACAGCTCCTGGTAGCCGTCCTTTTCCGTGTCGAGCGCCTTCTGCAGGATGTTCAGCGCCACGACGTCCTGCATCACGACGGTCCGGTTGTTCTCGGCCAGGAACGTCGTGACGGCGTCGTCGCCGACCGCGAAGTCGCGGGCCACGGCCCAGAAGTCGAGGGTGGAATTCTCCGTCGACGGGGTGATCGCGTACACGATCTCGCTGTGGAACGCGTGCGGGTCGGAGCCGTCGTCGCCGGGCAGCGGTGCGCCGATCGGGGCGATGCGGCTGTGCAGCAGGTACAGGCACGGGGGCGTGTACTCGATGTCCTGCCAGCGGGTGATGCGTCCCTCGATGCCGGTGGACTTGGAGTAGAACGGCGGGCACTCGGCGTCGTCCATGTGCCGGGACACGTAGATGACGTTTCGGTCCTCGTCGATCTCCGTGGTGATCGGGGTTTCCGCTACCTCGGGGGTGCCGATGTAGCCGCCGTGCAGGTACGTCTCGTGCGACAGGTCCATCAGGTTGTCGACGAGCAGGCCGTAGTTGCAGTCGATCGGTTCCATGCCGCTGACCACGGTGTAGTCGGGGGAATCCATCCACGGTGCGCGGGGGATGCGGGTGGGATCGCCCTGCTGGGGGTTCTGCGGGTCGGCGATCCAGACCCACACGAACGAGTCCTGCTCGACCACCTGGTACGAGCGCAGCCGGGCGGTGCGGGGAACGCGCGCCTGGCCGGGCACGAACACGCAGCCGCCGTCGCTGCCGTAGGTGAAACCGTGATAGCCGCAGACCACCTTGTCGCCGTCGAGCCGGCTCGGCGCCTCGGACAGCGGGTACCGGCGGTGCACGCACCGGTCGCTCATCGCAACGGCCTCGCCGGCCTCGGTCCGCCAGAACAGGATCGGCTCCTCGCAGATGGTGCGGGAGAACAATTCGCGTCCGACCTCACAGCCGTAGGCTGCGACGTACCACTGGTTGCGGGCGATCGTGGACATGGGGCCTCCGGAATATGCTGGGCTGCTGCGTTATTCGTGACGCCAGACTCGGTGAGGCGTCAGCGTCGTCTCCACCACTGTGCGGCACCGGAGGTGATCCACCACACTCGGTTTCCGAATGTCGGAAGGGTTTCGTCAGGGCTTGCGGACGAGGTAGGCGAACATCGTCACCGACATGTGGAAGTCGCCGCTGCGGGCGGCGGCGTTCAGCTGCTCCAGCAGCTCGGCGCTCTGCGCCTCGGTGATCGCCCCCTCGGCGATCGCGGCGGCCGTCATCATCTGGACGAGTGGGCCGGTCACATCGCCCGGATCCTGGATCAACGCCTCCGTGCCGATGTCCTCGACGACGAGCCCGGCAGAGGTGAGCTGCCCCGGGAGCCGCCGTCCGGAGTGCGGGTTCGCGGTGTGCGAGAGCATCACGTCCATGATCTTCTGCAGGACCAGGGGATCGCCGGGGTGCATGATCGCCGTGCCCCAGTCGCTGTCGACGATGACACCTCGCCCGCCCGGTCGCAGAACTCGGGCCACTTCCGCCGCCGCGCGGTCCGGATCGCTCAGGTGCTGGAAGACCCGCTCGCTCCGCACGACGTCGAGGCGGTTGTCGGGGAACGGCAGCGAATAGGCGTCGCCGATCACGAACTGCGCCGTCGAGCCCTCCTCCTCGGCCCGCTCCCGGGCGAGGAGGGCCATGCCGGGATTGGGATCGAGTCCGATCGCGCGACCCGACGGGGTGACCGCGGCGGCGAGGGCCCGCGTCTCCGACCCCGTGCCCGATCCGAGGTCGAGGGCGCTCTCGCCCGGCCGCACGTGCAGGGCGGCGAGCGACCACTCGCGCAGTCGCCGGATTCCCGGGCGCGCGGCCTGCAGGTCGAGGACTGCGGCGAGTTGGTCCAGGGCGGCGCGGTCGATCTCGTCCGCCCGGAACGACAGCGGCGCCGTCGGATCGGACATGAATCCACCGTAACGCCGAGGTGACTCCCGACACAGTGCTGCGCGGGCTGTGGGCAAGAACATAAAAGTTGCACTGTCGCGCAAATTTGCAGAGCTCTGCAAGTTCTGTACCGTCGGTGTAGTGATTTCGGAAATCGGACTGCGGGACCGCAAGAAGGCCGCCACGCGCGCAGCCCTCAGCGGCGCCGCCGCACGCCTGGCCCGCGCACTGGGCATCGAATGCGTCACGGCCGACGCCATCGCGTCCGAGGCGGGAGTCTCGACTCGGACGTTCCACAACTACTTCTCCAGCAAGGAGGAGGCGGTACTCGCGCACTTCGAGCAGTCCGTCCACGACTGGGTGGACCTGCTCCGCGCCCGCCCCGAGGACGAGCCGATCTGGGATTCCCTCGAGCACGTGGTGATCCAGATCGTCACCGATCCGGCGAAACCGCTCGAAGAGACCGCGGTGATGATGGAACTCGTCGAGACCAGCCCCGCACTGCTCGCGAAGAAACTCGAAGTGCACCTGCGCGTCACCCGTCTGGTCGGTGAGGTGATCGCCGAACGCACGGGCACGAACATCGACACCGACCTCTACCCCAACCTGCTGCACCTGGCGGTCGGATCGGCGTGCAAGGCGTCGCTCGACCTGTGGATGAGCGGCAAGTCCGGTGCGAGCGGACCCGAAGAACTCGTCCGCGACGCCATGCGCCAACTCCGTCAGGGAATCCCGCAGCCGTAGCCGGCTGCCCCGAATCACTCTTCGTTCCACCGACTCAGAAGGAGCCTCTCGTGGCCACCTATCTCTATCGGATCGGCAGATTCGCCTACCGGCGAAAAGGTGCGGTCCTCAGCGTCTGGTTGGTGATCCTGGTCCTCATGGGCGTCGGGGCGGCAACGCTGTCCGGGCCCACGAAGGACTCGTTCTCCATCCCGGGCACCCCCGCGCAGCAGGCGCAGGACCTGATGGCCGAACGGTTCCCCGAGGCCGCGGGCAGCGACCCGATGAACGCCGTCAGCGCGCGTTACGTGTTCGCCGCTCCCGAGGGGCAGACCCTCGAGAGCGAGCAGAGTCAGCAGGCGATGGACGCGGTGCTCGCCAAGGTGCGCGGCATCGACCAGGTCCAGGACGCCGCCAAGGTCGATCCCGCCACCGCCTCGGGCGCCGACGCCGCGAAGGCAATGGTCAACCCCGTCACCGCGAACGAGCAGCTCGTCGAGATGGCGAAGTCGACCGCGGCCGACAAGGGAATCAGTGAAGACGCCGCCGTCGCGAACGCGCAGGCGCTGTCTCCGCTCAACGCCGACAAGACCGTCGGCTACGTCGAGGTGCCGTTCAAGGGCGGCATGGGCGACGTCGACCAGGCTCTGCGCGACCAGATCTCGGCCGCGGCCGACGCCGGCCGCAACGCCGGACTGACCGTCGAGATCAGTGGCTCCGCCGCCAACGAAGCCGAGCCGCCCGGCGGCGCCACCGAACTCGTCGGTATCGGCGTGGCCGCTGTCGTGCTCGCGCTGACGTTCGGTTCGCTGGTCGCCGCGGGTCTGCCGTTGATCACCGCGATCATCGGCATCATGATCGGCAGCCTCGGAATCACCGTCGCCACCGGCTTCACCGACCTCAGCTCGATGACCCCCACGCTGGCCATCATGATCGGCCTGGCCGTCGCCATCGACTACTCGCTGTTCATCGTGTCCCGGTTCCGACACGAGCTTTCGCTCACCGACGACCGCTCGGAAGCGGCCGGACGTGCCGTCGGCACCGCCGGTTCCGCCGTGGTGTTCGCCGGTCTCACGGTGATCATCGCCCTGATCGCGCTCCGCGTCGTCGGGATCCCGTTCCTCTCCGACATGGGTGCGGCCGCCGCGTTCACGGTGTTCATCGCCGTCTCGATCGCCTTGACGCTCCTGCCCGCGATCCTCGGGCTGTTCGGGAAGAAGGCGTTCGCAGGCAAGATCCCGTTCCTCAGCAGTCGTGACCTCGAGGACGACGAGGGCAAGCCGAGCCTCGCCCTGCGGTACATCAGTGCCGTGGTCCGCAGGCCCGCGATTCCGCTGATCGCCGGAGTCGTGGTGCTCGGGGCGCTCGCCATCCCGGCGACCGGCCTGAGCCTGGCCCTCCCCAGTGAGGGCACCGGCGACCCCGCCACCAGCTCCCGGCAGGCCTACGACCTCGTGAGCGAAGGCTTCGGACCCGGCAAGAACGGTCCGCTGCTCGTCGTCGTCGACGCCAAGGACGTCACCACCGGCACGCCGTCGGCGGCGTTCGGGGAGGTCGTGAAGACCATCACCGCGCAGGACGACGTGTCCAACGCTCAGGTCGTCGGCGTGAACAAGGCCGGCGACACCGCGCAGATCCTGGTGACGCCGAGCAGCGCCCCCAGCGATCCGGCGACGATGGACCTGGTGAACAACATCCGCGGTGCGGAGGCAGAGCTGCACGACTCGATCGGCGTCAACTACGGCGTCACCGGGCAGACCGCGCTCGAAGGCGATGTGTCCGAGACGCTGCAGGACGCGCTGATCCCGTATCTCGCGGTGGTCGTGGGCCTCGCCTTCCTCCTGCTGCTGCTGGTGTTCCGCTCGGTCCTCGTGCCGCTGACGGCCACACTCGGCTTCCTGCTCAGCGTCGCGGCCACGTTCGGTGCCACCGTCGCGGTGTTCCAGGAGGGCTGGGGCGGCATCATCTCCAACCCGCAGCCGATCGTCAGCTTCATGCCGATCTTCCTGATCGGCGTCGTGTTCGGTCTCGCGATGGACTACCAGGTGTTCCTGGTGACCCGGATGCGGGAGGAATACGTCCACGGCGCGACCGCGAAGCAGGCCGTCACCGTCGGTTTCAACCACGGTGCCCGGGTGGTCAGCGCCGCCGCGGTCATCATGATCTCGGTGTTCGCGGCGTTCATCGCCGAGCCGAACTCGTTCATCAAGTCGATCGGTTTCGCCCTGGCGGCGGCCGTGTTCTTCGACGCCTTCGTCGTGCGCATGGTGATCATCCCGTCCGTGATGGCATTGCTCGGCGACAAGGCGTGGTGGCTGCCGAAGTGGCTGGACAAGATCCTGCCCAACGTCGACATCGAGGGCGAGAAACTGAAGAAGGTCCTGCACGACGCGGACGAGCCGCTGCAGCCCGTCCGGTAGGCGCTTCGCGCCCGTGCGCCTTTCTGGTAGTGCCTGCTACCAGAAAGGCGCACGGGGCCGGAGGCCCCCGAAAATCCGCGGGCCTGCGGTCGTTTCTGTTGGTAACCTTCGGACATAATGATGACCCGCCAGGATCGCTGCCCATGTTGAATGCCCTGCTCACCACGTACCTCCGCCCGTACAAGCGGGACCTCACGGCGGTCGTCCTGTTCCAACTCGTCGCGACCGCGGCAGCCCTGTACCTGCCCAGTCTGAACGCCGATCTCATCGACAACGGCGTCACCAAGGGCGACACCGGGTACATCCTGTCCACGGGCGTCATGATGCTGCTCGTCACCGTCGTGCAGATCATCTGCTCGATCGGTTCGGTGTTCTTCGGCGCCCGCGCCGCAATGGGTTTCGGGCGCGACGTGCGCCGCGCCGTGATGCATCAGGTCGGGAGCTTCTCGTCCCGCGAATTCGGCCGCTTCGGCGCGCCGTCCCTGATCACCCGCAACACCAACGACGTGCAGCAGGTGCAGATGCTCGTCGTGATGAGCTGCACGATCCTGGTGATGGCGCCGATCATGTGCGTCGGCGGCGTCGTGATGTCGATCCGCGAGGACGCCGGGCTCGCCTGGATACTGGCGGTCACCGTGCCGGTACTCGCGCTGTCCATGGGTTTCGTGATTTCGCGGATGGTGCCCGCGTTCCGGGAGATGCAGACCCGGATCGACGGGGTCAACCGGGTGCTTCGTGAGCAGATCACCGGTATCCGCGTGGTGCGGGCGTTCGTCCGTGAGCGCTCCGAGGTGGCGCGGTTCGGCGACGCGAACGAGCAGCTCACCCAGACCGCCCTGCGGGTGGGCAGGCTGACGGCGGTGATGTTCCCCCTCGTGATGGTCATCGCGAACATCACCAGCGTCGCCGTCATCTGGTTCGGCGGTCACGAGATCAACAGCGGCACCATGCAGGTCGGCTCGCTGACCGCGATGCTCAGCTACATCATGCAGATCCTGATGTCGGTGATGATGGCGTCGTTCATCGCGATGATGGCCCCCCGCGCCACCGTCTGCGCCGAACGCATCGGCGAGGTGCTCGCCACCGATTCCACCGTCGTGCCGCCGGTCGACGCAGTCACCGTGCTGGAGAACCCCGGTGTGGTGGAACTGCGCGACGCCCAGTTCAAGTTCCCTGGTGCCGACGAACCGGTGTTGCGCGACATCAGCTTCCGCGCCGAGCCGGGCAAGACAACCGCGATCATCGGCGGCACCGGTTCCGGTAAGACGACGCTGCTGTCGCTGATCCCTCGCCTCATCGACGCCACGTCGGGTTCGATCACCGTGTCCGACACGGATGTGCGCCGCATCGACCTGGACGTCCTGCGGTCCGGCATCGGACTCGTTCCGCAGCGGCCGTACCTGTTCTCGGGCACCGTCGCCACCAACCTCCGGTACGGCAAACCCGATGCCACCGACGACGAACTGTGGCGGGCACTGGAGATCGCGCAGGCCGCGGATTTCGTCCGCGCCATGCCCGAGGGTCTCGACACTCCGATCGCGCAGGGCGGCACGACCGTGTCCGGCGGTCAGCGACAGCGACTCGCCATCGCGCGGGCGCTGGTCCGTCGCCCGTCGATCTACCTGTTCGACGACTCTTTCTCCGCCCTCGACCTCACCACCGACGCGCGGCTGCGTGCGGCGCTCAAACCCGAGACCTCGGACGCGTGCGTCATCGTCGTCGCCCAACGTGTCTCGACGATCGTGGAGGCCGAGCAGATCGTGGTCCTCGAGGACGGCGCGGTGGTCGGAATCGGCACGCACGACCAACTGCTCGAGACGTGTCCGTGTTACGTCGAGATCGTCGAATCCCAACGATCGGTCCAGGAAGCACTATGAGCGATCGCGCAACCACCACCACTGCCGAAAGGCCCGCCGGCCCCCGTATTCCGGGACCGGTCGCTCCGGGTGCCCCGGGGTCCAAGCCGAACGACCTGTGGCCGTCCACCAAGCGGTTGCTGAGGCGGCTGGGTCCCCACCGGATCGCCGTCGGCATCGTTTTCCTGGTCGCTGCCGTGTCGGTGGTGCTCACCTCGATCGCGCCGCGGATGCTCGGTCAGGGCACGAACCTGATCTTCGACGGCATCATCGGCGCGCAGTTGCCCGCCGGGATGTCGAAGGATCAGGCCGTCGCCGCACTGCGGGCCGACGGGCAGAACACGTTCGCCGACATGGTGTCCGGCATGGCCGTCGTGCCCGGTGTCGGTATCGACTTCAGCGCGCTCGGCCGGGTGCTGGCGATCGTGCTGGCCCTGTACCTGGGGTCGTCGGTGTTCATGTGGCTGTCGGGTTTCCTGCTGAACATCATCGTGCAGGGTGTCGTGAAGAATCTGCGCGCCGAGGTCGAACGGAAGATCCATCGACTTCCGCTGCGCTACTTCGACTCCCACTCCCGCGGCGACCTGCTGAGCCGGGTCACCAACGACATCGACAACGTCTCGCAGTCGTTGCAGCAGACGATGAGTCAGCTGATCGTGTCGGCGATGACGGTGATCGGCATCCTCGTGATGATGATCGTCATCTCGCCGCTGCTCGCGTTGATCGCGGTGCTGACGGTGCCGCTGTCGATCCTGGTGACGGCGCAGATCGCGAAACGGTCCAAGACCCACTTCGTGTCGCAGTGGAAGTCGACGGGAGTGCTCAACTCTCACGTGGAGGAGGCGTACACGGGCCACGAACTGGTCACCGTGTTCGGTCGCAGCCGTGAGGTGGAGGCCCGCTTCGAGGAGCAGAACGAGGCGCTCTACCAGGCCAGTTACCGGGCCCAGTTCATCTCGGGCCTGATCATGCCCGCCATCATGTTCCTCGGAAACCTCAACTTCGTGGCCATCGCCGTGCTGGGTGGCATGCGGGTGGCGTCCGGCACGATGAGCCTCGGCGACGTGCAGGCGTTCATCCAGTACTCGCGCCAGTTCACCCAGCCCCTCACTCAGATCGGGGCGATGGTCAACCTCATGCAGTCGGGTGTGGCGTCCGCCGAGCGGGTGTTCGCCATCCTCGACGAGGACGAGGAGGAGCCCGACCTCGCCGAAGCGCCGACGCCGGCCGAGCCGCGCGGCCGGGTGGAGTTCTCGGACGTGTCGTTCAGCTACTCGCCGGAGAAGCCGCTGATCGAGAACCTGTCGCTGGTCGCGGAACCCGGTCAGATGGTCGCCATCGTCGGACCCACCGGCGCCGGCAAGACCACACTCGTCAACCTGATCCTGCGGTTCTACGAACTCGACGGCGGCAAGATCCTCCTCGACGGTGTCGACATCGCCGAGATGTCGCGCGACGACCTGCGGTCCCGCATCGGCATGGTGCTGCAGGACGCCTGGTTGTTCGGCGGCACCATCCGCGACAACATCGCGTACGGACGTCCCGACGCCACCGAGGACGAGATCCAGGCGGCCGCACGGATCAGCTACGTCGACCGGTTCGTGCACTCGCTGCCCGACGGCTACGACACCGTCATCGACGAAGAGGGCAGCAACATCAGTGCCGGTGAGAAGCAGCTGATCACCATCGCCCGCGCGTTCATCTCGCAGCCGTCGATCCTGATCCTCGACGAGGCAACCAGTTCCGTCGACACCCGCACCGAGTTGCTCGTGCAGCACGCGACGGCGGTCCTGCGCAGCGATCGCACGAGTTTCGTGATCGCACACCGGTTGTCGACCATCCGCGACGCCGACCTCATCGTCGTCATGGAGGACGGTCGCATCGTCGAGCAGGGCAGCCACGACGACCTGCTCCTCACCCGCGGCGCGTACTACCGCCTCTACAACAGCCAGTTCGTCGGCGCCGAGGTCTGACGACTTGTGAGTACTTGTTAACCACGGGCGGTTGATAAGTACTCACAGGCACGCAGTGCTTCCCCCCGCTTCGAAGGTGGCGGTGTCGCAATAGGCGGCGCGCGGATAGTACGGACCCATCGTGGCGGCCGGGTCGGTGTGATCGTTCTGCGAAGCCTGCACCGACTGGGGGTAGAAGGCGTCGGACGGCAGCATGTACCGCAGGAACAGGACCTTTTTCGCGACGTCGGTGGAGCCCCAGGGGATGACGGTGACGGCCGGGTCGGACGCGGCGCGGGCGGGGACGTCCTGCGGTGCGGCGACGACGTACGTGTAGTTGCCGTCGCCGTCGGTGCGTGTCTGGAAGTCGGCGGCGCACGCGACGACCGGGTACGGCGTCGCCTGATCGTTCTGGCACATCGACCAGTACCGCACCTGGCGGCCGGGTGCGGTGACGGGTTGGCCGGCACGGGTGTCGGGGAACGTCGGTGCCCGGCCCTGCACGACGACGATGCGTCCGGGCTGGTACGTCAGGCCGGCCCCGACATATTTGTTGTCGCCGTTGGGGAACAGGCCCGACGTGCTCGCGGGGTTCACGAACGTCGCCTCGGGCACGTTGCCGGGGAACGCGCCGGACGCTGCGCCGGCGATGATCTGGTCGAATGCGGCCTCCGCGATCTGTCCGAGTGGTCCGTTGTCGTAGGCGGTGGGGTCGAATTCGGATCCGCATGTCGGCACCGGCGACGTTCGGCCCCCGAACGTCAGCGTCACGTCGGGTAGTGGAACACCGCCGGTCGGCGATGCGGGGTCGTCGGGGACGTACACCCGGATGATGAGGAAGCCGATGGGTACCGACTGCGTGTCGGCGCCGGCGGGCAGGGCCTGAATCTGGTTGCGGGAGTGGTCGGCCGGACCGGTCACGACCGTCGCGTGCCAGCGCTTCTGCGTGGCGGGCAGGGCGCCGGCGGCGGCGTCGGCGAACGGGTTTTCGCTGCCGGGGTCGGGTCCGATCTGGTTGTCGCGCAACGTGTCGACGGTGTCGAAGTTCGTCCCATACGTATTGAGCGAGAAGTACCGGGCGGCCGGGTAGGTGCCGCTCAGTTCGATGGTGTCATCCGGCCCCAACGCGTAGGGCAGCACCCAGTACGTCGCGTTGGCGTCGGGGAAGGCGACGTCGAGCACGGTCGAGTCGGACATGAATTGCCACCCGCACTGCGCGGTCGGTGGGGGCGCCGCGGACGCGGGGGAGGTGCCGCCGGACCACAGCAGCAGAACCAGCACGGCGGCAACGACTTTCCCGGCCATAACCGTCAGAACACCTCCCCGAACGCGGTCAGCTTGTCGATGCCCTCGCGGTCGATCTCGCCGGGCGTGTACCGGTTGATCAGCTGGATGTAGGCGAGGTAGCGGGCCATCGCGTCGGCACCCTGCTGAGCGAACGCCGGGGGGAGCGGCGCGGCGAGCTGAGTCGGCAGGTACTGGGTCATAAGCTGCGCAGCCATGGCCGGACCGCGCGGGTCGTGATCGAAGGTGTTGTCGAGTTCCGCCCGGCCGCGTTCGGTGGCGTAGTCGTAGAACTCGTACTGGAACGACGCCGGGTCGACGTAGGCGGTGGGCCCCAACCACTTCGAATACACCGCGACCTTCGCCTCGGGGGTGCGCAGCACGTAGATGTGGGTGGGGGAATTGTTCCAGTTGACCCCCTGCGGTGCGTGCTCGTTGGTGGCGAGGACGACGTGGTCGCGACCGGCCGCGGTGTTGCTCCGCAGCAGCGGCATGAGGTCGGCGCGTTCGGCATAGGTGGCGAACAGGTCCCCGGACATCCAGTTCCGGTCGCCGTGCCCGAGCGTCGCGAGCAGCGGCACGACGTCGACGCTCGACGTGAGCTGGCCGCGCGGGGTGTCGGTGTCGCCGGTGAATCGCCCGGTCGGGTCGGCGACGATCAGCGGGATGTGGAATGCCTCGTCGTAGGCGGTGGACAACTTGCCCGCGACGAAGCCGTGCGCCCCGGCATATTCGCCGTGATCGGATGTCATGACGAAGACGGTGTTCGCCGCGACATCCTCCGGCAGCGAGTTGATCACCGTGCCGATGTGGTGATCGACCATCGACAGCACGTTGGTGTAACTGTCCAGGGCCCGCTCCCAATACGTGTACGGCGCGAACGCGATGTGACGGTCGGGATCGGTGCCCTGGCCGTAGGGCTGGAGGTAGTAGTTCGACAGATTCTGGATGTCGTCGGTGACGCCGCCCCACACCAGGGCCTGGAACTCCCGGGCGAACACCTGGGTGCTCGGTTTCGACTGCAATGCCTTCTCGGGTTCCCAGTTGGGCGGCACCGACGGATAACCTAGGCGCGGAGGGTCGCTCTCGGCGGTGGTCACCGACCAGGCCCGCGCGGGACTGAGCGGGGGAACGTTGTTCGCGTACAGCGACTGATACCGTTCCGCTTCCGTTCCGGCCCAGAAGAACTGCTGGTCGTGGGGATTGACGAAGCTCGCAGTGAGACAGAACGGGCCGTCCCCGGGCTTCCGTGTCGACAACCACGCCGCGGCCTGGTCGGCGATGTGCCCGTCGAATTCGAATCCCTCACCGTTCATTCCGATGATGTCGGGCATGGTCAGTCCGTCGAACCCGTACTCCTCGAGGTAGCCGGGGGCGAGCCCGGAGTCCTCGTCGGGGGACGGCGACAGATGCCACTTGCCGACGTACGGCGTGACGTACCCCGCCTGCCGCAGCAGCTTGCCGTACGTCGGAAAGTCCCGTCCCATCGCGGGCGACGGGACGGGGGAGGCCCGATTACCGGTCCGTGTCTGCAGCATCCAGTTCTGCAGCGGATACAGCCCGGTGACGAAACACGCACGGCCGGGGCTGCACGCCACCCCGGCCGTGTAGTGCTGCGTGAACTTCACCCCGGGCGCCCACAGCGTGTAGAGGTTGGGCATGAACCGCTGCAGAAACTGGTCGGCAGTGGTGATCCCCGCGGGAAAGACCTGGGGAAACCGCATCTCGTCGACGACGATGAACACGATGTTGGGCTGCACGTAGTTGCTGGGCTGCCGGTGCAGCGGCTTCTCCGATGCGTCCGCCCGACGGTCGAAGAGGCCCGACATCACGGTCACCCCGCCGGCGACCGCCGCACCCGAGAGAAAGGTTCGCCTGTCGATCCGGTGGCCGGCCTGCTCGTCGCTCATGGCGGTTCCTCCGGTCGAAGGGATGGGATCGTCTCACTCTCTGTACCCACTATCGAACGAAGTAGTGATGTGTCGCCGGAAATGTCGCCCGTGATTGGATACACCCGTGAATGCCGTAGTCCCGACCCCGCCCGATCCGTTCTTCACCGTCGGTACCCGACTCGACGGGCAGCTGGGTCGTACCGGAACCATTCACACCCCGCACGGTGACATCGCGACGCCGTCGTTCGTGGCCGTCGGCACCAAGGCCACCGTCAAGGCGGTGCTGCCGGAGAGCATGAAGGAACTGGGCGCGCAGTCGCTGCTCGCCAACGCGTACCACCTGTACCTGCAGCCCGGGCCGGACATCGTCGACGAGGCCGGCGGTCTGGGCAAGTTCATGAACTGGGACGGCCCGACGTTCACCGACAGCGGCGGATTCCAGGTCATGTCGCTGGGCGTCGGGTTCAAGAAGGTCCTCGCGATGGAAGCGGTCGGGGTGCGCTCCGACGACGTCATCGCGAAGGGCAAGGAACGCCTCGCGACCGTCGACGACGACGGTGTGACGTTCAAATCGCACCTGGACGGGTCGCGGCACCGGTTCACCCCCGAGGTGTCGATGCAGATCCAGCACCAGCTCGGCGCCGACATCATGTTCGCGTTCGACGAGCTCACCACGCTGCTGAACACCCGCGGGTACCAGGAGCAGTCGGTGGAGCGGACGCAGGCGTGGGCGGTGCGCTGCATCGCCGAGCACGAGAAGCTCACCGCCGAGCGCGCCCATCGCCCGTACCAGGCGCTGTTCGGGGTTGTGCAGGGCGCGCAGTACGAGGACCTGCGGAGGCAGGCGTGCCGGGGGCTGGAGTCGATCACGGGGGAGAGCGGCCGCGGGTTCGACGGATACGGCATCGGCGGTGCGCTCGAGAAGCAGAACCTCGGCACCATCGTCCGCTGGTGCAACGAGGAGCTTCCCGAGCACAAGCCGCGGCACATGCTCGGCATCAGCGAGCCGGACGACTTCTTCGTGGCCATCGAGAACGGCGCGGACACGTTCGACTGCGTGAATCCGTCACGGGTCGCGCGCAACGCCGCGATCTACCACCCGGACGGCCGGTTCAACATCAACACCAGCCGCTTCCGTCGTGACTTCACGCCCATCGACGAGAACTGCGATTGCTACACCTGCGCGAATTACACCAGCGCCTACATTCACCATTTGTTCAAGGCGAAGGAAATGCTGGCGTCCACGTTGTGCACCATCCACAACGAACGCTTCACCGTGCGGTTGGTCGATCAGATACGCGCCAGCATCGAGGGCGGCTACTTCGACGAGTTCAAAGCCGAAACCCTGGGCCGCTTCTACCGCACGTGAGTGGGAAAGCGTCCTCGGGCACACTTTCCCACTCACGTGGGGGTCAGAGCTGGTAGGTGGGTTCGCGCTTCTTCACGTACGCGATGACGCGGTACGTGATCGGCATGACCAGTACCTCGACGAGGGTCTTCCACAGGAATCCGACGATCACGTAGTTGACGAAATCGCTCCACGTGCTGATGCCGATCGCGCCTGCGGCGATGGAGCAGAAGATCAGGGTGTCGGCGAACTCACCGACGATGGTGGACCCGATGAGCCGCGCCCACAGGTGCTTCTCCTTGGTGCGCTCCTTGATCAGGACCAGCGTCACCGAGTTCAGCATCTGCCCGACGAGGTAACCGGCCAGCCCGGCGAGCAGCAGTCGCGGGTAGACGCCGACGACGGACCGCAGCGCCTCCTGGTTCTCGTAGAAGTCGGCGGACGGCAGCTCGATGAGGAGCCAGAAGCAGAACGCGGCCAGGATCAGGGCGCCGAAGCCCAGGTAGATCGCGCGACGCGTCGACTTGAACCCGTACACCTCGCTGAGGACGTCGCCGAGAATGTAGGCGAGCGGGAACAGGAAGAAGCCGCCGTCGGTGATGACGGGCAGGATCTGCAGCGGCCCGATGGTCAGCGACGAATCGGCGAAGAACGCGACGCCCTTCGTCGCGCAGATATTCGAGATCAGCAGCGTCGCGGTGAAGAGGGCGACGAACGTGGGGTAGTACCCCCGGCTGACGTGCGCGAACGTCGCGTGGTCGTCTGGTTTGGTCTGCTGATCTGAGGCTGTCACGCCGCAATCCAAGCACCTGCAGGTGGAAGGGCGCGAATCAGGAACGGGTGAACGTACCTTTTGTCCGATCTGACGCGACGAAAGATACGTTCACCCGCACGGTAGGACGGGTTCGGACTAGCCCTGAACGACGCGCGTGCCGCCGGCCAGTTCGTCGTGCTTGCCCTGCTTGGTGGGGCTGCCGTTGATCGTCACCCCGATGACGATCGCGGCGACGACGCCGAGCAGACCGAACAGGAACCCGAGGAGCGGGAACCCGCCGAGCGCGGACAGGACGTAGAAACCGTTCCTGGTCAGCGACTGCTGCTGGGTGGGGAGTCCGCCGGTCGGGCCCTCGACGCGCAGACCCAGGAGCTGCTTGCCCAGGGTCTGCCCCCTCGTCGTCTCGAGGAAGACGAAGTAGCCGACGGCGGCGGCCGCGGTGAGGATCGCGCCGAGGACGCTGCCCAGGAAGTTGCCCAGCACCAGCGCGAGGACGGTGCTGACCACGGCCATCGGGATGCCGACGATCAGGCCGTCGATCACCCGTGCGCCGAGGCGGGGAAGAAGTTCACCGGGACGGGACGGGTCGAACCCGAAGTCCGGCTGCGTGAACGGCTGGGTGCCGAACTGCTGTGCCGAATCGAACTGCGGCGGTGCGCCGAACTGCTGTCCGTACTGCTGCTGCCCCGCCCCGTTGTAGTGCGGTTGCCCGTACTGCTGCCCGCCGAACGGCTGTTGTCCCTGGCCTGGATCGAATCCACCGGTAGTCATGTGTTCCCCCTCGAATCTCGAGTCCTGAATGTCTCGGATGACGCCTGAGCACCTTACGCAAGGGGTGGAAGTGACTCGAGTGACGGGAGTGGCAAAACGGGTGAGCGTACTTTCCGTCCGCGAAGGACAGGAAGCACACTCACCCGTGGGAGCGAGCGGTCAGGCCGCGACGTAACGGCCGGTGAGCACGCGGTACGCGTAGGTCGACGCGATGATCGTGATCGGGATCGAGACGAGAAGTCCGACGCCGCAGAGGAGTGCACCGACGATGTTGATGCCGACGAGAGCGAGGGCCAGCAGCAGCACCGGGCCGACGTTCTGCGAGATCACGCGGAAACTCGACTTGATGCCGGTGATCGCGTCCTCGTTCTGATCGATGACGAACTGCAGCGTCCACCAGGTCAGGAAGATGACGATGAGACCCGGGATGATGAGCAGGACGAAACCGATGGTGGCGGCCACACCGATGATCACGCTGGCGATGATGATCGCCCCGACATTGGTGAACTGGAAGAACGAACCGAACGCCGGCTTGTTCCCGTCCACCTCGTGCAGTGCGCCCCGCACGAGAGCCGCATTGATCAGATAGCCGACGATGGTCGTGACGATCGTGCCGATGATGCGCCACACCGAGAACGCCGCGCTCATGTCGGACGACGTGCTGAAGCCGCCGAAGACGAGGTTCAGCACCACCTGGATGATGGCGGCGATCAGCAGGATGCCGATCCAGATGAGCGCGTTGTCCTTGAATTTGTTCCAGCCGTAGCCGATCGCGTCGCCCACGGAGAACTGCCCCGGCGTCTGCCCGGGCGTGCCGTAATCCGACATCGGCGGAGGCGGCGGATATCCACCGGGCGGCGGTCCCTGGGGCGGCGGCGGGTAATTGCCCTGCGGCGGCGGGTAATTACCGGGAGGCGGCGGATAGTTTCCGCCGGGGGGCGGCGGATAGTTTCCGCCGGGCGGGGGCGGGTAGTTTCCGCCGGGCGGCGGTGGCGGATATCCGCCGGGCGGCGGTCCCTGCGGCGGCGGAGGGTAATTCCCCGGGGGCGGCGGATAACCACCGGGCGGCGGTGGAGGATTGCCCCGCGGGGGGTATCCGCCCTGGTCACCACCTTCAGGTTTGTCGTTAGGGTCGTATCCACCAGTCGTCATGTGATCCCCTCAGCAAGAGTTGAATGCTCGCGCGTGACAGTGCGAATAAACACTACGTGGACAATCCTTTACTCGCCTCCCTTTGGTCTGCTTCTTCTCCTGCGGTTTTGATGCTTTACGCTGGTTATCGTGACTAATTCTGGGGGATCGGACGATTCGAATCCGTACAACGGGCAAACACCACCCACTTATGGCGAGGTTCCCGGCTTGCCGCGCGACGGATACGGGGTCGACGAATCCGGTTATCCCACCTATTCGGCGCCCACCGAGAAGTACCCCGACTATCAGCAGCCGGGCGCGTATGGGACTTCTCCGAATCCGTATGCCGCGCCGAATCAGAATCAGTACGGCGGCGACCAGTACGGGGCGCCGAACCAGCAGTACGGGACGCCCAACCCGTATGCCGCCCCGAATCAGTACAGCGCCCCCAACCAGTACGGCGGCGCGCCCAACCAGTACGGGGCTTCGGGCCAATACGGCGGTCCCGCCCCGCAGTACGGCGCACCGAACCCGTACGGCGCGCCCTACCCGCGGCCGCTGGGGACGAACGGTCTCGCGATCGCGTCGCTGATCACGTCGATCGTCGGCGGATGCTTCTACGGCCTCGGCTCCATCGTCGGCATCATCCTCGGCATCATTGCGCTGGGCCAGATCAAGCAGTCCGGGCAGGAGGGCCGCGGACTTGCGATCGCCGGAATCGCCATCGGCGGCGCCTACGTCGTCGGCTGGATCCTGTTCTTCCTGATCATGGTGATTGCTGCGGCGTCGGGAGCCTGACCACCCACGGTTCGCGGTGCAGGCGGGCCGGGTCGAACCGGTCGAGGAGTATCCCGAGATCCACGACCTCGCCCGGTTCCGCGAGCGCGAGTGACGTCGCCAGCACTCCGAGGACGTCGCTCGGGGTGCGTCCCAACGCTTTCTGGTCGGCGAGCGTGACGGCGCCGTCGCGTTTCGCGAGCCGTTTGCCGTCCTCGTTGAGTGCGAGGGCCACGTGCGCGTAGGTGGGGGCGGTCAACCCGAGCAGCCCGGCGAGGTAGGCCTGGCGGGGCGCGGACGAGAGCAGGTCGTCGCCGCGCACCACCTGATCGATTCCCTGGGCGGCGTCGTCGACGACCACCGCGAGGTTGTAGGCGGGTGTCCCGTCGCCGCGCCGCAGCACGAGATCGTCCACCATGCCGGAATAGCTGCCGTGCAGGACGTCGTCGATGGTGAACGACGTGACGCCGGCGCGCAGCCGCAGCGCGGGGGGTCGGCCGCCGGCGAGCCGGTCGGCGCGTTCGTCCGGTGTCAGGTTGCGGCAGGTCCCCGGGTACGCGCCCTGCGGTGCGTGCGGCGCCGACGCGGCTTTGAGGATTTCTCTTCTCGTGCAGAAGCACTCGTACGTGAGGCCGGCGGCGTGGAGTTCGGCGATGGCAGCGTCGTACCGCGACAGTCGGTGCGACTGCGACACGACGTCGCCGTCCCAGTCGAGGCCGAGTTCCGCGAGGTCGGCCAGTTGCCGGTCGCGGGCGCCCTCGTGGACGCGGTCGAGGTCTTCGACGCGCAGGAGGAACTTCCGGCCGGTGGACCGGGCGAACAGCCACGCCAGCACGGCGGTCCGCAGGTTGCCGAGGTGCAGGTCGCCGGACGGGCTGGGCGCGAACCGCCCCGCGCCCCCCGCCCGATGTGACAGCGGTTCACTCTGACGAGACGGATGTGACATCGGCCGAGGGGTCAGCTGGCCAGTTCGATCGACGACGACGGCACGACGTCGGCGCCCTGCAGAATCATGCCGATCTGAATGTCGAGGGCGTGCTCGAGGTACTCCGGCGGGTACAGCGCCGGACTGCCGATCGCATCGAGGGCGAGGCCGTCGACGGTGGCGAGGAGAAGCGCCGCACGGGTTTCCGCCTCCGGGGTGCCGATCCCGATGAGCACGGCGGACAGTCCGGTGCGGATGGTGAACAGGGTCTTGCGCCGGATCTCGGCGAGCGACGGGGAGGTCGCGGCCCGGACGGCGAATGCCGCCATGACGTGCGCCTCCCGCGACCGCGCCTCGTCGAGCGGCAGCAACTGGGACATCGCGGCGAACAGGGCCCGGGCGGGATCCCCGCCGCGCTCGACCTCCGACAGTCGGGCGAGGAGTTTGTCGACGAGGGTCCGCAGGGCGAACGCGAACATCTCGTCCTTCGTGGAGAAGTGGTGCTGCACGGCTCCGATGGACACACCCGCCCTCTTGGCGACCTCGCGCACGCTGGCGCCCTCGAGCCCCGACTCGGCCGCGACGTCGAACAGGGCTGCGGCCAGGCGTTCGGGGCTGGTGGACGAGTATCGGCGTTCGCGCATGCCTCGAACATTACTGACGTATTGAATCAATACATGCGTCAGGTGCCCGTGTTGCCGCGAGTGGCGGGTGTGACTTCGTTTATCGGCGGACGTACGTCAGGACAATCATCCCGCTCTCGAAGGCGCGGCTCGCGGCCAGCCGGAACCGCTGAGGGCCGAATTCGCCGTCGAACAACGGAATGCCGGTGCCGATCGCCACGGGGTTGAGCTTGATCCGGAGCTCGTCGATCTCGGGTTGGACCGCGGCGGCGAGCTTGCCGCCGCCGCACAGCCAGATGTCCTTGCCGTCCTCCCGCTTGAGTTCGCGGACCTTCTCGATCGGATCGCCCGAGACGATCTCGACGTCCGGGTCGGGCGACTCGGTGATCGTGGTCGAGAAGACGTACTGCCGCAGATGCGCGTACGGGCTGGTCATGCCGAGGTCGAGGCCGGGCTGGTAACTGGCGCGGCCCATGAGCAGTGTGTCGAAATGTTTGTTGGTGGCGTCAATTCCCAGCGGTGCCCGCATGTGGGTGGGGACCGTCTCGGGGTACTCGGCGATCATCACGGGCATGTGATCGCCGTCGATCTCGAAGATGGTGCCGGTGGGGTCCGAGCCGTCGGCGCCGGCGATGAATCCGTCGATGGTGGCGGCGGCGTAGTAGACGAGCTTTCGCATGTGAGTCCTCCCGTGGTCGGTAACAACTCCATTTGTAGTACTATGACTGAAGTGGTTGCAAGTCCTTTTCGTCGAGGAGTGTCGATGGCGCAGAATCCGGAACGACGTGCGGCTCTCGTGAACGCCGCGATCGAAGTGCTTGCGCGCGAGGGTGCGCGCGGCCTCACCTTCCGCGCCGTCGACGTCGAGGCGAACGTCCCCAAGGGGACGGCGTCCAACTACTTCGCCAGCCGCGACGACCTGTTCGACCAGGTCGGCAAGCGGATTCACGAGCGGATGGGTCCCGACCCCTCGGTCGTCGAAGAAAGCGGGCGCAACCCGCAGAATCTCGAGCTCGCGATCGAGTACATGCAGGGGCTGTTCGGCAGGATCACCCGCGACCGCACGGGCTATCTCGCGTTGCAGGAATTGCGACTCGAAGCGGTCCGGCGTCCCGAGTTGCGGACCACGCTGACGCGCACGATCTCCGAGAATCTGGAACGCGACATCGGTTTTCACCTCGACTCGGGACTGCCCGGTGATCGCAGCACCGTGCTGATGCTCTACCTCGCGATGAATGCGCTCATCGTCGAGCACCTGACGCTGCCCGGCGTGCTCGAGGGGGTCGACACGGAGCGGCTCGTCGCCGATCTCGTGACGCGTGCCGTCGCTACGCCGGACGCCTGAGCGCGTAGTCGTCCACGTACTCCTGCCCCGACAGTGTCATGAGGGCGTGCATCAGCTCGTCCGTCGCGGCCCGGACGACGTGCCGGTTGTCGCGTAGCTCGGCGAATCGGGTGAAGTCGAGCGGTTCGCCGACGGTCACCGTCACCTTGCCGAACCGCCACATCCGCGATCCGGCGGGGTTGACCTGCCGGGTGCCGTGCATGGCGACGGGCACGAACGGGGCGCCCGTCGCGAGCGCGACCCGGGCGATTCCGGTCTTGCCCTTGTGGAGTCGGCCGTCGGGAGACCGGGTGCCCTCGGGGTAGATTCCCCAGACCTTGCCGTCGTCCAGGATCTTCCGCGCGGTGTTCAGTGCGGATTCCGCCGCGGAGGCCCCGGATCGGTCGATCGGCACCTGGCCGGCCGCGGTGAAGAACCAGCGTTTCGCCCTGCCTTTCGCGCCGCTTTCGGTGAAGTATTCGCTCTTTGCCACGAACGTGATGCGCCTGCGCACCATCAGGACGAGGAAGAACGAGTCGACGACTGTGAGGTGATTGCTCGCAAGGATCACCGGACCCGACGCCGGGATGTGGTGTGCACCGTCGATCGCGGGCCGCCCGAACATGCGCAGCACCGGTCCGATCAGCACGTACTTGAAGATCCAGTACCACACGGTGAACTCCTCACTCGGGCGCCATTGCGTGAGTAGACATTGTCTACTCACGCAATGATAGACACTGTCTACATGAGTGGAGAAGTGCAACCCCTGCGCGTGCGGCTGATCGACAGTGGCCGCGAATTGCTGGACCAGGGCGGCATCGACGCCGTCGGGCTGCGCGCCGTCGCCCGGCACGCGGGTGTCTCGCACGGCGCGCCGCGACGGTACTTTCCCACCCACAAAGCATTGCTCGCCGCGATCGCCGCCTCGGGATTCGCCGAACTGGCCGACGAGCTCCGGTCGGCGATCGCGTCCGAGTCGGACCCCCTCGCACGCGTGCGGCGGACGGCACGGCAGTACCTCTCCTTCGCCGACACCCACCGCACCCTGTTCGAGTTGATGTTTCGGCACGACCTGCTCGAAGGGTCGGGCGAGGACCTGCGGCAACACTCGAAACCTCTGTTCGAGACGGTCGTCGCACTCGTCGCGGACACCGGCTCCGACGAGCCGCGCGTGGTCGCGTTGAACCTGTGGACCCAGCTGCACGGGGTGGCGACCCTCTGCGCCACCCGCAGCATCGAAGTGATCGCCGGCGACTTCGACGTGGACAGCTTCGTCGCGCAGCTGATCGACCTACATCTCAGGGCGTAGGCATGACGGCGCGCGGCAGGTCGGCCCGCAACTCCACATCGGTGACGAAGTCCCCGTCATCCGGCTGGTAGCGCCGCTGCGGATCGAAGTCCTCCACCCGGAAGCTGTCCAGCGTGGGGGAGTGCGTCGTGACGGCGAGGGTTCCGCCGTCGAGATCGAACTGCAGGAGTCGCTGGAACCCGGTCTCGCGGCGGGTGTCGACGGTGAAGTACTGGTAGTCGGCGAGCAACTCCACGACCTTCCGGTCCGTGTCGCCCACCTCCCGGTCGGTGACCGTCGTCTGCCCGTCGACATGTCCTGCGAGGACCAGGAACACCGTGTCGAAGGGAACGACGAGCCGGTTCCAGATCTGCTGTCCCGCACTGCTACCGATGTCGCCGAACCCGCTCATCCGCAGCGAGCCGTCCTCGTCCAGGTAGTAGTGGCTGCCGATCATCACGTTGCGGTCCGGGTGGTCGGCGAGCACGTCCTCGGCCCACTGCAGTACGTGCTCGGGCGGGTTGTAGCCGATGTAGAGCATCAGGAACTTCGCGCCGGCGATGTCGAGCAGGTCGTAGTGCGCCGAATTGTCCGTGTCCGTGACGGATTCGCCCCAGTACGGCCGGTCGCGGTACCGCCACGGCCCGAAGAACTCGTTGTAGAGGGCGTGATTCTTCTCGTGCTCGCCGGGAATGAGCCGTCCGCCGACGTTCCACAGGTTGTCGTGGTTGCCGGGCAGGACGCCGTAGGGAATGCCTGCCTCTTCGAGCGTCGCCATCGCCTTGTCCGCGACTTCGAACTCGGGCCGGGCGCGGGACTCGGGTGCGCCCGGGCGAATCCAGCTCTGGACGAGGTCGCCGGTGTGCATGGAATAGGCGATCTTGCGTTCGGCGGCGTTCTCGGCGGTCCAGCGGGTCATGTCGAAGTACACCTCCGGCCGGTCCCGCGAGACGTACTGGGTGTCGGAGATGTGCTGCAGCGCGAAGTCGTACGCGTTCGGGTCGGCGAACTGCTGATCGGCTGTCGCGTTGGCCTCGCGGAAACTCCGGTCGCGTCGCGGACCGTCGATGACGAGGATCTGCGCGGAGTCCTCGCCCTCGATCCGGGTGGTCAGGGTGACCGGACCGCCCGGTTCGGACGCCTGCGCCGTCGCGACCGGCTCACCCCAGCTCTGCGCCTCCTCGTCCCACACGTGCATCGCGAGGTCGTCGAGATTCACCGAACGTCCGTGCCAGGTCACGTCGGTGCCTGCGGGCTCCGGACCGAACCGGACCTCGTACCGCATGTACGGGTACTCGTCGAAGCGGTGGCTGGTGGCCGACATACCGTTCGACTCGTCACCCGGAACCCGCTGTGAGGGAGCGGCGTCGCCGGTGGTCCCGGCGAACATGACCGCGGACGCGAGCGGCGCCGAGGTGACGAGGCCACGCGCCGGCAGACCGGATGCGCCCCGGGGTTCGGGATCGGCCACCGCGACCACGTCACCGCCGAGCAGCGCCGCGGCCAGTGACACCGCCGTCAGCGCGGCAATCCTGCCCGGCACGCTCATGACCCGAGGTTACAAGCGCGACCGGGCAGGCGCTCGGGTCAGGCCTTGCGGCCGAGGAAGGCCAGGACCCGGGTCTGCTCGTCGGCGTCCGCGGAAACGTCCACGGCTGGACCGCACACCCCGGCCGTGCGGATGCTCTCGCCCATCTGCTCCGCGACGCCACCCACCCAGGTCAGGTCGTCGGCCGGGATGGTCTCGTCGAGGCCGGTGGCCCGGGCGAGGTCCCAGCCGTGGATCACCAGGTCGAAGCAGTAGAAGCTGTCGATGGTCTTTCCGAGGTCGGTGCGGCCGAAGTGCCCGTCGTACTCGCGGCTCACCAGAGCCGGGTCGTTCAGGATCTCCTGCATGCCGTCGCGCGTGGCCGCCCATGCGGCAACCGGGTCGTCGTCGACGGACGGCGGTTCCGGCAGTTCCAGATCGACGACGGTGACGATGTAGCGCTGCGTGTCGATCACGTGCCGCACGACGTCGCGGGCCGTCCAGCCGTCACACGGGGACGCGTCGTCCCAGCGTTCGGCGGGCACGGATTCGACGCGCTTCGTGAACTTCGCGGCGAGGTCTCGGTAGTGGGCTGCGGGGGTTTCGGTTGTCGAGGTCATGCTGCCGATTCTTCTCCCGCCCGGGGCCCGAGGGCTTGAACATTTCCGACATCGACGACGGATTCCGTCCCGTGCCAGTCGGGGGCCTCACTGGCGAGGAGGTCGGACGGGGTGAGCGAGGAGATCCGCCGGCATTCCCGCGACAGGTGCGCCTGGTCGCTGTAGCCGGCGGTGGCGGCGAGGTCGGCGAGCCCGGCCCGCGTCCCCGACTGCGCCAGCGCCATGAACCGCTGCAGCCGCAGGATGCCGCGGAGGGTCGCGGGCCCGTATCCAAACGCGTCGTTGCATCGCCGCTGCAGTTGCCGCTCCGTGACGGAGGCGGCGTCGGCGAGCGCGCCCACGTTCCACGAGTGCCGGGCCAGGGCCTGCCGGACGGTGCCGATCAGCGGGTCCGCGTCCGGTCCGCGATTTCGCCACGCGCGCACGGCGTTCTCGAACAGGGCGATTCGTTCCGCGTAACCGGGCGCATTGTCGAGCCGGTCGGTCAGCGTCCGTTCCCACGTGGATCCGAGCACGTCCCCGAGACCGACCCGGATGTTGCGGACCTCGGCCGCCGACGTCCGCAGCAGATGCGAGGCGGCGCCGGGACGGAAACGGACGCCGACGGATTCGGTGCCCGGCGGCAGCGTGAACGACCACGCCGTGGTTTCGGGACCGCACACGCGGATTCCCACACCCCGGATCCACAGGATGTCCATGCACGCATCCGGCACCAGCAGATGCTCGCCCTGCGTGCGCGCGGACCACCCGCACACCAGGGTGCCGGTGAGATCGGGCGACGGTGCGGTCGGCGTGTACCAGCCCATGCACAGGAGCCTAATCACGGATACCGACACGTGCGGGCCCGTCACATCGCCCGAAGTGCCCGCACCGGCACGCAACTCGAGGTGAACTGTATGCACGGGTCCGCAGAGGTTCCCCGGAGGCCCGCCACTTCGCCGTCACAGAGAACGAGGACTCCATGAGACGAACATGGGCGCTGGCAGCGATCGCCGCCGTCAGCCTGACCTTCTCGAGTTGCGCCTACGACAGCACCGATTCCGGCGACACGGGCGGCAACGCCCCGGTGTCGCCGACGCCGACGTCCCCGCCAGCCGCGCCCGGCACACCCGTACTGAAGATGGGACCGACGACGCTCGGCGAGGTGATGGTCGACGACGGTGGCATGACGGTCTACGTGTACGACAACGACGAGGTCGGCTCCGGCGCCAGTTCGTGCCGGGACACGTGCCTGCAGTCGTGGCCGCCGGTCACCTCCGTCACCGAGAACCCGACGGTCCAGGGGTTGCAGGAAGTCGTCATCGACACCATCCCGGCGCCGGACGGCACCCATCAGCTCACCGTCAACGGACGCCCCGTGTACCGCTACAAGGACGACAACGAACCCGGCGACGCATTCGGGCAGGCGGTCGGCAGCGTGTGGTGGACCCTCGACTCCGCAGGCAACCCGGTCACGACAACTGCGGGCGGCGAGTAGCGCGGTCGATCCTCAGGTGGACGGTGACGGTCAGCGCTGCCGACAGGACGGCAGCGAACCAGAGGGCGTCGAGCCCGATCCAGTGGTGCGCGAGGGCGCCCGTCACCGCTCCCACCACCAGACCGGCCCACAGCGCGAAGTGTCGAAGCCACGCCCACCGCGGCCCGCCGAACAGTGCTCCGGCCAGCCGATGTCCCATCTTCACGAGCGCGCCCGTCATGTAGGTGAGACCGATGGTCACCTCGCCGTCGCGCTGGAAGAAGGAGTTCTCGGCGCCCATCGCGAGCAGCATCGCGCCGACGGCCACCGTGCTCGCCCCGACAGTCGCGGCCACCGCGCCGACGATCAGCAGTCCCGACACGACAGCGAGCACCGTCGTCCGGACGGGCAGGCGCCGACGATCGGACAGGTGCACGACCACGGCGCCGAGGGCGCAGCCGAGAACGAACATGCCGATCACCGCGGCAGCCGTCGCCGCGTGCGCCCACGCGGCGTCTGCGAACCCGACACTGAACCGGGTGAGGTTGCCGCTCATGAACGCGACGAAGAACCCGCCGAGCGTGATGAATCCCAGCGCGTCGACGTAACCGGCCAGCGTGGACAACACCACCGCCAGCGCGAGTATCCGCCTGCTGTCGTCGATCGGCACACCCCACATCAAACACCGCAGCCGACGACAGTGGCCCCCGATCCGGAGATCGGGGGCCACTGAGGCGTAGGTCAGGCGATCACGACGCCTGGCTCAGGAGGTCCCGAGGGCGGGTGCCAGCGTGTTGGCCCAGGACTCGTGCAAGCGGTCCTGCCAGTAGTTCCACGTGTGGAGGCCGTCGTCGGTGATGTGGGTCTGCAGCTTGGCGCCTGCGCGCTGCGCCGCGGGCACGAACACCTTGCTGCTCAGACCGGAGGCGGTCTCGAGGGGGACCGTCTGCGAGAACTTCACCGGGTCGAACGAGGCGCTGTCCGGGTCGACCGTCGGATCGCCCGCCGCCGAGCCTGCGCCGGACGAGATGTAGACGGACTTGCCGCGCAGCGCGCCGACGTTGAGCAGCGGGTCGTTGCGAAGCCACGCACCCGACGGCCAGAAGCCCCACATGTTCAGCGCGTTGCCGCCCATCTGAGCGACGGAAACCTGGATGCCCTGCGCGAAGCCGGGCGAGCTGGCCGTCGGGTAACCGCTGTACGACGCGACCGCCTTGTAGAAGTCGGGACGGTGAGTGGCGAGGTTCAACGCGGAGGTGCCGCTCATCGACAGACCCGCGACCGCGTTGTTCACCCCGTCGCTGCCGAACTGGGAAGCCATCACCGGGGGCAGCTCATTGGTCAGGAACGTCTCCCACTTGACGCGGCCGAGCTTCGGGTCGTCGCGCTGCCAGTCGGAGTAGAAGGTGCCGCCGCCGCCGAACGGGATGACCACGTTGACGTGCTTGCCGGCGAAGAAACTCTCCACGTCGGTCTCGATCAGCCAGCCGTTGTTGTCGTCCGGTGCCCGCAGACCGTCGAGCAGGTACAGGGTCGGCGCGGGACCACCGCCCGCGGCCTTGAGCACCTTGACGGGAATGTCCTTGTCCATCGACGGTGAATACACCGAGATCAGGGCCGAGTCGGCGTGGGCGACGCCGGTTCCGGCCAATACGGACACGAGGCCCGATGCCAACACTGCGACCAGGCCCACGATCAGTGCGCGGGTGCGACGAATCGCCATACGAATGTCCTTTTATCTCGAATCGACACACAGCACAGCGAACGCTGCACCGCAGACGATAACAGGAAGATAACGGGTTGTGCCCGCTGTGGCCAGGACTTTCGGCTCCGACAGGCGATCGGTCGTCGCTCGAAGACAGAAAAAAGAAACCCCTGCGAACCGCTTCTCAGCAGTTCACAGGGGTTCCTGTGGCGGAGGATAGGGGATTTGAACCCCTGAGGGCGTTAACCCAACCCGCGTTCCAGGCGAGCGCCATAGGCCACTAGGCGAATCCTCCGTGGAGGAGCATACCCAACGACGGCGGCTCACCGTTAAACGACCAGGTAGCCGCCCGTTCTAGGCCCACTTCAGCTGGGTGAGGGCATGCTCGGCGAGAGGGACGGACCGGTCGCAGGACGTGTCCGCGTTCGCGGTGGCGTCGAGACCGAATTTCGTCTCGATCGACAGGGTGCCCGCATCGGTGGTGACCTCGAGGATGCACTGGTACTTGCTCTCGGCGAGCGCGCGCCCCTCGAGCCCGCCGACGTCGATCGTGCGCAGCGGGTCGACCGGTTCCGGCGCGCTCGTAGTCGTGATCGTCACGGTGTTCAGCGCCTCGGGCTTGCCCCACGTGCAGGCGCGACGTTCGGGACTGTCGGTGGCGGTGCCCTCGCCGGCGCCTGCCGTGAGGAGCGGTGCGAGCGTCGCATCGTCCGCGAGCGTGCACGGCTCGGCCGCGTCCCAGCTCACCGCGTCCGACGTGGCTGCGTCGTCGCTGCCTCCGCCGCACGCCGACAGTGCTGCCACGACGGCGGCGAGTGTCACCGTGTGTGCTGTCCTTCTGAGTTTCATCCCGATCCTTTGCCGAAGGTGGCCGAATGCGGGGGCGACGGTAGCACTGGCCGTGGTCAGAGGTGCGGCGTCGGGCCCGGGCCGGGGTGGATCCCGACCACGTCTCGGGGCCGTCTACACTCTGTGGTGGATCCCGCGCGGCGCGCATCCTGTGAACTCCCCCAGGGCCGGAAGGCAGCAAGGGTCAACGGGCTCTGCCGGGTGCGCGGGGTCCCCTATCTTTCGCATACCCGACCCACGACGTCGGTGAGAGGCCGCTCCTGATGACCAACCAGACCCAGATCGGGTTGATGAGCCATGAGGAACTACTTTCGGAGCACGAGCGCCAGACTGCGAGTTACGCGCAGCTGAAGACGGAGAAGCTCACGCTCGACCTCACTCGCGGCAAGCCCTCGCCCGAACAGCTGGATCTGTCGGCGGCGCTGCTGACACTGCCCGGTGACGGCGACTTCCGCGACGGCAACGGCACCGACACCCGCAACTACGGCGGGCTGACCGGGCTGCCGGAGCTGCGCGCCATCTTCGGTGAACTGCTCGGCATCCCCGTCGAGAACCTGCTCGCCGGCAACAACGCCAGCCTCGAGATCATGCACGACAACGTCGTGTTCGCCCTGCTGCACGGCACCCCCGACTCCCCGCGCCCGTGGTCGCAGGAGGAGAAGGTCAAGTTCCTGTGCCCGGCACCCGGTTACGACCGGCACTTCGGGATCACCGAGACGTACGGCATCGAGATGATCCCGGTGCCGATGCGCCCGGACGGCCCCGACGTGGGCGTCATCTCCGAGCTGGTGGCGAACGATCCGCAGATCAAGGGTCTGTGGGCCGTCCCCAACTACTCCAACCCGACGGGCGCGGTGTACTCGGAAGAGGTGACGCGGACGCTGGCGTCGATGCCGGCCGCAGCCCCCGACTTCCGGCTGTTCTGGGACAACGCCTACGCCGTCCACCCGCTCGTCGGCGAGACGGCGCCGTCGCTGGACATCCTCGGGATGGCCGCGGAGGCGGGCAACCCGAACCGGCCGCTCGTGTTCGCGTCGACGTCGAAGATCACGTTCGCCGGTGCCGGCGTCAGCTTCTTCGGTTCCTCGACCGCGAACCTGGCCTGGTACCAGAAGTACCTCGGCAAGAAGAGCATCGGTCCCGACAAGCTGAACCAGCTGCGGCACCTGCGGTTCTTCGGTGACGCCGAGGGCGTGCGCGCCCACATGGAGAAGCACCGCGAGATCCTGGCGCCGAAGTTCGCGCTCGTCCTGAAGATCCTCGAGGATCGTCTCGGGGCGTCGAAGGTGGCGTCGTGGACGGAGCCGAAGGGCGGATATTTCATCAGCCTGGACGTCGTCGAGGGCACCGCGAAGCGCGTCATCGCTCTGGCGAAGGACGCGGGGATCGCGCTCACCGCCGCCGGATCGGCGTTCCCGTACGGCGTCGACCCCGAGGACAAGAACATCCGGCTCGCGCCGAGCTTCCCCTCGATGGAGGATCTGGACAAGTCGATGAACGGTGTCGCGACGTGCGTGCTGCTCGCGGCCACCGAGTCACGCCTGGACCTGCCGAAGTCCTAGTAGAAGACGTCCGGCCGCTCACCCTTCATGGGTGAGCGGCCGGACGTGTCTCTACATCCTGGCGTAGCGCGCCATCACGAAGCTGTACAGCCCGTACGCGGCGATGCCCAGTCCGGCGAGGACCAGGAGGAACTGCCCGAACGGCGCCGAGCCCAGTGTCTTGACCGCGCCGTCGAGGCCGGTGGCCTTGGACGGGTCGGCGTTGACGACCGCCACGATCACCAGCACGCCCGCGCCCGCGATGACGAGCCCCTTGGCGACGTAGCCGACCACTCCGAGGGGCTCGACGAGCTTCGACGGGGTGCCCTTCAGGTCGTCCAGGAAGTTCTTCGACGCCCCCTTGTAGATGTGGTAGCCGCCGATCGCGATGGCGACGAGACCCACCACCACGAGAAGGATCTTGCCTCCCCCGGATTCCATGAGGCGTGCACTCATTCCGGCGTTCTGCTGACCGCTCGATTTACCACCGCCGCTCGCGAACTGGTACGCCGAGAAGGCGAACGCGAAGTAGACGACGGCCAGGCCGAACGCCTTCGCGCGGTCCAGCAGGGACGTGTCGTCGCCGTCGCCCCCGGAATTCTCGGTGACGTGGGGGCCGAGAACGGTCTCGGCGAGCCGCCACAGCGCCATCGCGATGAACGCGACCATCGCCACCCACAGCACGAACCGGCCACCGGGTTTGGCGGCCAGGGCGCCGAGGGCCCCGGACTGATCGGCGTTGCCGCCGGTGCCGAACGCCAGCTGAACGATGATGTACGCGATCAGCAGGTGGACGAAACCGCTCATCACGTGGCCGGCGCGCGCGACCCGCTCGAAAGTGTTGCTGTCGGTTGCCCTGTCGACGGCGCGGCTCATCCCGTTGGCTCGATTCGTTTCGTTCTGGGCCATCGGGTGTCCTTCGGGTTGTGTGAACGGACCGGAGTCCCTGTGACGTAGAGGTACCCGATATGGGCCGCGCCGACACGGGGTGAGCGCTATCGCACTGCGTTCGTGACCCGGTCGATCAGGTTGGACGCGCTGTAGTAGTCGAGGCGGAAGCTGTCCTTCCCGAGCCCGATCACCTGCTCCTTCTCCACGGACGGCGTCTCCCGCAGCGTCGGATCGGTAAGGAACCTGTCGGCGTCCGCTGCTTCACCGATCACGATGAACGTGGTGTTGCCGGGCACGGCTCGCGGCAGGTTCTCCTGCCCGGCCGGCACGACGTCCTTGCGGCCGGCCATGATGCCCTTGTCGGCGGCGGTGAGGTCGGACGGCAGCTCGGCGAGCGAGAATCCGAGGCGTTCCAGCAGGATGCCCTGCGCCGATTCGGCAGTGAAGATCCGCGACTCCTCCGGCGAGTTGTATGCGAGCACATTCACCGGGTTCGCCGCAGCGACCGTGTCGCCCAGCGCCGCTTTGGCGTCGTCGAGTTGCTGGTCGAATTTCGCGACGAGGGCGTCGGCCTGTGCCTCGGCCCCGATGGCCGCGGCGATCTGTCCGCTGAGGTCCTGCCACGACTTGTCGTCGTATCGCAGCACCACGACGGGCGCGATCTGCTTCAACGTGTCCACCTGATCGAGCGCCGAGTCGCCGCCGGTGGCGGACATGAAGATGAGGTCCGGATCGGCGGCGGTGATCTTCTCGACGTTGGGTTCGCCCTGGTACAGCGTGTCGACGCCGCGCTCGGCGGCGATGTCCGCCCACTGCGTGAACAGACCGTTCTCGTCGGTCACGTCGCTGGCTCGCTGCGCGCCGGTACCGATCAGTGGGGCGTCGAGGGCGAGCAGTGAGCCCGTGAGGGTGACGCTGGTGGACACGATCCGCTCGGGCTTCTGTTCGATCGTGATGCTGCCGGTCTCGTCGGTGACGGTGCGCGGCCAGTTCTGGTCGGACGCGGCGGTGGTGCCGGTGGTCGCGGCGTCGGAATCGGGATCGGATGAGCACGCGGCAGCGCCGATCCCGACGGCGAGGACAGCGACGGCTGCCAGTGAGCGACGAAGTTTCACGGTAAGACTCTCTTTCGCACGGGTAAGGAAGCTGATTTAGGCTAGCGTTACCTACATTCGAATGGGGAAGTGGATGCTGCAACGAGTGCCGGGACCCGAGCGTCGCGTCGTGCGCGCACGGTCGATCGACGACCTGACGCGTGACGGCGTCCCCGCGTTCTGGGACCGTCTCACCGCCGCGGGCAGTCCCCTCATCGAGCCGGACGGGGCAGGCCCCGGCTGCGTGATCGCGACGTTCTGCTGGCGCGATCCGGACGGTGACGAGCGCACGTCACGCACGCGGCACGTCTACCTCGACGCCAACGGAATCACCGATCGCTCCCGCCTGGGACAGGCCGCGCTGTCCCGGCTACCCGGCACCGACCTGTGGTCCCTCTCGATCGAGGTCCCCGAGAAGTGGCGGGGTGCTTACCGTTTCATTCCCCGGGCGGAACCATTGACAGTTCCCGGCGGCACCCCGGGCTGGCAGTGGTGGCGGAGGGTGCTCGCCGACGCGCAACCCGACCCGTTCAACCCACTGCCGACGCGGGTGGTGCAGACCGGTGACAGCTCCGAGGCGGTGATGCCGGCGGCGCCCGCACAGCACTGGTGGACCGACCGGCCCGGCCGCGGCGCGCTTCACGAGACGGCGTTCACGCTGTCGGGCACGCGTCGGTCGGTGTGGGTCTACGAACCGCCCGGACTCACTGTTCGGAATCGTCCGGTTGTGGTGTTGCTGGACGGCCGGACGTGGGCGGTCGACCTGCCGATCGCGGGCGCCGTCGACGCACTCGGACGTGCCGGGCACCGGGTTCCGCTCGTCGTGATGGTCGACAGCGTCGGACCCGAACTGCGATCCGAGGAGCTGGGCTGCAGTGCCGCGTTCGCGTCCGGTCTCGTCGGCGAACTGCTTCCGTGGCTGCGGCGGGAATGGGGTGCCACCGACGATCCCGCGTCGACGATCGTGGCCGGCTGCAGCCTGGGCGGACTGACGGCGTGCCACCTCGCGCTGACGGCCCCGCACGTGTTCGGCTGCGCCGTCAGCCTGTCCGGATCGTTCTGGTGGCCCGGCTCGGGGCCGGGAGTCCCGTTCCAGGACCGCGTCCGCGCCGCTGCCCCGTCGAACAGCCGGTTCAGCGTGGAGGTCGGGACCCTCGAATGGATGCTCGTCGAACCCAACCGCGAGGTACGCGAACTGTTGGCCTTCACCGTGCGGTACCGCGAGTTCTGCGGGGGCCACGACGTCCTGCACTGGCGCGACGGTCTGATCGCCGGCGTGGCCTCGATGCTGGAGCGTACCGACCGGTAATGCAGTGATGTGGATAACTCTGTGAATAAACCGCGCGTCGAGGTGAAGGGCGCACCCGCCCGATGGTGGGATGGCAGGATCAGAGCATGGCACGCACGCTGAATCTGGTAGGGGATCCGGACGCCGACGCGCTTCTGGCGAGTGATCCGCTGGCGTTGCTCATCGGGATGTTGCTCGATCAGCAGGTTCCGATGGAGACGGCGTTCGCGGGTCCGAAGAAGCTGGACGACCGGATCGGCGGCCTCGAGGTGCATCGCATCGCGGAGATGGATCCGGAAGAGTTCGCGGCCGTCTGCTCACAGACACCGGCGGTCCACCGGTTTCCCGGATCGATGGCCACCCGCATCCAGTCGCTGTGCGCGTTCCTCGTCGAGAACTACGACGGCAGCGTCGAGGCGTTGTGGACCAGCGGCGACCCCGACGGCAAAGAGGTCCTGAAACGGCTGAAGGCGCTGCCGGGTTACGGCGATCAGAAGGCGCGCATCTTCCTGGCACTGCTCGGCAAGCAGATCGGTGTGGAGCCGAAGGGCTGGCGGGAGGCCGCAGGCGACTACGGCACCGAGGGATCCCGGCGGTCGATCGCGGACGTCGTGGACGACAAGAGCCTCCACGAGGTCCGCGAGTTCAAGAAAGCCGCGAAGGCCGAGGCGAAGAAGGCTGCGGCAGCGAAGAAGAAGTAGCCGCCGCTACTCGGGATCCGACGGCTTCTGCTTCCGCTCGGCGTCCAGGTGCCGCCGGCGTTCGGCCTCGTGCATCCACGGGAAGACACTGTTGCCCTGACCGCCGCCGCCCGGACCGTGCCCGAGCACACCGTGTTCGTACGCCGATTCGGCGTGCAACGCGAGGTCGATGCCGGACGACTCGTCCTCCGCGCTCACCCGGAACCCGAAGATCCGGTCGATCAGTTTGCCCAGCGCGTACGTCACTCCGAACGCGTACAGGGCGACGACCACCACGGCCAGCAACTGCTTGCCGAGTTGCGCGAAACCGCCCCCGTAGAAGAGGCCTTCCGGTCCGTCGGTCATGACCTCGGTGGCCAGCAGTCCGATCAGGAGGGTGCCGACGATGCCGCCCATCAGGTGGACTCCCACGACGTCGAGCGAGTCGTCGTACCCGAGGCGGAACTTCCAGCCGACGGCGAACGAGCAGACCACACCGGCGACGGCGCCGACGACGAGCGCCCCGACCATGCTGACGGTGCCGCAGGACGGGGTGATCGCGACCAGACCCGCGACGACGCCGGACGCCGCACCGAACGTGGTGGGGTGACCGTCCCGCTTCTGCTCGACGAGGAGCCAGCCGAGCAGGCCCGTGCACCCGGCGACGAGGGTATTCAGGAAGATCGCGGCGGCGGTGCCGTCGGCGGCGAGCGCGGAGCCGGCGTTGAAACCGAACCAGCCGAACCACAGCAGGCCGACGCCCAGCAACACCAGCGGAAGGTTGTGGGGGCGCATCGACTCGGACCGGAAACCGAGACGCGGGCCCAGCACCAGCGCCAACGCCAGGCCCGACGCTCCGGACACGATCTCGACGACCAGTCCGCCCGCATAGTCGAGGGCGCCGAACTGCGCGATCCAGCCCTGCGGGTTCCACACCCAGTGCGCGACGGGTGCGTAGACGACGAGGGCCCAGACGGGCACGAAGATCATCCAGGCCGAGAACTTGGCCCGATCGGCGATCGCACCGCTGATCAGCGCGGCGGTGATGATCGCGAACGTCAGCTGGAACGTGGCGAACAGGATCTCGGGCACCTGCCCGTGGACGGTGGTCGGGTCGATGCCCACCATCCCCAGGTGCTCCAGCCCGCCGATCAGTCCGCCGCCGATGTCGTCGCCGAAGATGAGGGAGTATCCGGCCACCAGCCACGCGACCGTGACCAGCGCGATCGACACGAAGCTCATCATGATCATGTTCAGTACGCCGGTGGAACGGACCATTCCGCCGTAGAACAGGGCGAGCCCCGGCGTCATCAGAAGGACCAGCGCGGTACTGATCAGAAGCCAGGCGGTTGCTCCGGCGTCGATTGCAGGCACGACATTCTCCTCACACCCCGGGACGAAACCCGGCGCGGAAAGTCACGATGACCGTGAGCGGTTTCGACTGTGCTGCCGCTGCGTTGCGAACGTGTTACGCAATGCGGTCAGGTTCGGACTTCCGCCTGTGAGTAGCGCCCCGAGCGGTTGCTGAGCGGGTGCTTCGACCACCCGGCCCGGACTGTCGGGGACCGCCGGTAGTCTTTCCGCGTGGCCCTGTACCGGAAGTACCGACCCGCATCCTTCGCCGAGGTGGTGGGGCAGGAGCACGTCACCGAACCACTGAGCACCGCTCTCGACGCCGGACGGATCAACCACGCGTATCTGTTCTCCGGTCCCCGCGGCTGTGGCAAGACGTCGTCTGCCCGCATCCTGGCCCGATCGCTGAACTGCGTCGAGGGTCCCACCTCGACGCCGTGCGGCCAGTGCCCCTCGTGCGTGGCCCTCGGCCCCGGCGGATCGGGCAACCTCGACGTCACCGAACTCGACGCGGCCAGCCACGGTGGTGTCGACGACACCCGTGAGCTGCGCGACCGCGCGTTCTACGCGCCCGCCGAATCCCGGTACCGGGTGTTCATCGTGGACGAGGCCCACATGGTCACCACGGCCGGTTTCAACGCGCTCCTCAAGATCGTCGAGGAGCCGCCGGAGCACCTCATCTTCATCTTCGCCACCACCGAACCCGAAAAGGTGCTGCCGACCATCCGCTCGCGCACCCATCACTACCCGTTCCGGTTGCTCGCACCGGCGACGATGCGCGGGTTGCTGGAGAAGATCTGCCACCAGGAGAGTGTGCCGGTCGCGGACCCGGTGTATCCGCTGGTCATCCGCGCGGGTGGCGGTTCGCCGCGTGACTCGCTGAGCATCCTCGATCAGCTGCTCGCCGGCGCGGGCGACGAGGGTGTCACCTACCCGCGCGCTCTCGCGCTGCTCGGCGTCACCGACGTCGCGCTCATCGACGACGCCGTGGACGCGCTCGCCACCGGCGACGGTGCAGCGCTGTTCGGGACGGTCGACCGCGTGATGGACGCCGGGCACGATCCACGCCGGTTCGCCGTCGACCTGCTCGAGCGTCTGCGCGACCTCATCCTGATGCAGGCGGTGCCCGACGCCGCCGAACGTGGCCTGGTCGACGCGCCCGGCGACGTGCTCGAGCACATGCGCGCCCAGGTCCAGCGGATCGGTCCCGCCACGCTCACCCGCTACGCCGAGGTGATGCACGCGGGCCTCGGTGAGATGCGCGGCGCCACCGCCCCCCGCCTGCTGCTCGAGGTGATGTGCGCCCGGATGCTGCTGCCCTCGGCGTCCGATGCGGAGTCCGCCGTGCTGCAGCGACTCGAACGGGTCGAACGCGGACTTCCGCCCGCCGGGTCGGCGCCGGCCGTCGACGCGGCCGAGCGGCCCGCGGCGGCTCCTGCGCGTGCGCCGCAACAACCCGCCGAGCCGGAACCGGAACCGAAGTTCCAGCGACCGTCGATGCGCCAGGCCGCGGCGGCCACCGTGCCCCCGCCGCCCGAGCCGGAACCCGAACCGATGCCGCGGCCGGTTCCGGAGCCCGCGCCGACGCCCGTTCCCGAACCGGAGCCGCAGCCCGAACCGACCCCTGTCCCCGAACCGGAGCCGCAGCCCGAGCCGGCCCCTGTTCCCGCACCCGAGCCCGAGCCGACTCCCGCACCGGCGCCCGCTCCGGTCCCGGAACCCGAGCCGACCCCTGCGCCGGAACCGAATCCTGCGCCGGAACCGACTCCTGTGCCGGAGCCGACTCCCGAACCCGAGCCGGAGCCGCCGATCGCCCCCGAGGTGGAGGCGGCGCCCGCCGCATCCGCCGGCCCGGATGCTGCCGCGCTGCGGGAAGCCTGGAATTCGCTGCGCGAAAAGGTGAGTCAGCGGAACAAGATCCTGCCTGCCATGTTGTCGGCCGCGACGGTGCACGACGTTCAGGGCAACCGCCTGATCCTGGCGCACCCCGTCCCCAACCTGGGCGCTCGCATCGCGTCACCGCACAACGCCCAGGTGATCACCGAGGTGCTCGCCGAGATGTTCGGCGGCACCTGGGAAGTGGAGTACCAGGCCGGCGCTCCGACGGCGCCGCCGCCACCGGTCGCGAAGGCCGCCGCAGCGCCGACGAAACCGGCAGGCGCACCGCGGTTCTCCCGGCCCAGCCAGGAGCGGACCGCACAGCGCCCGCCGCAGCAGCAGTCCGACACGCAGCGCTCCGACTCGGGCCCGGGTGCGGGACAGGCACGTCCGTCGTCCGAACCGGACGACGACATCCCGCCGCCGGAGGCACCCGACTACCCGGACGATCCCGGGCCGATCGACTACGAGGCTTCGGCGACCACGCCGCCCGTCTCCACACCCGAGGACGAGGAAGAGATGTTCGCGGAGGCGGCGGAACCCGTCGACCCCACGACGCGCCGCGACCCGGAAGACGTGGCGTTCGAACTGCTCAAGGACATGCTCGGGGCAAAGAAGCTCGAGGGCTGACCCGAAGGGCCGTCGGCGGTCCCGCCACATCGGGACATCCGCCCCTGGTGCCCGGGACGCCGGGTGGCCGATTCTCGTCCCATGAGCACAGTGAACGTTCCAGACGGCGTGCAGAACGAGGTCCCGGCGACGGCACGACCGCGAAGTGGCAGCCGGTGGTGGGCCTACGTCGGGGTCCTCGCCGGCGTGGCCGGAATCGTCGGCATCCAGGCGAGCATGTCGATCGACGCCGTCTACGCGGAGGCGTCGGCCGGCGACGCGGTCGCCATCATGAACGGCCTCGCCGGACAGCGCACCGGGATCCTCGTCATGCACGTATCGATCATGACCACGGCGCTGCTGATCCTCGTCTTCGCCGCCGGGCTGTCCCAGCGGCTGCGGGCAGCGTTGCCCGCCGAGAGCATCCTGCCGTCGGTCGCGGCGTTCGGTCTGGTCCTGACGTCGGCGGCGTGCCTGCTGGGAACCGGCCTGACCACCGAGTTGGTGTTCGGTCTCGGTGACACGGACCAGTTGGTGCCGGCGTTCGCGGTGGTCGGCGGTCACTGGATGGGCACCATCCCGTGGCTGTGGGCGGGGGCGGGCGTCAGCGCGCTGGCGGTGGCCGTCGCACTGCTGCGCGGACAGGCGGGCCCGCAGTGGATCGGCTGGGTCAGCCTGGTCCTGGGCCTGGTGACGGCCGTCATCGGCGTCTCGCCGCTGCAGTACCTCGCCGGGTTCACCGGACCGCTGTGGGTGCTGGTGAGCGCGATCGGATTCGCTTTCGCCGACACCGTGCGCGAGTAGGGGCGATACTCGTTCGCATCATGGTGAAGCAGAAGGACACTCGAATGACCGAGGGGTCGGCGGGTACGGGCGGTGCGCCCGTACCTGCTGCTGTCATGGCGGTGTCCGCGTGGATTCTGGTCGTCCTCTCGGTGGTGGCGTTCGTCCGGGCCGATCCGGGCATCGATTCGAACCAACTGTTCTTCCTGGTGGACGTCGTCGGGGCGGCGGTCTACGGGACCGTGGCGGGCGTCGTCCTCGCGCGGCGGGTGCACCCGGTGCCGATCATCATGGGGCTCACCGCGATCGGCGTGGGTGTCGCCGCGCTGAGCTACAGCTATTCGCAACTCGCGCTCGTGCGTCCCGGGTTGCCGTGGGTCGACGTGCTGTCGCCGCTGCAGAACACCGCGTGGATTCCGGGGACGCTCAGCCTGTTCCTGATCGTGCCGTGGCTGATCCGCGACCACCCGCTGGGCGTCGGCGCGAAACTCGGCGTCCTCGCGGGTATCGCCGCGACGGCCTGGTACTTCTGGTCCCGCACGTTCACGGACATCCCCGCGGTCTGGGTGATCGCGCCCGTTCTCGTCGTCGGCTCTGCGGCGGCCGCGGACTGCGGGTGGCGGTGGCGTCACGGCCCACCCGACGAGCGTGTCGGGCTCGGATGGATGTGCCTCGGCACGGCGCTGATGACCGCCGCGTACGTTCCGTTGGCGCTGCCCGCGTCACTGCCGGGTCTGTGGGTGCTCAACCCGTTGGCGCACTTGGCCGTTCAGGCGTTCTATCCGGTCGCGATCCTGGTGTGCATCCTGCGCCAGCGCATGTGGGGGCTGAACCTCGCCGTCAGCCGCGCGACGGTGGCCGGCACCCTCACCGTGCTGCTGCTGGTGCTCTACGTGGTGGTGGCCACGGCCGTGACGGCGCTGCTGCCCGAAGGCGATTCGGTGGGGGCGCAGGTGGTCGCGGCGGGTGTCGTCGCCGTCGCGGTGCAGCCGGTCCGGTTGTGGCTGCAGCGGCGGGTGCACCGCCTCGTCTACGGCGAGGGCGCGGATCCGGCGCGGGCCGTCCGGACCCTGGGCCGGCAGTTCGGCAGTGCCGAGACCCCGGAACAACTCCTGGAGGGTCTCGCTGCCGGGGTGGGCGTCGCGTTGCGGCTCGAATCCGTGTCCGTGCGTCGCGCCAACGGGGTTGCCGCGGTGTGGGGTTCGGCGACGGGGCACGCCGAGTCGGTGGAGTTGGCCCACCGCGGTGCGGTGCTGGGGACGATGGTCGTGACGGCGCCACCGGGGGAGTCGCTGGGGGCGCGCACCCGCCGGTCGCTCACCGAACTGTCGGCGGTGGTGACTGCCGGTCTCGTCGTGCTGCAGTCGGCGGAGAATCTGCAGGAGGCGCGGCGGCGGCTCGCGTCCGTGCGACTGGAGGAGCGGCAGATGATTCGCCGCGAACTGCACGACGGGCTGGGTCCGTCGCTGGCGGGTATCCGACTCGGTCTGCAGGGCGCCCGGAACCTGCTCGGCTCGGATCCCGCCGCCGCCGCGGAACTCATCGACGCGCTGCAGGAGCAACTCGACCATCAGGTGGAGGGCGTCCGGCAGCTGTCCCGCAGCATGTTCCCGCCGGTGCTCGACGAGCTCGGATTGGTCCCGGCGCTGCACGAACTGGCGGCCAACCAGTCGCGCAGCGGATTCCAGCTGCGAGTGCAGGCCGAACCGCCGCCGAGGCTGGGCGCGGAGATCAGCGCCGCGGCGTACGGGATCGTCGTCGAGGCCGTCACCAACGCGCGCAGGCACAGCGGCGCCGACGGCTGCCGGGTCGACGCCACGTTCGCTCGGGAGATGCTCACCGTCGTCATCCACGACGACGGGTGCGGGTTCGATCCGGCCGGGGGCGGCGGCGTCGGAACCCGGTCGATGCGCGAGCGGGCCCACGAACTTGGTGGCACGCTCCACATCGAATCCGCCCGTCCGACAGGCACGGTGGTCACGGCCCGGTTACCGTTGACCGCATCATGAGCGCCGCCACGGATTCCACCACCTCGTCCATCCGGGTCGCCGTCGTCGACGACCACCCCGTGTTCCGGCTGGGGATGGTCGCGTTGCTGTCGACGCTGGACGGCATGGAGGTGGCCGCGCAGGCCAGCTCCGTCGCGGAGGCGCTCGACGTCGTCGACGGCGACATCGACGTGGTGCTGATGGACCTCGAACTCGGGGACGGTTCGGGGGTGGACGCCACCCGGCGGCTCGTCGAGCGGCATCCCGCACTGCGGGTGCTCGTGGTGACCATGCACGAGGACGACGAGTCGCTGGTCGCGTCGGTGCGTGCCGGGGCTCGCGGCTACCTGGTGAAGGGGGCCGACCCGGGGGAGGTCGAACGGGCGGTCCGGGCGGTCGCCAACGGTGAGGTGATCCTCGGCGCCGCGGTCGCGGCCCGCGCGATGAGCTTCATGGCCGCCTCACGCAGGGTGGGCCCCACGGTGTTTCCCGAGCTGACCGACCGGGAGCGTGAAGTCCTCGACCTCGTTGCCCGCGGCTACGACAACGCGAGCATCTCGCGGCGGCTCGTGCTGAGCCCGAAGACCGTGCGCAACCACGTGTCGAACGTGCTGACCAAACTCGGTGTGCCCGACCGTCCCGCCGCGATCGTTCGGGCACGGGACGCGGGTCTCGGCCTCGACGCCTGACCTCGCGAGGTCACACTGCCGCGGTCGACGTCGTCGGCACGAACCGGATGCCCGGGCCCGTGTCGTCCGTGTTGGTCGCAGTCGGTCCGGCGCCGGGGGCCGCTACCCGCACCTCGGGGATCCGCCGCGGCGCCGGGCCGAGCGGCGGCGTGTCCCGCCACACCGGCTGCGCCTCCTGCAGTTCCAGGACGATGGAGATCAGCGACGCCTCGGACCACGGAAGACCGCCCAGTTGCACGCCGAACGGAATGCCGGTGGCCGCGGACCGGCCCACCGGGGTGCAGACGACCGGTGCCCCCGTGTAGTTGGCCCAGAAGTAGTTCTCCCGCGCACCGGCGAACACGCTCGAATCGGCGAGTGCGTCGCGCCGCACGCCGTCGGTGAGTGCGCCGGGACGCAGAATCGCATCCAGCCGGTGCTCGGCGAACATCCGGTTGTAGTCGTGCTGGAAGCGCAGCCGTGCGCGTTCGAGTGCGAAGTAGTCGGCTACGGGCAGGGCGAGGCTCGCCATCGCCGCGGTCGCGGCGAGCGCCGACTCCGGGCCGTATGCCGGGAGCCGGTCCGCGAACTGCTGGTGATACGAGCCGAACTCGGCATAGTCGCCGCTCAGCAACCCCTTCGGGACGTCGGGCTCGGTCACGTCGACGATCTGGCCGCCCAGTGCGCGGACGAGGTCGAGGAAGCCGGCGAACAGGGTCCCGATCGGGCCGGGCAGGTCGTCGGCGACACCCCGAGGCAACCCGAAACGCGTGCCGGACAGTGGGCGTGACCCGCCCGCGGCGGTCAGCGGGTAACCCTCCGCGGGAACGCCCGGACCCACCGACGTGCTGGGGTCGTCGACGTCGACGCCCGCCATGTGGCTCAGGAGCAGCGACGCGTCGGCGACACTGCGTCCCATCGGACCGGTGTGATCGCGCGTCCAGGTCAGCGGAATCACCCCGCTGGTGCTGCACCGGCCGAACGTCGGTTTGATCGACGTGATTCCGCACGCGCTCGCGGGAATGCGCAGCGACCCGCCGGTGTCGGTACCCGCCGCACAGGGCGCGAACCGTGCGGCGAGGGCGGCTGCGCTGCCACCGGACGAGCCGCCCGGCGAGTACTCGACGTTCCACGGGTTCCCCACCTGCGGTGTCGCCGTTCCGATGGCGAACTCGTGAGTGTGCGCGTGGCCCATCAGCACCATGCCCGCGTCGCGCAGCTGCCGCCACACCCCGGAATCGCCGGCGGCGATGTTGCCCTCGAGGACGCCGCTCGACGCCGTGACGGGCAGCCCGGCCACCGCGTACAGGTCCTTCAACGCGATCGGCAATCCGCACACCAGCGGCGCGGACCCTTCCTCGAGTCGCCGGGCGGCGGACTCCGCGGCCTCGTACGCCTGCTCGGGGTAGATACGGATCCACGCCCCGATGCCGCCGTCGTGCGCGGCGCTGCGCGACAGGCATGCGTCCAGAAGTTCGCGCGGATGCAGCGCCCGGGACTGCAACAGCGACGCGGCCTCGACCGCGCTGAGGAGAGCCGGATCGGACGCCGTGATCGCGGCAGGCGACGGCAGCCGACGAGCCGGATTCGCGGACGCCGCGGCACGCCCCAGCCCGACGACGGTCACCGCACCCGCGGTCGCGGCGCCGAACAGTTGCCGGCGGGACAGTCGGGTGGTCACAGCGTGTTCTCCTCCGCTCGGGTCGGGTCGAGCGCCGCGTCATTACAGCACGAAAGGCGGGCCGGGCAGGGCGCAGACCGGCCGATCGTGATCGCCTGGGTCACGATCCAGGATCGCTTCGGTCCTTCCTTCCGTTTTGCAACACGTTCTAAGGTGGACGTGCCGGGGTATGCCCCGTGCAGAGCGCCGTGTGCACGGTCGGCGTCGACGCAGATAAGGAAGGAACACTCCACAGTGACCACAGAGGCATTCATTTATGAAGCCATCCGCACCCCGCGTGGCCGCGGAAAGAAGACCGGTTCGCTGCACTCGGTCAAGCCGATCTCGCTGGTCACCGGCCTGATCGACGAGCTCCGCGCCCGCTTCCCGGACCTCGACGAGGATCGCATCTCGGACCTGATCCTCGGCGTCGTCACCCCGGTCGGCGACCAGGGCATGGACATCGCGCGCGTCGCGGTCAACGACGCCGGGCTGCCCGACACCGTCGGTGGCGTCCAGCTGAACCGGTTCTGCGCGTCCGGCCTCGAGGCCGTCAACACCGCCGCGCAGAAGGTCCGCTCCGGCTGGGACGAACTGGTCATCGCCGGCGGCGTCGAGTCGATGTCCCGCGTGCCGATGGGCTCCGACGGTGGACCGTGGGCGCTCGACCCGGCCACCAACTACGACAACTACTTCGTTCCCCAGGGTGTGGGCGCCGACCTGATCGCCACGATCGAGGGCTTCTCCCGCGAGGACGTCGACGCGTACGCCGTCCGCTCGCAGGACCTCGCCGCGAAGGCGTGGACCGGCGGCTACTTCGCCAAGTCCGTCGTCCCGGTCAAGGACATCAACGGCCTCACCGTCCTCGATCAGGACGAGCACATGCGTCCCGGCACCACGCTCGAGAACCTCGCGGGCCTCAACCCGTCGTTCGCCGGCGTCGGTGAGATGGGCGGCTTCGACGCCGTGTCGCTGCAGAAGTACCACTGGGTCGAGAAGATCAACCACGTCCACCACGGCGGCAACAGCTCCGGCATCGTCGACGGCGCCGCACTGGTCCTCGTCGGATCCGAGCAGGCGGGCAAGGACATGAGCCTGACCCCGCGCGCCCGCGTCGTCGCGACGGCCACCAGCGGTGCCGACTCCACGATCATGCTCACTGGCCCGACCCCGGCCTCGAAGAAGGTCCTCGCCGCCGCCGGTCTGACCGTCGACGACATCGACCTGTTCGAGATCAACGAGGCGTTCGCGTCCGTGGTGCTCAAGTTCCAGAAGGACCTGAACATCCCCGACGAGAAGCTCAACGTCAACGGCGGTGCCATCGCGATGGGACACCCGCTCGGAGCCACCGGCGCCATGATCACCGGCACCATGATCGACGAGCTCGAGCGCCGTAACGCCCGGTACGCCCTCATCACCCTATGCATCGGCGGCGGTATGGGCGTCGCCACCATCATCGAGCGCGTCTGACCGCCCGGACCATCAGGAGACTTGAAGCAGTGAGCGAGCAGAACATCATCAACTGGGAGCAGGACGCCGACGGCATCGTCGTGCTCACCATCGACGATCCCAACCAGGGCGCGAACACCATGAACGACGCCTACATCTCCTCGATGAAGGCGACCGTCGACCGCCTCGTCGACGAGAAGGACTCCATCACCGGTGTCGTCATCACGTCCGGCAAGAAGACGTTCTTCGCCGGCGGCGACCTGAAGAACATGATCAAGGTCGGCCCGGAGAACGCCGACGAGATCTACAGCCACAGCGTCGCGATCAAGTCGGACCTGCGCCGCCTCGAGACGCTCGGCAAGCCTGTCGTCGCCGCCATCAACGGTGCCGCGCTCGGTGGCGGACTCGAGATCGCCCTGGCCACGCATCACCGCGTCGCCGCGGACGTGAAGGGCGTCAAGATCGGCCTGCCCGAGGTCACCCTCGGCCTGCTGCCCGGTGGTGGCGGCGTCGTGCGCACCGTCCGCATGCTCGGCCTGCAGAACGCGCTCATGCAGGTGCTGCTCCAGGGTCAGCAGCGTGGACCGGTGCAGGCCAAGGAGGTCGGACTCGTCGACGAGGTCGTGTCCTCGGTCGAGGAGCTGGTCCCCGCCGCGAAGGCGTGGATCAAGGCCAACCCCGAGGGCGGCGTCCAGCCGTGGGACAAGAAGGGCTACCGGATCCCAGGCGGCACCCCGTCCACCCCGGCGTTCGCAGCCAACCTGCCCGCGTTCCCCGCGAACCTGCGCAAGCAGCTCAAGGGTGCTCCCATGCCGGCACCGCGCGCCATCATGGCCGCCGCCGTCGAGGGTTCGCAGGTCGACATCGACAACGCGCTCCTCATCGAGGCTCGCTACTTCACGTCGCTGGTCACCGGCCAGGTCGCGAAGAACATGATCCAGGCGTTCTTCTTCGACCTGCAGGCCATCAACTCCGGCGCCTCCCGCCCCGAGGGCATCGAGAAGACCCCGATCACCAAGGTCGGTGTGCTCGGTGCCGGAATGATGGGCGCGGGCATCGCCTACGTGTCCGCGAAGGCCGGCTTCGACGTCGTCCTCAAGGACGTCACCATCGAGGCCGCCAACAAGGGCAAGGCGTACTCCGAGGGCATCGAGGCCAAGGCCCTCTCGCGTGGCAAGACCACCGAGGAGAAGTCGAAGACGCTGCTCGACCGCATCACTCCGACCGCCGACCCCGCCGACTTCGCCGGTGTCGACTTCGTCATCGAGGCCGTGTTCGAGTCGCAGGACCTGAAGCACAAGGTGTTCCAGGAGATCGAGGACATCGTCGAGCCGACGGCGCTGCTCGGCTCGAACACGTCGACCCTGCCGATCACCGGCCTGGCGACGGGTGTGAAGCGTCAAGAGGACTTCATCGGAATCCACTTCTTCTCCCCCGTCGACAAGATGCCGCTCGTCGAGATCATCCGCGGCGAGAAGACGTCCGACGAGGCCCTCGCGCGCGTCTTCGACTACGTCCAGGCCATCCGCAAGACGCCGATCGTCGTCAACGACTCGCGTGGCTTCTTCACCTCGCGCGTCATCGGCACGTTCATCAACGAGGCCATCGCCATGCTGGCGGAGGGCATCGAGCCCGCCACCATCGAGCAGGCAGGCATGCAGGCCGGCTACCCGGCGGCACCGCTGCAGCTGTCCGACGAGCTGAACCTCACGCTGATGCAGAAGATCCGCAAGGAAACCGCGGAAGCTGCGAAGGCCGAAGGCAAGGAACTGCCCGCCGATCCGGCAGGCGACGTCATCAACACGATGGTCGACAAGTTCGACCGCAAGGGCAAACTCGGCGGCGCCGGCTTCTACGACTACGCCGACGGCAAGCGCACCGGCCTGTGGTCCGGGCTGCGGGAGAACTTCGGTTCCAAGGAACTCGAGGTGCCGTTCCAGGACCTCATCGAGCGCATGCTGTTCATCGAGGCCATCGAGACGCAGAAGTGCTTCGACGAAGGTGTGCTCCTCACCACCGCCGACGCCAACATCGGCTCCATCATGGGTATCGGCTTCCCCGCCTGGACCGGCGGTGTGTCGCAGTACATCCAGGGCTACGAAGGCGGCCAGGCCGGCTTTGTCAAGCGTGCCGAAGAACTCGCCGCCAAGTACGGTGAGCGCTTCACCCCGCCGGCCTCGCTGAAGTAGCAGGCGGCTCCGCCGCCCGTGCGCCTTTTTGGTAGCTGCAACAACCAAAAAGGCGCACGGGGCGGGTTATCCACAACTTCGCGGTTATCCACAGGCAGCGTGGATAACTGCGTTTTTGTCGGCATCGGAGTCGGACGCGCATCGCACGATGCGCCGTATGACCGACATCGACCTCCACGACTTTCAGCGCCTCGTCGACACCCAGTTCGGGATCGTCACGCAATCCCAACTCGAGCCGTTCGGCTTCTCCAGAGGGAGGGTTCGCCATCTCCTCGACTCGGGGCAGTGGCGCCGTGTCCTCCAAGGCGTCTATGCCGTCACCAACGGCCCGTTGACCCGAAACATGATCCTGTCCGCCGCTCTCCTCTACGGCGGCGGCCATTCGATGCTCAGCCACATCACCGCGGCGGAGGAATGGGGGATGGTCCCTCGCCGCGACGGCGAACCGATCCACATCACCGTGCCGTACGGGAAATCGTCGCGGTGCCAGAGCTCGACGGGCATGCGTCCGTCGCGTAAGCCGGGCAATCCGATCGCTCCGTCCTCGCCGTTGCATCCGGGAGTTGTCGTGCACAGGTCGAGGGCCCACGATTACCTCGCCGTCGACACGGATCCGCCTCGTACGGCGCGAGCCGACACTGCACTCGACCTCGCGATTGCCGAGCCCACGGCCCGTGACGCATACACCAGGCTCATCGCCCTCGTGACCAATGCCCGGATCCCCCTGCGCGACATCCGGCGACGCATGGAGGAGCGACGACCACGTCGGTATGGCAAGGCGCTCGTGGATGCGGTACGACTGCTCGCCGACGGCGTCCAGTCGGTGCTCGAGTACCGCTACGCCACCGACGTCGAGGATGCGCACGGGCTACCACGGGCGCGGCGCCAGTCACCCGGTGTCGTGGACGGGCGGACCCTCTTCGAGGACTGCGACTACTCCGACCACGGTGTGCCGCTCATCGTGCGACTCGACGGTCGCCGCGCGCATGCCATGGCGGAGGTCGCGTTCCGGGACCGCCGACGCGACAATGCCGCGGAACTGCAGGGACGGCCGCGACTCGTCTACGGGTTCGACGAGGTGACAAAGAATCCGTGTGCGGTGGCCCGCGAAGTCGAGACCGTCCTGGTGCGGGAGGGGTGGATCAGGCCCGGCGAGAGGCCCTGCCGGGCCTGTGCGCCTTTCTGGTTGCTCTAGCTACCAAAAAGGCGCACGGGCGGCGGAGCCGCCTACTTCCACCACGGACGCAGCGGGACGTGCGCCTCGCCCTTGGGGCCGAGCTTGACGGCGAGAACCTGGTGCAGCTGAACGACGTTGCGTTCGAAGCCCAGCCGCGACCCTGCCATGTAGAGGCCCCATACGCGTGCGGTGCCTTCGCCGACTTCGGCGACGCAGGCGTCCCAGTTGTCGACGAGGTTCTGGCACCATCCGGCGAGGGTGAGTGCGTAGTGTTCGCGCAGGTTCTCCTCGTGCCGCACCTCGAGTCCGACGTTCTGGATCTCGGTGATGATGCGTCCGGAGCCGGTGAGTTCGCCGTCGGGGAAGACGTACCGGTCGATGAATCCGCCTGCGCGCGCCTGACTCTGGTTGTCGGGCCGGGTGATGCAGTGGTTCAGCAGCCGGCCGCCCTCGCGGAGTTTGCTCTGCAGCAGCCCGAAGTAGGCGGGGTAGTTGCCGACACCGATGTGCTCGGTCAGGCCGATCGAGGAGATGGCGTCAAATCCGGTCTCGGGGACGTCGCGGTAGTCGGAGAACCGAACCTCGGCGAGGTCGGACAGTCCTTCTTCGGCGATGGCCTTCTGCGCCCATTCGGCCTGTTCGCGGGACAGGGTGGCGCCGATGACCTTGACGCCGCGGCGGGCGGCGTACCGGACCATCGATCCCCAGCCGCAGCCGATGTCGAGCAGTCGGTCGCCGGGCTGAAGGCCGAGCTTCTCGAAGACGAGGCGGTACTTGTTGTCCTGTGCTTCTTCGAGGGTCTGCTCGGTGTTCTCGTAGCAGGCGCAGGTGTAGGTCATGGACGGGCCGAGGACGTACTCGTAGAAGGTGTTCGAGACGTCGTAGTGGTGGTGGATGACCTCGGCGTCGCGGGACTTGGAGTGCCGCAACCCTTCCGCGACTCGACGCCACCGCGGGAGATGCTCCTGCGGGGGAGGGGCGATGGGGCGCAGCAGATCCCAGCCGAGCGAGCGCGTGATCGCGGCGAGCGTGAGCGCGGACGGACGACGGAAGTGCAGTTCGTCGCCCATGACGCGGAGGATCTCGTAGGGGTCACCGGGGTGGACGCCGCGGGCCTCGAGGTCGCCGGACACGTAGGCCCGCGCCATGCCGAGGTCGCCGGGGGCGGTCGCCAGATAGGTGGTGCCCCGGGTCGTCTTGAGGTGGAGACCGTAGGGGGCGTCCTCCGGGCCGGCGGCGCTGCCGTCGTAGGCGGAGAACCGCAGCGGGAGCATGCCGTCGGACAGAGTTTCGAGAATCTCTGCGATGGTCAGCTTGTGATCTTGGGAGCGTGAAGCTTTCAGGGTTGTCATCGACGTTGCACCGCCTTGGAGAAAAGGTCCAGTAATCGTGATTTCGGGTCGTAGCGTTTTTTCAGTTCCGTGTATCGATCGCCGCCGTAGTAGAGGCGTTCGAAGTCTTCTCGTGAGTAGTACGAATCGGAGTAGAGGGACTTGTGTCCGTCGAAGTCGCTGACCTTGTCTTCGATCAGCCGATTCGCCGCCCCCTCGGGTCGGCCCGGAACGATGGGCACCGACGACCAGAATCCGATGTTCACGTATGTGCGTTTCGGTTCGAGGGGGTACAGGGGCCAGGGGCGTTGCGAGGACGCGCCGGCGGGGGCGGGTTCCCGCAACCGCAACGGGCACAGCCACAGCGGTTCGATCGGGATCTCGTCGAGGAACCAGCGGACGAAGTCCGCGGTGCGGTCGATGGGTACTTCGACGTCCTGCACGACGCGTTCGCGCGGCGGGTTGCCCTTGCGCTTCTCGAGGCGGTCGCCGATGTCGTACTTGTGGTCGAGGGCGATGAGCTTCCAGTAGAAGCTGCTGCGCAGGAGGTTCTTCGGCCACAGCCGGCGGATGGTGGGGTTCTGGGCGCCGAAGGCGCGCGAGCACCAGAACCAGTCGGTGTCCCAGCGCCACAGGTAGTCTCGAATGGTGAGTTTGTCCGTTTTGGGGTGGTTCACGGAACTGTGCTGGATGGACCGGTAGAAGATGTTCTGCCCGGTGTAGTCGCTGACGGGGCCGCCCTCGTCGGTCTGATGGCCCAGCGTCAGGTAACTCTCGGACGCGGTGAACACGACGCCGTCCAGGTAGTCGACGGGGATGCCGTCGTGGATGCGCTCGGTGACGATGCGATCCATCGCCGACTGCAGTTCGTCCAGGGAGTCGAAACGCAGATGTCGCAGTGCCACATACCGTTTGACGGGCTCGAGCTGGATGCGCAGCCGTGTGGAGTAGCCGAGGGTGCCGTAGGAGTTGGGGAACCCCCAGAACAGGTCGGAGTTCTCGCCTTCCGGTGTCGCGGTGACGATGTCGCCGCTGCCGGTCAGGACGTCGATCTCGAGGACCGATTCGTGGGGGAGCCCGTTGCGGAACGATGTGGACTCGATGCCGAGGCCGGTGACCGCGCCGCCGAGTGTGATGGTCTTCAGTTGTGGAACCACCAGCGGCGCCAGCCCGTACGGCAGGGTGGCGTCCACCAGGTCTTCGTACGTGCACATTCCGGCGACATCCGCGGTGCGGGCCTGCTCGTCCACCGAGATGACTCCGCCGAGACCGGAGACGTCGAGGCCGGGTGCGCTGGTCTGGGCCCGGGCCCGGAACAGGTTGGACGTCTTCTTCGCGAGACGCACGGTGGCGTCCGTGGGGATCGCGCGGTAGGACGCGAGAAGCCGTTCGACGCCGGCGCGGTGAGCGTCGATCCCGGTGACGGGCAGAGTGCGATGCGCACGGAAGGGGCGTCCACCCTCCCGCATGCTTTTCAGTAGTTCAACCGAAGAGGCAGCCACACCTTGACGCTATCCCTCTCCGCGGGTTCAGGCCACGCATATCGGCGCGGTCGAGCGAAGATTCACACAAATGTCTCATCAATGTGCGGGTCGTGACCACGTCGAAGTGAGCTACCTCACAATAGATTGCCACGTCATCGCCCGGACTCGCCGACGGAAGGCAGGATGAGAGGAGGAAGCAGTTTCGTACAAATCGTACAAGAGGAGTCAGAACAGTGGGCCAGGTCAGCGCGAGCAGTTCGATCACCGTCGCAGCCACACCGGAGAAGGCGCTCGCGGCTTTGACGGACTACGAGACGGTGCGTCCGCGCATCCTCTCGGAGCAGTACCTGGACTACCGCGTCCTCGAGGGTGGGCAGGGCGGCGGCACCGTCGCGCAGTGGACGTTGAAGGCCACCGAGAAGCGGTCCCGCGACATCAAGGCCACGGTCACCGTGGCGGGCAACACGATCACCGAGACGGACGCGAACTCGTCGCTCGTCACCACCTGGGTCGTCGCCCCGAGCGGCAGCGGTTCCACGGTCACCACGACCACCGAGTGGAAGGGCGCGGGCGGCATCGGGGGCTTCTTCGAGAAGACGTTCGCCCCGCTGGGTCTGAAGAAGATTCAGGGGCAGGTGCTGGCGAACCTCGAGCGCGAACTCGCCTGACGCGACGCCGGTTCGCTCCGGCGCCGTCGGCGTGAGTCCCACGGCGGCGTCGGTGCCGGACCGCACCGACGGTCACGGTCTACTCTGGCAGGGGAAACAGCAGAAAGGACCACGTCAGTGCAACCAGGTGGACAACCCGACATGTCGGCGCTCCTCGCGCAGGCACAGCAGATGCAGCAGCAGCTGATGGCCGCCCAGCAGGAGATGGCCGAGGCCGAGGTCACCGGGCAGGCCGGTGGCGGACTCGTGACCGCGACGGTCAAGGGAACAGGTGAAGTGGTCGGTCTGAAGATCGATCCGAAGGTCGTCGATCCCGACGACGTGGAAACTCTGCAGGACCTCGTGATCGGTGCGATCGAGGACGCGTCGAACAAGGCGCAGGAGATCGCGGCGCAGAAGCTCGGTCCGCTCGCGGGCGGATTCGGTGGGGGAGGCCTGCCCGGTCTCCCCGGTTTCTAGAGGCGCGGCGTGTACGAAGGTCCGGTTCAGGATCTGATCGACGAGCTCGGCAAGCTGCCCGGCGTCGGGCCGAAGAGCGCTCAGCGCATCGCGTTCCACCTGCTCAGCGTCGAGCCGCCGGAGATCGACCGGCTCAAGAATGCGCTGCAGCGGGTGCGCGACGGCGTCCAGTTCTGCGTGGTGTGCGGCACGGTCTCCGACAAGGAGCACTGCCGCATCTGCGCCGATCCGCGCCGTGACCGCACGGTGATCTGTGTGGTCGAGGAGCCGAAGGACGTCCAGGCCGTCGAGCGCACCCGCGAGTTCAAGGGCCGCTATCACGTTCTGGGCGGTGCGCTGGATCCGCTGTCCGGGGTGGGCCCCGATCAGCTCCGTATCCGGGAGTTGCTCGCGCGCATCGGCAATCAGGAGGACGGCGTCGACGTCTCCGAGGTGATCATCGCGACCGACCCCAACACCGAGGGGGAGGCCACCGCGACGTATCTGGTGCGGATGCTGCGGGACTTCCCCGGGCTGACGGTCAGCCGGCTCGCGTCGGGTCTGCCGATGGGCGGCGACCTCGAGTTCGCCGACGAGCTCACGCTGGGCAGGGCGTTGTCGGGGAGACGCACGCTGTGACGTCGGATCCGGGCACTGCCGCGCCGGTGAAGCGGACGGCCGAGCAGTCACGGTCGCTGATCGTCGACGCGGCGGGGCGGGCGTTCGCGACGCGTCCGTACCGGGAGATCACGCTCAAGGACATCGCCGAGGACGCCGGGGTCAGCGCACCGCTGATCATCAAGTACTTCGGGTCGAAGGAGCAGCTGTTCGACGCGCTCGTCGATTTCCGTGCCGCCGCGGAGATCGTGTTCAGCGGTCCGCTGGACGGTCTCGGTGAGCGGATGGTGTCGATGTTCGCGCGGCCGCTCGAACCGTACAAGCCGCTGTCGCTGAACATCCTGTTCATGAGCGGGCCGAGCGAGGAGAGCAGCCGCAAGCTTCGCGCCAACTATTCGGCGCAGATGATCGACGCGCTGGCCGAACGACTGCCCGGGCGGGATGCCCGGTTGCGCGCCGAACTGGTGATGTCGATGCTGACGGGTCTCGCCGTCATGCGTCGCAAGATGATGCAGGAGCATGCGACGGGCACCCCGGAAGAGGTGGTGGCGCACTACGCCCCGCTGGTGCAGGAGTTGCTCGACGGCTGAGGGCGGATTGTCCGGCTTGCGGGGTAAATGGTTGTTCACCTAATCTGGTGAACAACCATTTACCAGCTGTGCAAGGGGTGACGCTTGACGATCTCGTTGCCGCGCCCACTGTCGGCGCTTGCGGATCAGCCGGTCGCACCGCCGGACTCTGTCGGCGGATCGCGTTACCTCTTCCCGATTCTCGCGTTCGCGGGCGTGTTCCAGGCCGTCCTGCAGACCGTCATGGTGCCCCTCCTGCCCAGCATGCCGGCGTTCACCGGCGCGAGTCAGACGTCGGTGTCCTGGCTGATCACCACCACCCTCCTGGTCGGCGCGGTCGTCACCCCCATCTTCGGCAGGCTCGCCGACATGTTCGGCAAGAAGCGGATGCTTCTCGTCGCCTTCGTCTTCATGACGCTCGGAGCGTTGATCTGCGCCGTGACGTCCGACATCGCGTTCCTGATCTTCGCGCGGGGACTGCAGGGGGCAGGCGCCGCCGTCATCCCGGTCGGAATCTCGATCCTCCGCGACGAATTGCCGCGGGAGAAGGTCAACGGCGCCATCGCCATGATGAGCTCGACCCTCGGGATCGGCACCGCGCTCGGACTGCCGTTCGCGGCGTCCGTCGCCGAGTACTCCAACTGGCACGTCCTCTTCTGGGTCATCGCGGGAATCGGGCTCGCGGTCACCACGGCCGCGGTGCTGTTCATCCGCGAGTCCGAGGTGCGGTCCGGTGGGCGGTTCGACGGCGTCGGCGCCGTCGGTCTCACCGCGGCCCTCGTCTGCCTGCTCGTCCCGATCACCCAGGGCAGCTCGTGGGGCTGGGGTAGCCCCGCGGTGCTGGGCATGTTCGCGTCCGCGGTGTTCCTGTTCGCGCTGTGGGGACATCAGCAGCTGCGAAATCGGAACCCGCTGGTTGACCTGCGGGTGTCGGCGCGACGGTCGGTGCTGCTGCCGCATGTCACGGCGCTGCTCGTCGGGTTCGCGTTCTACGGAAACGCCCTCATCACCACCCAGTTGCTGCAGGCGCCCCGCGGAGACGCCGGCTACGGCCTGACGATTCTCCAGGCCGCGGTGTGCCAGCTGCCGACGAGTCTGTCGATGATCGTCTTCGCGCAGGTCGGGGCCCGGGTGTCCGAACGCTACGGGTCGAAGGTGACGATCCTGTCGGGCGCGATCTGTCTCGTCCTCGGCTACGCGCTGCACACGGTGCCGCACAAGGAGTTGTGGATGGTGATCGCCGCGCTCGGGGTCGCGGCCGTCGGCACCTCGCTGGTGTACAGCACGCTGCCGATGCTGATCGTCCGGGCCGTGCCGTCCACGCAGATGGCCGCGGCCAACGGCGTCAACGTCCTGCTGCGGACGATGGGTACCACCATGTGCAGCGCGGTGGTCGCGACGGTCCTGGCGGCGAGCATGGTGGGCGGTGTCGCCTCGGCCGCCGGTTTCTCGATCGCCTACGGGGTGTGCGCCGTGCTGGCGGTCCTGGTGTTCGCGGTCTCCCTGGCCCTGCCCGGGCACGATCGGGTGAAGAAAAGTCCGGTAGAGCCTCTTGTGACGTAGATCACTCGCGTGTATCGTCAGTGATGCGGATCGAGGAAATGTACCTGTGAGCAGAGAAAACTCGAGAAGCAGAGATCCGGCCGAGAATGCAGAAGCATTCCCGGCCGAACCCCTGTCTGGGGTCTTTACTCCTCCATCGATTCCGCGATCTGCTTGATGGCGGCCAGCCGGCGATCCCACTCGGCGCCGATCCGTTCCAGCCTCCGCGCCGTCTTGTTGAGCTCCGCGCCCAGCGCGCGGTAGCGGATCTCGCGGCCCACCTTCACCGACTCCACCAGTCCGCAGGCCTGTAGCGCATTCAGATGCTTCGCGATGGCCTGCCGCGACACCGGAAGCCGGGTGGCGAGCGACGACGCCGACTGGTCGGCCCGCCCGAGTTCGGTGAGGATCTCCCAGCGGGTTTCGTCGGACAGTGCCGCGAACACCGAGGCCAGTTCGGCGTACGTGCCCACTGTCATGCCTTCACGCCGTGCAGGTACGCGACCAGTTCGTCGAGTTCGGCGTGCCAGCCCTGGACGTTGCCCTCGCGGGCCCGCTTCTGGTCGGCCACGTCGCGGTCGAGGGTGTCGAATCCGGTCTCGACGACTGTCAGTTCGGTGCCGGATGCGTGCTCGGAAAGCGTGAACCGCACCAGGGTGGAGTTGCCGATCACCGGGTCGGCGTCCATGTCGGCGGCCCAGCGGAAGCCGAAGGCGTTCGGTTCGTCGACCTCCGTGACGACGGCGTGGGCGGTGCCGTGCTCGTCCCAGGTGAAGGCGGCCTTGCCGCCGACGCTGAGGTCGAGCGACGTGCGCTGTCCGAACCACTGGCTGATCTTGTCGGGATCCGTGATCGCCGCCCACACCGCCGATCTCGGGGCGTTCACGACGACGGTCCGGGTGATGCTGCTCGATGCGTCCATGGTGGGTCACCTTTTTCGACGACGGTTGATGTGCAACTTTATGGTTGCACTCTTTTCGTCGTTCTGCAACCCTTCGGTTGCGCTCCGCACGTGAGTGCCGATGTGCGCCCGGGGGCGCATTCTCACTCACATGGGTTATCCACAGGCTGTGGAAAAAATGGTGGGAAGGGGCGGTTCCTGTCGGGGCGGGCCGACACCGTTCCGAGCATGGAACACGACTCATGGCAGACCATTCTCGACGCCCAGGACGGCGTCGTCACCACGGCACAGCTCCGGGCGCACGGCGTCAGTGCCACCGCACTCCGACATCGTGTGGTGTCCGGCCAGTGGCTGCGGGTGCTGCCGCGCGTCATCGCGGTCACCAACGGTCCGCTCACCCGCCCGATGGCCCTCTCCGCCGCACTCCTGTACGGCGGCCGGGCGATCCTGAGTCACCGGACCGCGGCCGAGGAATGGGGACTGCTCCGCGTCGACGACCCGTCGGCACCGGTCCACATCACCGTCCCCTACAACTGCTCGGCGGTGAATCAGGGGCCGACGGTCCGCTCACCCGGCGGTCCGCGCCCCACCTCGGTCGGCAACGCACTCGTTCATGGTGGCGTCGTGGTCCATCGGTCCCGCGCATTCGAGCACATCTCGGTCCCGTTCCGCCTGCCACGGACGTCGTTGGCCGACACGGTGATCGACCTCGCGGTGTCCGAGGCCACCCCGCGGGAGGCGGCCCTCCGGTTCATCGAGGCCGCCACGAGTGGCAAGGTCCACGTCGAGGTGCTCCGGCGGAAACTCGAGGTCCGGCGTCCACACCGGTATGCGACCGACATCGCCGACGCCGTGACGCTGCTCGGCGACGGCGTTCAATCGGCCCTCGAACATCGTTACGCACTCGACGTCGAACGGGCGCACGGGCTGCCGAGCGGGAAACGTCAGATGCCGCACGTCGTGGACGGCCGGATTCTGTACGAGGACGTCGATTACAGCCCCATGGGTGTGCCGCTGATCGTCCGGCTCGACGGGCAGCAGTATCACAGCGCGCAACAGTCCCGCTTCCGTGACCGTCGGCGCGACAACGCGGCGGAGCTGGCCGACCGTCCACGGCTGGTCTACGGGTGGGAGGAGACGACCCGCGACCCCTGCGGGGTATTCGAGGAAGTGCGCCGGGTGTTGGTCCGCGAAGGATGGGCCGATAGGTCGCGCCGCTGTCCAGCCTGCCCACGTGAGTGAGAAAGGGTGCCCGGCCACTCTTTCTCACTCACCTGCGGAGGTGAGTGAGAAAGAGTACGGGACGACGCTTTGCCACTCACGTGCTCAGACGCGCAGGCGCTCACGGCGCAACTGCGCGACCTCGGGCAGGTCGAGGGGCGCGAGTTCGTCGACGCCCAGCGCCCGTTTCAGGAGCAGGTCGGCGAGTTCGGGGTTGCGGGCGAGCGCGGGTCCGTGCATGTACGTGCCGATCACGGAACCCTGGACGACGCCTTCGAGTCCGTCCCCGACGCCGTTGCCGACGCCGTGCGTGACCCGGGCCAGGCCGCGGGCATCGGAGCCGAGTGTGGTTCCGCCGCGGTGGTTTTCGAACCCCGTGAGCGGCTGCGTCAACCCGTCCATCTGTGGTGTCGTGATCACTTCACCGATGGAACGGGTCGCCTGCGGGGACGTGGTGACGTCGAGCATCGAGACACCCTCGACGCGTTCGCCGCTCGACGTCTCGTACCAGTTGCCGAGCACCTGGATCGCGGCGCAGATCGCCAGGACGGGGGCGCCGCGTTCGGCGGCCTTCTGCAGTCCGGGGTACTTGGCGAGGTGCCGGGTGGCGAGGCGCTGCGCCGAGTCCTCGGCCCCGCCGAGCGTGTACACGTCGAGGGACTCCGGGACCGGGTCGTTCAGCGTGATCTCGACGATCTCCGCGTCGTATCCGCGCATGCGCAGTCGCTGCCGGAGGATCAGGGCGTTGCCGCCGTCGCCGTAGGTGCCCATCACGTCGGGCAGCACCAGGCCGATGCGTACGGTCGAGTCAGGCATTGCGCGCCTCCTTCGCGATGGCGGTGTTCAGGTCGCGGAAGGCGGTGTAGTTGGCGAGCACCTCGACGCGTCCGGGCGGGCAGGACGCGATGGCCCGCAACGGGTTCGGGTCGAGCGTGTGCTCGACGCCGGCGTACGTGAGACGGACGGCCAGGTCGGTGCCGCGTTCGCCGGCCGCCACCACCTTGACGCCCTCGAAGTGCTCGAACCGCACGTCCCACAACCAGGACAGGTCCTCGCCGTCGGGAACCTGCCCGTTGACGGCGATCACGAGTCCGTCGACGGTGGGGTCGATCATCGACAGCGCTTCCTGCCAGCCGGCGGGATTCTTGGCGAGCAGCATGTGCACGGAGTGCGACCCGACCTCGACGGTGCTGTAGCGGCCCGCGACCTCCTGGACGGTGGCTGCCGCGGCGACGGCGTCCTCCGCCTTCGCGCCCATCGCGACCGCCGCGGCGACGGCCTGCGCGGCGTTGCCGCGGTTGGCGCGCCCGGGCAGGGCGAGTGTCATCGGGATCTTCAGACCGTCGGGCCCGTACAGGTTTTCGTCGTCCAGCCACCAGTCGGGGGTCGGGCGCGCGAAGTCCGAACCCGTGCTGCGCCAGTGCGAGCCCTCCCAGACGATGGGTTCACCGGTGCGCGGACAGCTGGCGGCGTCGCTGGCCCATCCGCCGCCCGCGGCGACCCAGACGACGTTCTTCGCGTCGTAGGCCACCGAGGTGACGAGGACGTCGTCGCAGTTGGCGATCACAACGGCCTCCGGGTGCGCGGCGACGCAGGCGCGGAGTTTGCGTTCGATCATGTTGATCTCGCCGACCCGGTCGAGTTGGTCGCGGCTGAGGTTGAGCAGCACCAGGGCCTCGGGGTTGACCGCGTCGGAGACGTGCGGGACGTGGAGTTCGTCGACCTCGAGGGCGGCGAGGGGCGCGTGGACGCGGGTGCTGAGCGCCGCGACGATGCCGGCGTCCATGTTGGCGCCATCCGCCTGCGTCGCGACCTCACCGAGGGTGGAGAGCGCCGCCGCGGTCATCCGGGTGGTGGTGGACTTGCCGTTGGTGCCGGTGATCACCGCGGTGCGCCGGCCTGCGCCGAGCTGCTCCATCAGTGTCGGGTCGATCTTCAGGGCGATCAGTCCGCCGATCATCGAGCCCTTGCCCCGGCCCGCCTTCTGCGACGCCCACGAGGCCGCCGCCGCTGCGCGCAGGGCGAGCTTGCCGCGCGTCGTGATCCCAGTTCCAGTACTCACTCCGCGAGTTTTGCACAGGGTCCGGTCAGACGCCGACTCGCGCGGGGGCAGGTGAGTGCGAAAGTGTGCTCGGACGCACCCTGCCACTCACCTGGGTGGCGGCGGCACCGGCGATGACGACGACCCCGCCGATCAGCGACAGCATGCTCGGCTCCTCGTGCAGCACCAGCCAGGACGCCCCGATCCCGACGATCGGAACCAGCAGGGAGAACGGTGCGACCATCCCGGCGGGGTAGCGGCTGAGCAGTGCCGTCCACAGACCTGAGCCCGCGACCGTGCCGAGAATCACGATGTAGGCGAGGCCTGCGAGCGCGAGCGGGCCGGTGCCCTCCAGCGACGACGTCAGGGAGTTCCAGCCCGCGGACGGTCCCTCCACGCCGAGCGACAGCGCCAGCATCGGCAGCGGCGGAATGACGCACATCCACAGCATCAGGCGCATCGGCTGATCGGACGCGGCCTTGCGGTTGCCGATGTTGCCCACCGCCCACGACAGTCCCGCGAGCAGCGTCAGGGCCACCGGCAGCAGCGCGGCGTGCTGGGCGCGGTCCCAGCCGATGAGGGTCATTCCGGCCATCGCCACCAGGAGTCCGCTCACCTGTGCGGGCCGCAGTCGCTCCCGCAGCAGGACCGCGCCGAGGACCACGGTGAACGGTGCGGACGACTGCAGGACCAGCGATGCCAGCCCGGTGGGCATGCCGACGTGCATGGCCCAGAAGAGGAAGGCGAACTGGCCGACGCCGAACCCGAGGCCGTACACCAGCAGCCACTTCAGCGGGACCTGTGGCCGGGGAACGAACAGGATCACCGGGATCGCGATGACGAAGAATCGCAGCGCGGCGAAGAAGAACGGTGGGAAGTGATCGAGGCCCGCGCGAATGGCGAGGAAGTTGAGCCCCCACAGGACGACGACGGTGAGTCCGAGCAGCCGGTCGCGGGAGGTCATGCATTCCATCGTGAGGGCCTGAAATGATCAGGACAAGCGCATTAAAGTGCACTATCAATGTAGTTTTGCTACATGGATGCGACCCGGTTGCGCGTGCTGCGCGAGCTCGCGGACCGCGGCACGGTGGCAGCGACCGCGCAGGCGTTGTCGATGACGCCGTCGGCGGTGTCGCAGCAGCTCAAGATCCTGTCGCGGGAGGCCGGGGTGACCCTGCTCGAACCCGCCGGCCGCCGGTTGCGGCTCACGGACGCCGGTCAGGCGCTCGTCGTCCGCGCCGACGACGTCGTGGCCGCCCTGGACCGTGCGGCGGCGGAGATGAGCGCCTACCGCGGTTCGCCGCGCGGGCGGGTGCGGGTGGCGCTGTTCCCGTCCGGCGCCGCGCTGCTGCTGCCCGGACTGCTGGACGCGCTCGAAGGCAGTGGGGTGGACCTGCAGGCGCGCGACGAGGACCTGCCCGCCGCCGCGGTGCCCACCCTGCTCGCCGATTACGACGTGGTCCTCACGCATCGCGACGAGCGGGCCCCGGACACGTCCTCGCCGCGGGTGACGGCCGAACCGCTGATGCGCGAACCCATCGACCTCATCCTGCCGCCGGGCCATCCGCTGGCCGGCCAGGATGCGGTCCGCCCGGACCAGTTGGCGGACGAGCGGTGGATCAGTGTGCGCGGCGGGTTCCCCGTCGACGACGTGCTGATGTCGGTGGCCGCCGCGACCGGTGTGCAGCCGCATGTGGTGATGCGCATCAACGACTTCCGGGTCATCGAGGAACTCGTCGCCGGTGGTCACGGCGTTGCCCTGCTGGCCCGCCACGCGGTGACGAACCGCTCGGTGGTCCAGCTGCCGCTGGCCGGGGTGCGGGCGGCCCGTATCTACGAACTGGCTCGGCGGCCGGCCGCCGACGACGTCCCCGCGGTGGCGACGGTGCTGCAGGCGTTCCGGGACGTCGCGGCGCGGATGCGGGACTGACCCCCGACAGCACGAAGGCCCGCACCGGGGCGGGCCTTCGACGGTGACGGTGCGGGGTCAGGCCAGCGCCTTGGCCTTCAGCGTCTCGTACTCCTGCTGTGTGATGGTGCCTGCATCGAGCAGGGCCTTCGCGTCCGCGATCTGCTCGGCCGAGGACTTGCCCGCCACGGAACGGATGTAGCTGTCCTGGGCCTGCTTCACCTCCTGCGCGGCCGCCATCGACCGCTGGGCCATGCCGTCGCTCTTGACGATGAGATACACCAGCGCGGTCAGCAGCGGGATGAAGAACAGGAAGATGATCCAGATGGCCTTCGCCCAGCCCGACGTCTTATGGTCGCGGAACAGGTCGGTGATGATGGAGAACAACAGGATCAGGTAGGCCACGAAGCCGAAGGTGACGATGATCACCCAGAGAAAGTCCCAGAAAGAGTCCATTGCAGCGCTCCATTCACAGTCGAATTCACTCTGCGCTGACTATCGCACCGGGTCGGGGCACCCGCGTCATCCGAAACAGGTGAAATGCGGCCGGTGCGGACTCCCCGCCCGCGGTGGCGGAAACGCCGAACGGCCGCGACACCGGTAGGTGCCGCGGCCGTTCGGGTGGGGACTACTTGCCTGCTTCGACCGCCCGGCGCATGCCGCGCTCGACCGCACCGATGATGTACGGACGCAGTTCGACGGCCGGGATGACGGCGTCGACGGAGCCGACCCGCTGTGCCCGCTGGATGTTGTGCACGGCCTCGAACTCGGCCGCGACCTCACCGAGCTTCTCGTTGCGCACCGCAGCCTGCTGGGCCGCCAGCTCCACCCGCAGGTGAGCCTGCTGGGCGTCGTTCTGGGCGCCCGCCAGGTTGGCCTCGAGCTCCCGGATCGACGGGTCGGCGGCCACCCGCGAGTTGACCTCGCGGGTGAACACCACGGCCGCGGCGGGGGCACCACCGAGGACCGAGGCGAACGAACCTTCGACCGCCAGCACCTCCATGTTGTCGTTCAGTGCTCCGGAGAACACCACGAACGCGCCACCGTGGTAGCGGGAGACGACGCAGAACACGATCGGGCCGTCGAAGTTGACGATGGCGCGGCCGATCTCGGCGCCGTACTCGAGCTGGATGTGCCGCAGCGAGTCCGGGGAACCGTCGAAGCCGGACAGGTTGGCCAGCACCACGAGCGGACGGCTGCCGCTGGCGGCGTTGATCGCCCGGGCCGTCTTCTTCGACGACTGCGGGAACAGCGTTCCCGCGGTCCACTGGTCGGGACCGTTGGCCGGCGACCATCCCTTACGGGCGATGGCCCGCGACTCGATGCCGATGACGCTCACCGGGTAACCGCCGAGGTGCGCGTCGAACACGACGGACGTGTCGGCGTCCGCCATGTCGGCCCACCGCTCCAGCACCGCGTGGTCCTGGTCGACGAGCGAACGCATCACCGTGCGAATGTCGAACGGCTTCTTGCGTTCCGGGTTCGTCTCCGCGGAGAAGATGTCGCCGACCGTGGTGAAGTCGCTGGACGGGTGGATGTGCGGGAAGGACCGCACGTCGCGCCCGATCGGGTCGCTGGTCTGCGCCCGACGCGGGAAGCGTTCTCCGGCAACGACGTACGCGTGGTCGTAGTGCGCGAACAGGATCTCGCACGCGGCGGGCAGGTTCGGCGCCCAGTACTGCGCCTCACCGTTCGGGCCCATCACGCGGTCGTAACCACCGATGCCGAAGTTGTCCTCGGCCGAGACGCCACCCGAGTAGTCGAGCGAGTTCTTACCGGTGAGCACCATGGCACTGTCCGGCGTCATGACGAGGATGCCCTTGGTGTGCATCAGCATCGTGGCTTCGGCGTTCCAGTACGGCTGCGCACCGACGTTGATGCCGGCCACGATCACGTTGACCTCGCCACCGTTCTGCGTGAACGTGATGAGGCGACGCAGGCCGCGGGACACCCAGTCCATGTTCTCGGTGCCGCTGTCCATGGAGATCGTCGCGCCGGACGACAGCGCGAACCACTCGACCGGGACACCCAGCTTCTCGGCCAGGTCCACACCGGCGACGAGGCGGGCGCACTCGGCTTCCGCGACGGTGCCGAGGGCCTTCGTCGGGTCACCGAAGAGCGCGACGCGGGTCATTCCCTCGGGATGCCGGTCGGTGCGGGCGGTGACCAGACCGACGACGAGGCCGGCCTTGTTCTGACCGTACGGACGCTCGACGGGAACCAGCTGGCCCGTCTCGTCCAGGTCGTGCTCGACGAAGCTGCCGTCGCGGCCGGTGAGCAGCGGGATCAGCTCGTACGGGTAGACGGTGCCGCGGGCACGTGAGCTGCGGACCTTCTGCGTGTACGCGTCGAGCGGCTGCAGCGGCTCGGTCGGCGGTTCGGTGACCTTGACGACCACGCCGGCACCGGTGCGGTAGGAGAAGCGCAGAGCCTTCTCCCGCGACTCCGTGCCGGGCTCGCCCTGGAGCCGGGCGATCACGGTGATCTCCTCGAGTCCGGCGCCCGCGGTGAGCGGTGCCGCGACCCGGGCGAACGCCTCGAGGTCCTCGACCGGGACGTCGATCTTCGGCCACACGTACAGCACGACGCGGTTGGCGTCGAGCTTGCGCTTGCTGCCGCGCGTGGCCTGCGCCCGGCGGATGCCGTCGAGGCACGACTGCAGGACGCGTTCCGCGGCGGGAACGCCGATGACCTGGCCGTCCTCGTTGCGGACCGGCGTGATGTCGCGGATCTCGGCGAGCGCGATGAGGCGTTCGTCGGTGGGGTTGTCGCGCGAGACCAGGTTGAACAGGAACGTGTCGGCGACCGCGGGGAGGCGGGTGCCGTCGAAGTTCTTCAGGCGCCACAGGTCGAGTCGCTGGCCGGTGAGCGGGTGCATGTCCCGGATCAGCTTCTCTTCCGCGAGGACACCTGCGTCCGGGCGGTACGTGAACTTGCGGACGTCCACGTCGGTTCCGCCGAAGACGGACACCGTGACCCGGCGGCACGTCGCGGCCAGCGGCAGCGCCGTCAGCGCCTTCCGCAGGTCCTCGGACATCGTGTTCGGGTCGGCGGGCGGTGCGGTCCACGACAGGTAGAGGTCGAGGACGAGGTTCTCGGGGTTCTCCGAGGCGACGGCACCGATCTCGTCGAGCGCACCGGGCAGTTCGGCGTACTCGGCGACGGCCGACACCAGGTTGAGGCGCTCGCCGAGCAGATCGAAGTTGCCGGTGACGAAACGCCGTCCGTTGCGGTCGAAGGACGTGACGTTCTCGAGCGTGCGGATGTCGTAGTAGCGACGGGTGACGACCTCGAGCAGCGGCCCGACGGTGGTGCTCTTGCGTGCGATCCGCTGCCCGAGGAGCTCGGTCAGCGACTGCGGGGTGGCGACCAGTGCCTCGAGGCGTTCCTGGTAGTCGACGGCGTCGGGACGCTCGGCGAGGTACTCGAGGCTGCCGCGGACACCGTCGTAGACCTGCTCGCGGGCCTTGCGGATCTGCGGCTCGTCGAAGAACCGGAACCGCACGTTGCGGGCGACGTTGCCGATCACCGGGTAGCGGACCTGGGTGGCGATGATCAGCCGGTCCAGGACCTCACCGAGTCCGCTGGGTGCGCGGCCGGGAGCGTTCTTTTCGTTCAGCCACCGATCGAGCAGGGCGGCGATGACGGGAACCTGGTTGTCCATGCGCTGCTGCGCGAGGAACAGGCGGTAGACCGCCTCCTCCAGCTCGGCGGTGCGCTCGAGGTCGGTGACGTCGTAGTGACGCAGCGCCCGCGACAGCCGGGTCGTGAACGACTCGGGCAGGCCTTCGAGCTCGACGTCGAGGGTGTGGAGGTAGGTGTGGAAGTGCTCGCGCGGGCTGTGGACGCGCTCGTCACCGTCCTCCTCGGCTGCGGTCGGACGGTTACGTCCGATCTCGCAGATGTCCGCGAACGTGTTCAGCAGGGCGAGTTCCGCCTGCACGAGATCCGGGTCGCCGGCGATCTCGGCGCGCAGCTTCTCGTAATCGGCGAGGAGAACACCGGCCCGCTTCGCGCTGACGTCGTAACCGGTGAGCAGTGCGGCGAGTGCGTCGATCTGCTCGAGGGCATCGGCCCGGGTGTTCCCGTGCGAAGCGGGAGAACCGAGATCGAATTCGACGCGAGGCGACTTCGGAGCGGTGGACTCCTCGGAGCTCTCCTCGACGCGCAGCAGTGCCGTTCCGGCGTCGACCTGGGAGTTGACCATGGCGAGAACTTCCCGCACCCGGCCTGCGACGGGGGCGCGGACCGCGGTCTCCATCTTCATGCTCTCGAGGACGACCAGCGTGGCGCCGACCTCGACCTCGTCGCCGACGGACACGGGCACCGCGACCACGACTGCGGGAGCCGGTGCGCGGACGACGCCGGCCTCGTCCTGGCTGATCTGGTGGCTGATGCCGTCGACCTCGACGAGGTACTGGGCGCGGCCTGCGACCGAGACGACGTGGTGGCGGCGGTCGCCGATCACCAGACGGCTCTCGAACTCGCTGAGGCGGTCGACCTCGACCTCGGTCTCGGGGGCGTCCCCGTCGACGCGGTAGGTGTGGGCGCCGACCTGCGTGACAGTGAGTCCGTAGGCCTGGCCCTGGTAGCTGAGCTCCACCTTGCGGCCGATGGCGTGGCCGGCGCGGGGGCGTCCACCGCGAGCGGACGACAGGAACGCCTCACGCTCGAGCTTCTCCTCGGCGTCGTAGACGTCGATGGCGGCGGCGATCAGGGCGACGTCCGCGGTCCGGGACGGGACGTTGGAGTTGCCTGCGTCGGTGCGGTCCAGCCAGCCGGTGTCCGCGGACGCCGAGATGACCTCTTCGCGGTCCAGCAGGTCCAGCAGGAACGACTTGGTGGTGGTGCCGCCCTGCAGCACGACCGTGGTCTCGCGGAGCGCGGTGCGCAGACGCGCGAGCGCCTCGGAGCGGTCGCGACCCCAGGCGATGACCTTGGCGACCATCGAGTCGTAGTCGGGCGGGATGACGTCGCCCTGGGCGATGCCGGTGTCGACGCGGAGACCGCTGCCGAGCGGGAACTTGAGCAGCTGCACGGCGCCGGGCGCGGGAGCGAAGCCGTTGGCGGCGTCCTCCGCGTTGAGGCGGGCCTCGACGGCGTGACCGAACTCGGGCGGGCAGTCGCCGACCAGCGGCTCACCGCTCGCGACGAGGATCTGCAGCTTCACCAGGTCGATGCCGGTGGTGGCCTCGGTGATGGGGTGCTCGACCTGCAGGCGGGTGTTGACCTCGAGGAACGTGAACGTCTTCTGCTCGGGCTGGTACAGGTACTCGACCGTGCCGGCGCCGCGGTAGCCGGCGGCGCGCACGAGCTCTGCGGAGACGGTGCGCAGGTGGTTCGACTGCTCGGCGGTGAGGAGCGGGGAGCTGGACTCCTCGATGACCTTCTGGTTCTTGCGCTGGATGGAGCAGTCGCGCACACCGGGAGCCCAGACGTTGCCGAAGTTGTCGGCAATTACCTGTACCTCGACGTGGCGTGCGTCGGTAACCAGTCGTTCGATGAACACGACGGGGTCACCGAAGGACCGCTGGGCCTCACCCTGGGTGCGTTCGAGCGCGAGTTCGAGTTCGTCCTCGGACCACACCTTGCGGATACCGCGGCCACCACCACCGGAGCGGGCCTTGATGATGAGCGGGTAGCCGATGGCCTGGGCGTGACGGCGGGCGTCGGCGCGGGTGGCGACGGGGCCGCCGCTCCACGGCGCGACCGGGACCTCCACCTTCTCGGCGAGGAGCTTGGCCTCCACCTTGTCGCCCAGCAGGCGCATCGCTTCGGCGGGCGGGCCGATGAACGTGATGCCGAGCTGCTCGCAGACCTCGACGAACGCGGGATCCTCGGCGACGAAGCCCCAGCCGACCCACACGGCGTCGGCCTTGCTCTCGCGCAGCGCGCGGGCCAGCTCGGCGTGATCGAGGTAGGCGGTGCCGGTCTTGACTGTGCGCAAGCACACACCCTCGTCGGCCTGCCGAACGAACATCGCGCGGCGTTCCGCCTCGGTGTGCAGTGCGATCGTGCGGATGCCGTAGTTGTGCTCGGCGTTCAGTTCGCGCACCGCACGAATCAGGCGGACCGCCGCTTCGCCGCGGTTGACTATCGCTATTCGCTTGAACATCTGTTATCGCTCCGTTTCCGTAAAACTCATTGATCCGCAGAGTGTTTCGATGGCCAAGGCCATGTCCGCCGAGGACTGGGTGCCGCCTTCGCGGACACGTGCACCCCTGCACAACCCACTTGACTAACTCCAGGGGCGCCCCGAACGCGATCGTCGGACCTGCGCCATTGCGGGTCCGCTGCTCGGGGAATGCGAGCATAACGTCGAAAATATGTACCCGCGCGTAACTTCTGCGAGGCCCCGATCGGCTTGTCAAGCGTTCAAGGACTTGCGTGTCGACCCTACGAGAGAGTAATAACGCCGGAATTCCGTCGAACTGGGCGTCCTCCGTCGAGGTATCTGCAACGCTTTGTCACAGAGTCGTTTTCGTCCGGTTCCTCGAGAAGCTCTCGGGGAAGGGAACTTTCACGCGGATGTTACTGACGGTTCACCTTCGGGTCGGCGGACGCCGGTTCGGTCGCGTGCGCCACTGCGCCCCGCACACCCACGTGTGCCTCGCGGTGCATTCGGTCGACCATGTGCGGATAGTGCAGTTCGAACGCCGGCCGCTCGGAGCGGATGCGCGGCAGCTCGGTGAAGTTGTGCCGCGGCGGCGGGCAGGTCGTCGCCCATTCGAGCGAGTTGCCGAAACCCCACGGGTCGTCCACCGTGACCACCTCGCCGTAGCGGTAGCTCTTGAAGACGTTCCAGACGAACGGCACGGTCGACGCGCCCAAGACGAACGCGAACACCGTGGAGACCGAGTTGAGGACGGTGAAGCCGTCCGAGGGCAGGTAGTCGGCGTAGCGGCGCGGCATCCCCTCGGCGCCGAGCCAGTGCTGGACGAGGAACGTGCCGTGGAAACCGGTGAACGTGGTCCAGAAATGCCATTTGCCGAGACGCTCGTCGAGCATGCGGCCTGTCATCTTCGGGAACCAGAAGTAGATGCCCGCGTATGTGGCGAAGACGATCGTCCCGAACAGCACGTAGTGGAAGTGGGCGATCACGAAGTAGCTGTCGGTGACGTGGAAGTCCAGTGGCGGGCTCGCGAGGATGACGCCGGTGAGGCCGCCGAAGATGAACGTGATGAGGAAGCCGAGCGAGAACAGCATGGGGGTCTCGAACGTCAGCTGCCCTTTCCACATGGTGCCGATCCAGTTGAAGATCTTCACCCCGGTGGGCACCGCGATGAGGAACGTCATGAACGAGAAGAACGGCAACAGCACCGCGCCCGTCGCGTACATGTGGTGCGCCCACACGGCGATCGACAGGGCCGCGATGGCGATCGTCGCGTAGACGAGACCGCTGTACCCGAAGAGCGGCTTGCGGCTGAAGACCGGGAAGATCTCCGACACGATGCCGAAGAACGGCAGCGCGACGATGTACACCTCCGGATGGCCGAAGAACCAGAACAGGTGCTGCCACAGCAGCACGCCGCCGGTGGCCGGGTCGTACAGATTGCCGCCCAGGTGGCGGTCGACGAACAGCCCCATCAGCGCTGCGGTGAGGATCGGGAACGCCACCAGGATCAGGATGCTGGTGATGAAGATGTTCCACGTGAAGATCGGCATCCGGAACATGATCATGCCCGGGGCTCGCAGGCAGATGACGGTGGTGATCATGTTGACCCCGCCGAGGATGGTGCCGAGACCGGACAGCGCCAGCCCCATGATCCACAGATCGGCGCCGACACCCGGCGCATGCAGCGCGCTCGTCAGCGGCGAGTATGCCGTCCAGCCGAAGTCCGCGGCACCGCCGGGGGTGATGAAACCCGCAATCGCGATGGTGCCGCCGAACAGGAACGCCCAGTAACTGAACGCGTTGAGACGGGGAAACGCGACGTCGGGGGCGCCGATCTGCAGCGGCAGGATGTAGTTGGCGAACCCGAACACGATCGGCGTCGCGTACAGCAGCAGCATGATCGTGCCGTGCATCGTGAACAGCTGGTTGTACTGCTCGTTCGACAGGAACTGCAGACCCGGGACGGCGAGTTCGCCGCGGATCAGCAGGGCCATCAGACCGCCGGCCATGAAGAACGCGAACGACGTGATCAGGTACAGAATCCCCAGGTCCTTGGGATCCGTCGTCGTGATCATCTTGTAGAAGAAGCTGCCCTTGGGGCGGCGCCGGGCCGGATACGGGCGGACCGGAAGATGCTGTTGAAATGCCAGATTCACGACGCCCCCCGAAGGGTCCGAGGCGGTTCGGGTCCGGTGTGGACTCCGTTACCAGGGTAGTCACCCGACGCCCGGAGGGTAGCCGCTTTCCGGGGCCGGAAACGACGCTGCCGCAGGTGCGCGTGATGCGCGCCTGCGGCAGCGAGGGTCGGGAAGCGGTCAGTGCGCGCGGTTGACCGCCGACACCACGGCCCGCAGCGACGCGGTGGTGATCGACGTCGCGATGCCGACACCCCAGACCACGGTGTTCCGTCCGTCGGGAGCGGTCACCGCGCACTCGACATACGCGGCCGCCTGGGCGTCGTCACCGGCCGACATGGCGTGCTCGGAGTAGTCGAGAACCCGCACGTCGAAGTCGATCGTGGCGAGCGCGTCGACGAACGCGGCGAGCGGGCCGTTGCCCGAACCCGAGATCTCGTGCTCCTTGCCGTCGACCTTCACGGTCGCGGTGATGGAGTCGGTGCCGCCGTCCTCCTCGGACGCCGTGACCTTTTGCTTCATCCGCTCGAGCGGCGTGATCGGAGCCAGGTACTCCTCGTGGAAGACGTCCCACATCTCCTTGGGCGACACCTCGCCACCCTCGCCGTCGGTGATCCGCTGGACGGCCTGCGAGAACTCGATCTGCAGGCGACGCGGCAGCACCAGCCCGTGATCGGCCTTCATGATGTACGCGACGCCGCCCTTGCCGGACTGCGAGTTGACGCGGATCACGGCCTCGTAGGTGCGGCCCACGTCCTTGGGGTCGATCGGCAGGTAGGGCACCGCCCACAGGATGTCGTCGACGTCCGCGTCCTGCGAGTCGGCGTCGAACTTCATGGCGTCCAGACCCTTGTTGATCGCGTCCTGGTGGCTGCCGGAGAACGCGGTGTACACGAGGTCGCCGCCGTACGGGTGGCGTTCGTGGACGGGCAGCTGGTTGCAGTACTCGACGGTGCGGCGGATCTCGTCGATGTTCGAGAAGTCGATCTGCGGGTCGACGCCCCGGGTGAACATGTTGAGTCCGAGCGTGACCAGGCAGACGTTGCCGGTGCGTTCACCGTTGCCGAACAGGCAGCCCTCGATGCGGTCGGCGCCGGCCTGGTAGCCCAGCTCGGCGGCGGCCACGCCGGTGCCGCGGTCGTTGTGGGGGTGCAGCGACAGGATGACCGAGTCGCGGCGGGCCAGGTTGCGGTGCATCCACTCGATGGAGTCGGCGTACACGTTGGGCGTCGCCATCTCGACGGTGGCGGGCAGGTTCAGGATCACCGGGTTCTCCGGCGTCGGCTGCAGCACCTCGGTGACGGCGTCGCACACCTCCTTGGCGTACTCGAGTTCCGTGCCGGTGTACGACTCGGGGGAGTACTCCCAGCGCCACTGCGTGTCGGGGTATTTCTTCGCCTCTTCGAGGGCCAGGGTCGCAGCGTCGGTCGCGATCTTCTTGATCACGTCGCGCTCGGCCTTGAACACCACCCGGCGCTGCAGGATGGACGTCGAGTTGTAGAAGTGGACGATCACCTTGTTCGCGCCCTCACAGGCCTCGAACGTGCGCTTGATCAGTTCCGGCCGGGACTGCGTGAGTACCTGGATGGTGACGTCGTCCGGAATCGCGCCGTCTTCGATGATCTCGCGGACGAAGTCGAAGTCCGTCTGGCTGGCCGACGGGAAGCCGACCTCGATCTCCTTGTAGCCCATCCGCACCAGCAGTTCGAACATGCGGCGCTTGCGGGCGGGGCTCATCGGGTCGATCAGCGCCTGGTTGCCGTCACGGAGGTCGACCGCACACCACTGCGGCGCGCGGTCGATGATCTTGTCGGGCCACGAGCGGTCCGGCAGCGACACCGGCTCCACTTCCTCGGAGAAGGAGCGGTAACGGAACGTCGGCATCGACGAATTCTTCTGCGTGTTCCACTCAGGCTGATCGGAGGGAGCAGGCTTGGAAGGCGGCGTGATGGTGCGCGTTCCGGATGTAAAGGCGTCAGCGGGGGACATGGGATTGATCTCCAGGTTCGATGTGGACTTTCTGAGTCCAACGGCTGTGTCGACCGGCGCACGAGAAACCCCGCGACGGGAAGCCAGTCTGGATCAGACCCCGTCGCGGCAACCAAGGAGGAGTGCGCGCTGCATACTCAGCACTGTACTCCGGGCACCATCGTTCGCGTGCCGGGGTTCGAAGTCCGAGTGAGGAGACAGCGGTGGGCCGCAGCGCGACGGTGACATCACCGCTGGTGGCCGCACTTTTTGTGGTACTGCTCACCTCCTGTGCCGGGGTGGTCGAGGGGGCGCCGAGCGTGGCGGGGGTCGGCGAGCCGATCTACGGACTGCCCGTCAGCGATCACAGCCGCGTCGAGTTGGCCGTCGCCGCCGCGGCCCGCGACATCGCCCCGTGCTCCCTGCTCGACGAAAATCTGGTCGCCTCGCTCGGGCAGGTCACCGCGTTCGGTCCCGTCGGCGATCTGTCGACGTGCCACGCCGAGGTGGTGCCACCCCGCGGCACGCCCGCCAACCCCGTCTGGGTCGAGGTGGCGGTGGGCGAACGCGAACCCACGGAAGAAACCGGTGCGGGCGAGGCGACGTCGGGAATCGAGGTGCGTCCCGCGGTCGGCGCACTCCCGGGCACGTGCACCCTCTACTTCGCGCTGCCCCCGGTTCCGGGAGTGCCGGACGACGCCACCGCCCCGGGGCGCTGGGGGCACGTGTCGTATCTCGACGGGGCGGGCGGAACGGGTGACTCCGCCGGCGGCGACGACTGCGCGGAGGCCCGCACGGTGCTCGGATCGATCACCGGCAGGCTGCGCACCCCGGTGCCGGTGCGTTCGGATATCCCTCTCGCGCAGCAGGATCCGTGCAGGGTGGTCGAGAAGATGTCCGGACGGGGCGTCGAGACGTTCACCCCGGGCAGCCGTCCCTACGAGTGTCTCCTCACTCTCCGCGGCGGCGACGCGGCGTCCGTGCAACTGGCCCTGTCGCCCGAACCGTCGCAGACCGGCGGCCCCGAAGCGGTCGAACTCGACGGCAAGACGTTCACGTACTTCCGGGACGCACGCGAATGCCACTACTACTTCTACCCGGGCGCGGTGTTCGACACGAACCTGCCGTCGAGTCCGGTGAGCGAACGGGACAAACGCACCAATCGGCTGACGGCGTCCGTGGCGGCGTCCGCGCCTAGCTGCGACGACGCGGAAACGCTGGTGCTCGCCGCGGCCGAAATGTTCGACTACTGACATGAACACACAGGTCGATGTCGCCCGGGCCTACCTGGACGCGTTGCTCAGCCACGACGGCAACTCGGTGCCCATCGAGCCGCGCGCCGTGCGCTACGAGGTGGGGCTGAAGACGGCGTTCTCCGGAAATCACCTGCGCCGAAGCCTGTCCGGCGGCCCCCAGTACCGGGTGATCCGGGCGATCCGCGACTGTGTGTGGACGGTCGACGGCGACGACGTCACCGTCGACTACCTCCTCGACGCCGGACTGTTCGGCCGCACCCTCGTGACGGTCCGGGTGGTCGAGACGTTCCGGATCCCGCAGGACGACCTGCGTATCCACCGCATCGACGCGAAGATCCGGCGCCCCTGATCAGGGGCGCCGGACCGTCTGTCGCGCAGTATCTTCCGCACGTGAGTGGCATTGTGTGCCCCGGCACGCTTTGCCACTCACGGGGGGTCAGTCGAGCGTTTCGTGCGCCGCGGGAACGGAACCCAGGCGGCCGGCCTGGAAGTCCTCGAACGCCTGCAGCACCTCGGCCTTGGTGTTCATGACGAACGGTCCGGCCATCGCGACCGGCTCGCGGATCGGCTTGCCGCCGAGGAGGAACACCTCGAACGACTTCGTCCGCGAATCCTGCGTGTCGGCCGCGGCGATCGTCAGCGTGTCACCGCGTCCGTAGACAGCCGTCTGCCCCATTCGGATCGGACGTCGCTCCGAACCGACGAGCCCCTCACCCGCGAGGACGTAGGCGAGCGCGTTGAACTCGGGGTTCCACGGCAGCGTCAGGCTCGCGCCCGGTGCGATCGTCGCATGCACGAGGCTGATCGGCGTGTACGTGGACCCGGGACCGTGGTGTCCGTCCACGTCACCGGCGATCACGCGAACGAGCGCGCCGCCGTCCGACGAGGACAGCAGGGCCACCTTCTGGCCGGTGATGTCCTGGTAGCGGGGCGCGGCCATCTTGTTGTCGCGCGGCAGGTTCACCCACAACTGGACGCCGTGGAACAGGCCACCGCTCATCACCAGGTGCTCGGGCGGGGTCTCGATGTGCAGGATGCCGCCACCCGCGGTCATCCACTGGGTGTCGCCGCCGCCGATGGTCCCGCCGCCGCCGTTGGAATCCTGGTGCTCCATGATGCCGTCGATCATGTAGGTGACGGTCTCGAAGCCGCGGTGTGGATGCCACGGTGTGCCCTTGGGTTCACCGGGTGCGTAGTCGACCTCACCCATCTGGTCCATGTGGATGAACGGGTCGAGGGCGGGCAGGTCGATCCCCGCGAACGCGCGGCGCACCGGGAAGCCTTCGCCCTCGTATCCGACGGGTGCGGTGGTGAGCGAACGGACCGGGCGGTCGACGGCGCCGGGGGCGGGTGCGTCGATACGCGGCAGGGCAAGGATGTTGTCGACCGTCACGGCTGGCATGGGGTGTCTCCTCGTACTCAGGTAGTTAATTGTTCAACTACTTCATGGTGTGTAACACCCGCTGCGTCCAGGTATTCCCACAGGGGCGGCTCCGCCGCCCGTGCGCCTTTTTGGTAGCTGCAACAACCAGAAAGGCGCACGGGCGCGAAGCGCCTACTGCCTACTAGTTGAGGACGTTCTCGTGATCGGGGCAGTACCGCGTGATCGCGCCGATGATGTACGGGTAGACGCCGTCGTTGGTGAGCATCGGCGTCCACTCCTCACGCACCCGATCGAGGGGCTTGCCCGCGTCGAGGGCGGTGCAGATCTCGCCGGCCTGATGGACCGCCAGGTCGTCGTCGGTGACGGTCTGGTTGTTCGCACGCAGGTAGGCCAGGTAGTCGGCGGCCGTCTGCGGGTCGTCGGCGACCGAGAAGACTCGGCTGCCGGGGGCGGTGGCGGCGGTCGTCCTCGCCGCAACGGACGCCGAGGCGGAAGTGGTCTCGGATGCGGCGGTGTCGCTGTCGCCACCGCAGGCGGTGAGGATTGCCGCGGAGCAGACGGTGAGGGCGGTCAGAGCAAGGGTGCGGCGCATGGGGCGTGTGATTCCTTTCGAGGCCTGTGACGGCGACGATCGTATCGCCTGCGGGGCCGGTGTTCCCTGCGGCGATCACCCGCACTGTTTCGGGTCAGAGACCGCGATCGATGAGGTCGAGGATCTCCTCACTCGTCGCGGCGTGAATCTTGTCGACGGCGGCCGCATGCGCATCGTCGGACGTGCCGACCTCGGCCAACAGGCTTCCCAGGCGCTGTGCGATGGCGGACCGCGCCTCGCTGTCCTCGCCGAGTTCGGCGATGGTCGCGCGCAGCCGGTCGACGTCGGCCAGGGCGACGGACATCGGGTCCGGGACGAGTTCGGAGCGCAGGAACTCGGCGACGGCACGCGGACTCGGGTGGTCGAACACCATGGTCGGCGGCAACCGCAGCCCCGTGGCGGCACCGAGATGATTACGGAGCGCCACGGCCGCCAGCGAATCGAAGCCGAGTTCCTTGAACGCCTGGTCGGGGTCCACCGAATCCGACGCGTCGTAACCGAGCACCGTGGCCGCCCCGCCCCGCACCAGATCGAGCATCAGGTGCCGCTGTTCGGGGATCGACCGGTCGGCGAGGCGCTGCGCCCAATCCGACGGCCCGGCCCCGCTCGCGGTCACGACCGCGTCCGACCCCGCGGCGTGCGGGCGCGATTCCCGGATCAGGCCGCGCAGCGGGGCGGGAACGTACGGTGCGGCCGAACCCGAGTGGTCGAACCGTGCGGCCGCGACCGTGGGCGCACCGGCGGCCAGCGCGCTGTCGAGGAGGGCCAAGCCGTCGGCCGCGGGCATGGGAATCATTCCGCTGAGGCGGGCTCGGGCGAGGTCGATCGCGCCGAGGTTGTCGGTCATGGCGCTCGGTGTCGCCCACATGCCCCACGCGATCGAGAGCCCGGGCAGCCCGAGGGCGTGGCGGTGATGGGCGAGGGCGTCGAGGAACATGTTCGCGGCCGCGTAGTTCGCCTGTCCGGGGGCCCCGAGGATGCCGGCGAGCGACGAGAACATGACGAACGCCCGCACGTCGCTGTCCGCGGTCAGCCGGTGCAGGTTCCAGGCCGCGTCGACCTTCGGTCGCAGGACCGCGTCGAGCCGCTCGGGGGTGAGCGACGCGAGGGTGCCGTCGTCGATCACGCCGGCGGCGTGGATCACCGCCGTGAGTGGGTGTTCGGGCGGTATCCCGGCCAGCAGAGCGGCGACCGCCGACGCGTCCGCGGTATCGCACGCAACGATGCTGACCTCGGCACCCAGACCGCTCAGTTCGCTGCGCAGCCGGTCGCTGCCCTCGGCGTCGGGTCCGCGCCGGCTGGTCAGCAGCACGTGCCGTGCCCCGTGTTCGGTCACCAGGTGCCGGGCTACGAGAGATCCCACCGTGCCGGTGCCGCCGGTGACGAGGACGGTGCCGCCCGGATCGAACGGTGTCGGTTCGTCGACGGCAGGCATGCGCCGCAACCGCGGTGCGCGCAAGGTGCCGTTCCGGGCCGCCAACTGCGGTTCTCCGCTCGCCAGCGCCGACGTGACCGCGGCCTCCGCGTCGGATTCGTCGTCGAGGTCGATCAGCACGAACCGGTCCGGGTTCTCGTTCTGTGCGGAGCCGACGAGACCCCACACGGCCGCGGCCGCGAGGTCGGGACGGGCGTCGTGGTCCTGCCCGTCGTCGGTGACCATGGCGTTGCGGGTCACGATCACGAGTGGGCTGTCGGCGACGGCCTCGTCGTCGAGCCACTCCTGAAGCAGCCGCAGTACCCGAGCGCACAGGTCGTGAGCCGCGTCCGGACCGTGGTCGCCCTCGGTCGCACACCCGACCAGCACCGTCCACGGACGCAGATCGTCGTCGTCCGGCCGGGACTGCATCGCGGTCCGCAACGTTTCGAGGTCGGGGTAACCCGGGAACGTCGAACCGACACCCGGGTCGCCGAACCCCTCGGCGTCGAGCACGACCGCCGGTCCGAGGGGCCGTTCGGACGAGGCCACCTCCACCGGGATCCAGGCCGCCCGGTGCAGTCGAAGGGACGGCGACCGGCCTGCGCCATCTCCGTCGACCGCCCTCTGCGCCACCTGCAGGGCATCGACGGTCAGCACCGGCTCACCGGCGGGGTCGACGGCGGCAACGCGATACCGCCCGTCCTCGCCGGGGGTGAATCGGGCGGTCATCGCCTCCGCGCCGACGGTGTGCAGACGGATCCCCGACCAGGTCAGCGGCCAGCCGTCCCACCCGAGGAGGGGTTCGATCGCCGCCTGCAGCAGCTCCGGATGGATGCCGAATCCAGTCGTGTCGGTGCCGTCGTCGAGGCGCACCGCGGTCTCGGTGTCGCCCGGGTCCTGCTGCGGCACACCGGCGGCGGGGCCGACGACGTCGTCGATCGTCGCCGAAGCGTTCCGAACCCAGCTGTCCGGGCCGTCGGTGTCACCCGACTTCGACGAGATCGTGACGGTGCGAGCGCCGTCGGTGCCGGGCGGCGACACCAGCACGCGAATCGAGACCAGTCCCGACGGCGGGAGGACGAGCGGGTGGTCCAGCGTGAGTTCGTCGATATGGTCGAGACCGACGTGGTGGGCCGCGTGCAGGGCGAGTTCGATCGGCACCGCCGGCAGCAGTGTCTTCGCTGCGCCGGTCGCCGGCTGGTCACCGTCGTCGATCGTCGGTGGCACGAGCCATGGATCCCGGTGCAGGGACAGCTGTCCGGTGAACAGGGTCGCGTCGTCGTCGAGGGTCACCGCGGCACCGAGCAGCGGATGATCGGCCGGGGTCAGACCCAGCTCGGTAGGGTCGCCGGTATGTCGGGTGGACGCCGTCGGCCAGTAGGAACGGCGCTGGAATGCATAGGTGGGCAAGGCTACTCGGCGGCGACCGGGCAGTACCCGATCCCAGTCGATCGTTGCGCCCTGCACGTAGGCGGCAGCGACCGCCTCGATGATCCCGTGTGTTTCCTCCCCGCGCCCGGGCAGCGTGGCGATCGTGTTCGGGACGACCTCGGCGGCCAGTGCCGCCAGTGCCGCGCCCGGGCCGACTTCGACGAGGCGGGTGACGCCGAGTTCGTCGAGGGCGCCGACGCCGTCGTGGAAACGCACCGCGTGCCGGATGTGCCGGGTCCAGTACTCCGGGGACATGAGTTCGTCGGCGGTGGCGACGCGGCCGGTGACGTTGGAGACGACCGGAATCTTCGGCGGCTGCGCCGTCAGCCTCGACACCACGGCGGCGAACTGGTCGAGGATGGGGTCCATCAGGGTCGAATGGAAGGCCCGCTCGACCCGCAGACTCGTGGTCTTCAGTCCGGCGGCGGACAGTTCGGAGGCGACGGCGTGCACGTCGCGTTCGCTGCCGGCGAGGACGACGGAGTCGGCGCCGTTGACGGCCGCGAGATCGACGCGGCCGTCGATCCGCGGCAGGATGTCTTCCTCGCGTGCCCGTACGGCGATCATCAGCCCCGGTTTGGTCGACTGCATCAACCGTCCACGGTCACCCACCAGGGCGGCGGCATCGGGCAGGCTGAACACCCCCGCGACGTGTGCCGCGGTGATCTCGCCGATCGAATGACCGATCAGGTAATCGGGGGTGATTCCCCAGTCCCGCAGCAACCGATAGAGCGCGACCTCGACGGCGAACAGTGCCGGCTGGGTGTACTCGGTGCTGTCGAGCTTCGCACCGCCACCGTCGGAATCGTCCCAGATGACTTGCCGTACCGGGGTTTCCACGTGTTCGTCGAGTGCGGAGCAGACCTCGTCCAGTGCCCGCGCGAACACCGGGTAGGCCTCGTAGAGGCCGCGGCCCATCCCGATGCGTTGCGCACCCTGGCCGGTGAACATGAAGGCTGTCTTGCCGCGGGCGCTCGTCCCGGTGACGACGTTGCCGCCGGGGCGCCCCGTGACGATGCGGGCGAGGCCGTCGCGCAGGTCGGCGAATGTTTCTCCGATCACCGCGGCGCGGTGGGTGAAACCGGATCGGGTGGTGGCCAGTGAGTAGGCGAGGTCGGCCGGATCCGGGAGTTCGGACTCGTCCGTGTCGAGGAACTCCGCCAGCCGGGTGGCCTGCGCCCGCAGCGCGTCCCCGGTCTTTCCGGAGATCACCCAGACCAGCGGCGACGTCGACGGAGAGGCCTCCGGCGCCGTGTCCTCGGGCGGCTGTTCGAGGATCATGTGCGAGTTGGTGCCGCTGATACCGAACGACGAGACGGCCGCCCGCCGGGGTCGTCCGGTCTCCGGCCAGGCAACCGATTCGGCGAGCAGCGAGACCTCGCCCGCGGTCCAGTCGACGTGCCGGGTGGGGACGTCGCCGTGCAGGCTCGGGGGCAGGATCCCGTGCCGCATCGCCATCACCATCTTGATCACGCCTGCGACGCCCGCCGCCGCCTGGGAGTGGCCGATGTTCGACTTGACGGAACCGAGCCACAGCGGCCGGCCCTCCCGGCCCTGCCCGTACGCGGCGAGCAGCGCCTGCGCCTCGATCGGGTCGCCGAGCGTGGTGCCGGTGCCGTGCGCCTCCACGGCGTCGATGTCTGTGGGGCCGAGCGAGGCGTCGGCCAGCGCCTGGCGGATGACCCGTTCCTGGGACGGCCCGTTCGGGGCGGTCAATCCGTTGGAGGCCCCGTCCTGGTTGACCGCCGATCCGCGGATGATCGCCAGCACCCGGTGGCCGTTGCACCGGGCGTCGCTGAGCCGCTCCAGCACCACCATTCCCGCGCCCTCGCTGAGCCCGGTGCCGTCGGCGCGGTCGGAGAACGGCTTGCAGCGTCCGTCCGAGGCGAGCCCGCGCTGGCGGCTGAACTCGATCAGCACACCGGGTGTGGCCATCACCGTCGCCCCGCCGGCCAGCGCCAGCGCGCATTCCCCGTCGCGGAGTGCCCGCGCCGCCAGATGCATGGCCACCAGCGACGACGAGCAGGCCGTGTCCACGGTGACCGCGGGACCGGTGAAGCCGAGGGAGTAGGAGATGCGGCCGGACGCGACGCTGTTGCTCGTCCCGGTCATCAGATAGCCCTCGGCGTCGACGTTGCGCTGAGTCATCAGGTGGAAGCCGTAGTCGCCGCCCATCAGCCCGACGTACACGCCGGTGTCGGTGAGGCCGGGCGCGGTCGGCCGGATCCCGGCCTGCTCCAAGGCTTCCCAGGCGCTCTCGAGGAGCAGCCGGTGCTGGGGGTCCATCGCGATCGCCTCGCGCGGGCTGATCCCGAAGAACGCGGCGTCGAATTCGTCTGCGTCGTAGAGGAACCCGCCCTCCTTCATGTACGTGGTGCCGGCCCGGTTCGGGTCGGGGTCGTACACCTCGTCGAGATTCCAGCCCCGGTTGTGGGGGTACGCGCCCACGGCGTTGCGGCCGTCGTGGACGAGCCGCCACAGGTCCTCCGGGCAGTACACCTTGCCCGGGTATCTGCACGCCATTCCCACGATCACGATCGGGTCGTCGTCCCTGCGGGCACGTGTCGGCCCGGCCGGCTGCGGAGCCGCATCGTCCCCGAGCAGGCGCGCCACCAGTTCCTGGGTCAGCGCGTCCGCGGTGGGGTGGTCGAACACCACGGTGGCGGCCAGTCGCACACCGGTGGCGGTCGCCAGTTGATTGCGCAGTTGCACGGCAGTCAGCGAGTCGAAACCGAGTTGTTTGAAGGCACGTTCCGGGTCGATCGCCTCCTTGCCTTCGTGACCCAGCACAGCCGCCACGTGGGTGGTGACGATGTCGAGCACCCGGTTGTGCCGCTCCCCGGGGTCCAGCGCCCGCAACTCCTCGGCCAGGCCGGTCGGGGAATCGGCCGCCGCGGCACGGCGACGACGGACGCCGAGCACCCGGCGCAGGATCGGCGGCAGCGACTCGCCCTCGGATCGAGAGGCCCTCGTCGAGAGCCGTATCGGCACGATCAACGGACGGTTCACGGCGAGAGCAGCGTCGAACAGGGCCAGACCCGATTCCGGGCTGATGGTGTCGATGCCGCTGCGCTGCAACCGGTCGAGGTCGGCCGCATTCAGATGGGACGTCATGCCGCTGGGCCGGTCCCACAGTCCCCAAGCCATGGACGTCGCGGGCAGCCCGCGGGCACGGCGGTGCTGCGCGAGTGCGTCGAGGAAGACATTCGCCGCCGCATAGTTCGCCTGGCCTGCGCCGCCGAGCACACCCGCCGCGGAGGAGAACAGCACGAACGCCGACACGTCGCGGTCCCGGGTGAGTTCGTGCAGATGCCAGGCACCGTCCACCTTGGGACGGAGGACGGCGTGCAACTGGTCCTCGGTCAGGGTGGCGGCGGTGGCATCCTCGAGCACCCCGGCGGCGTGGATCACGCCGGACAGGTCGGGAATGCCGGCAAGGAGAGCGGCCACCGCGGCGCGGTCGGCCACGTCGCAGGCGACAGCGCTGACCTCCGCCTCCGACTCGGCGAACTCGGCACGCAGTTCGGCCGCACTCTCGGCATCGAGTGCGTGCCGGCCGGTCAGCACCAGACGGCGCACCCCGTGCCGCGCGACGAGGTGGCGGGCGATCAGTCTGCCGATGGTTCCCGTGCCGCCGGTGATCAGGACCGTGCCGTCCGGGCCGAAGCGTGCGGGTCCCGGTTCGGGTGCCGACGCGGCGGGCGTCACCGCGGCGAGCATGGGCGCCAGCAGTACACCGTCCCGGATGGCCAGCTGAGGCTCGTTGCAGGCCAGGGCCATGGCGATCAGCGAAGGGTCACCGGCGTGTACGTCCAGGTCCACCAGCGTGATGCGGTCCGGGTGCTCGTTCTGCACCGCGCCGATCAGTCCCCACGCGGGGGCGGCTGACACGTCGTCGACCGGATCGTCGTCGCGGACCGCCACCGCGAGCCTCGTCGTGACCAGCAACCGGGTCTCGGCCAGGCGATCCTCGCGGAGCCAGGACTGGACCGCCCGCAACGTCGCCTCCGCGGCGGTGTGCGCTCGAGTCGGCGTGTCCGGTTCGTCGCCCGGTTCGCGGTCGAGCCACAGCACGCGACCTTCCGGATCGCCGCCGGCAAGCGCCTCCTCGAGCGGCATCAGGTCTGCCGGAGCCGTGCTGGACGCACCCACCGGCATCCATTCCACGCGGTAGAGGCTGTCTCGGACCCCGGCGGCGGGCACACCCGACTCCCCGAGCGGCCGCAGTGCCAGCGATTCGGCGGTCAGCACCGGTCCGCCTGCCGCGTCGTACGCGGAGACCCGGTAGCGCTCGGGTCCGGTCGTGGTGACGTGCACGCGCAGGGCGGTGGCGCCCACGGCGTGCAGCTGCACCTTGTCCCAGGCGAACGGCAGCCGGACACCGGTGTCCGCGGCCCCGAGCGCAATCACGTGCAGCGCCGCGTCGAGCACCGCCGGGTGGATTCCGTATCCCGCGACCGCAGCAGCAGGGTCCTCTCCGCTCAGCCGCACCTCGCCGAACAGGTCGTCGCCTCGCCGCCACGCCGCGCGGAGGCCGCGGAAGGCCGGGCCGTATTCGTAGCCGGCCTCGTCGAGCACGTCGTACAGACCCCGGACGTCGATCGGCGTGGCATCGGCGGGCGGCCATTGCTGTTCGGGGGAATCGGCGGTGTCGACGGCGGCCGTGAGCGTTCCGGTGGCGTGCCGGGTCCACGGGGTGTCCTGCGCGGCATCGGCAGGCCGGGAGTGCACCGACACCGTGGATCGGCCCGATTCACCGTCGGCGAGCACGCTCACCTGCAATGCCGCCTCACCCTCGGCGGGAATCACCAGGGGTGCTTCGATGGCGAGTTCTTCGAGCCTGCCGCACCCCACGCGGTTCCCCGCGTGCAGGGCGAGCTCCACGAAAGCCGTGCCCGGCAGAATGACGGTGCCGCTGACACCGTGGTCGCTCAGCCACGGAAGGCGTTGTGGCGACAGCAGACCCGTGAACACCGCGCCCCGGCCGTCACCGAGCTCGACCGACGCGGCGAGCATCGGATGCCCCCCGGTTTCCATACCGGTCGACGCGAAATCGCCCTGCGGAACCGGACTTTCCAGCCAGTAGCGGCGGTGCTGGAAAGCGTACGTGGGTAGGTCCACCCACTGCTGCCGATCGTCGTGCCGCGCCCAGCTCACCCGATCCCACTCGACGTGCAGTCCGTACACCTGTGCCTCGGCGAGTGCGGCGGTGAACTGGCGCAGGCCCGCGCGGTCGCGCCGGATGGTCCCGATGGCGCGGCCGGCGACGCCCGCCGCGTCGAGGGTTTCCTGCAAGGGCACGGTGAGGACGGGGTGGCTGCACGACTCGACGAACAGTCGATACCCGTCCGCGGCCAGCGATCTCGTCGCCTGCTCGAAGCGGACCGTCCGTCGCAGGTTCCGGTACCAGTAGTCCGCGTCCAGTGCGGTGCCGTCCAGCACACCACCGGTCACCGACGAGTAGAACGGAATTCGCGACCGGCGGGGAGTGATGGACGCGAGGACATCGAGAATGGGTTCCCGCAGGACGGAGACGTCCGCGCAATGCGACGCGTATTCCACGGCGATCCGCCTGGCCTGGACGCCGTCGCCCTGCAACTGGCCGACCAGGAGGTCGAGGGCGTCGACGGGTCCGGAGATCACCGTCGCGGACGGCCCGTTCATCGCCGCGACCTCGACGGCGCCGGCCCAGGGCTGAATCTTCTCCCGCACGATGTCCGCCGGCAGTGCCACCGAGGCCATCCCGCCGCCACGCCGGGCCGACGCGCCGATCACCCTGCTGCGCGCGGCCACGACGAGCGCCGCATCCGAAAGACTCAGCGCGCCCGCGACATACGCGGCCGCGATCTCGCCCTGCGAATGTCCGACGACGGCCGCCGGTTCGACACCGTGGGAACGCCACAATGCCGCGAGACCGACCATCATCGCGAACAGCGCCGGTTGCACCACGTCGACCCGGTCCAGAGCCGCGGGATCACGGTCGCGCAGCACGTCCAGCAACGAGAAGTTGGTGTACGGGGCCAGCGCGTCGGCGCACTCCCGCACGGCGTCGGCGAACACCGGCGACGTGTCCAGGAGTTCGGTGGCCATGCCCACCCACTGCGAACCCTGGCCGGGGAAGACGAACACCGGCCGGTCGCCGGCTTCCAACGCCACGCCGGTGACGACGTCGGCGCTGGGCGCGCCTCGGCTGAGCGCGTCGAGGCCGTTCAGCAGGCCCTGCGGCCGCGCGCCGATCACGGCGGCGCGGTGGTCGAACGTGGCACGCGAACCCAGCAGTGCGCCTGCCACGGCGGCGGGCGTCAGGCCCGGGTGCTCGGTGACGTAGTCGCGCAACCGCTCGGCCTGGGCGCGCAGCGCGAGCTCGGTGTGGCCCGAGACGAACCAGGCCACGATTTCGTCCGGGGGAGAGACTGATTCAGACGCCGTGGGCTCGACCGGTGGGGATTCCTCCAGGACGACATGCGCGTTGGTGCCGCTGATGCCGAACGACGAGACCGCCGCCCGCCGGGGCCGATCGGACGCCGGCCACTCCCGGTTCTCGGTGAGCAACGACACCGAACCGGCGGACCAGTCGACGTGCGGGGTCGGCCGGTCGACGTGCAGAGTCTGCGGCAGGACGCCGTGCCGCATCGCCATGATCATCTTGATCACCCCGGCGACGCCGGCGGCCGCCTGGGTGTGCCCGAGGTTCGACTTCACCGAGCCGAGCCACAGCGGCCGGTCGGCGGGGCGGTCGCGTCCGTAACCGGCCAGCAGGGCGGACGCCTCGATCGGATCGCCCAGCTTCGTGCCGGTGCCGTGCGCCTCGACCACGTCGACGTCGCCCGGGCCGAGTCCCGCATTGGCCAGCGCCTGCGCGATCACCCGCTCCTGAGCCTGCCGGTTGGGGGCGGTCAGGCCGTTGCTGGCGCCGTCCTGGTTCACGGCGCTGCCGCGGATGACGGCCAGTATCCGGCGACCCTTGCGCTCTGCGTCGGACAGGCGTTCCAACGCGACCATCCCCGCGCCCTCGCCCCACGCCGTGCCGTCCGCGGCGGCAGAGAATGCCTTGCACCGGCCGTCCCGGGCCAGCCCACGCTGGCGGCTGAACTCCACGAACACCGCGGGGGTCGCCATCACGGTCGCCCCACCCGCCAGCGCCAACTCGCACTCGCCGCTGCGCAGCGCCTGTATGGCGAGGTGAATGGACACCAGCGACGACGAACACGCGGTGTCCACCGTGATCGCGGGCCCGTTCAGGCCGAAGCTGTAGGCCACGCGGCCGGACGCGACGCTCATGGCGTTGCCGGTGATGAAGTACCCCTCGAGGTCTTCGGGCGGCATGCCGCCCGCCCGTGCCGCGTAGTCGATGCCGGACAGCCCCGTGAAGACGCCGACCTGGTGGCCGTGCATCGACCGCGGATCGATGCCGGCATGCTCGAACGTCTCCCAGCTCGTCTCCAGCAGAAGCCGCTGCTGCGGGTCCATCGCCAGCGCCTCGCGCGGCGAGATGCCGAAGACCTCGGGGTCGAACCCCGCCGGATCGTCGAGGAAGCTGCCCTGCACCGTGTATGTCTTGCCGGCCTGCTCGGCCGTCGGATCGTAGAGGTCCGCCAGGCCCCAGCCCCGGTCCTCGGGGAACCCGGCGACGGTGTCGGTGCCGGACTCCACCAACTGCCACAGGTCCTGCGGCGATCGCACCCCGCCGGGGAACCGGCAGCCCATCCCGATGACGGCGATCGGTTCGCGGCTCACACCCTCGACCTCGCGCAGCTTTTCCCGCGCTTGGTAGAGCTCCGCGGTCACTCGCTTCAGATAGTCGAGGAGCTTCGCCTGATCGGCCATATCGGGGTCCTATCCGAGATCCGCCATACATAGCGCGGAAACCTCGATTGTATCCGCCACCACCATGCGGAGGCAGCGGTCCGAGCATCACCATCGATCGATCTACCTGGTCAATTCGGGCAGGTCACATGGGATACCCGCCGCTGCTCCGGTCCACACCACTTCCGGTTATTCGGATGCCCGGCGACCGCGGATGAAGGTAGTGTGGCGACTCCGAGCAGGATCCGTATCGAGGAGGTGAGACCTGTGTCCGTTCGTTCAGGTCGGGTGCTCTCACTCCGCGACCGCGCGGTCGTACCGACATAAGGTGACCGGGAGAGCGCCCATCGGCATTCCGGAAGGCTCTCCCATGTCAGTGTCTCTCTCACCGTCCCTCGAATTCGTTCTCGTCACGAGGCTTCGCGCCGCCGGCTGTGTGTTCGCCGAGGACGAGGCCCGTTTGATCGTCTCCGCGGCCCGGACGTCCGACGAACTCGCGTCGATGCTGGACCGCCGCGTCGCAGGCGTCCCTCTCGAACACGTCCTCGGCTGGGCCGAGTTCTGCGGGCTCCGGATCGCGGTCGATCCGCGGGTGTTCGTGCCGCGTCGTCGTACCGCGTTCCTCGTCGAGCAGGCCGCCGCCCTCGCGGGCCCGCGCGCTGTCGTGGTCGACCTGTGCTGCGGTTCGGGTGCGGTGGGTGCGGCGCTCGCCGCGACGGGCGACGGCATCGAGTTGTATGCGGTGGACATCGACGCCGCCGCCGTCCGGTGCGCGCGACGCAACGTCCCGGACCCAGGCCGGGTGTTCGAGGGCGACCTGTACGAGCCGTTGCCCACCACGCTGCGGGGAGGCATCGACGTCCTGGTGGCCAACGCCCCGTACGTGCCCACCGACGCGATCCGGTTGATGCCGCCGGAGGCCCGGTTCCACGAGCCGCGGGTCTCGCTCGACGGCGGCGCGGACGGACTCGACATCCAGCGGCGGGTGACCCTCGGGGCACGCGACTGGCTCGCGCCGGGCGGTCATCTATTGATCGAGACCAGTGCGGGTCAGGCCCCGCTCACCGCGGAGGCGTTCGCGGACGCCGGGTTGATCACCCGGATCGAGACCTCGGAGGAGATGGACGCCACCGTCGTCGTCGGCGCCAACCCCAGGTGAGTGCCGAAGCGTCCCGGGGCACGCTTTGTCACTCACGTGCGGGGGGCTGCTCACTTTCGATCCGGACGCAGCAGTACCCCTCGGCGGGTGCCAGTATGGCGCGCCGATCCTCGCATCCCGCGCCGTCGAGCAGTCCGGAGAGCAGTGCGAGGTTCATTCCGCACACCATGTCGGTGTGCTGCCGGGCGAGCGTGTGGAACGGGCAGTTGACCAGGACGAGGGTGCCGTCGCTGCGGCGCGGTTCGTAACCGCACGTCGCGAGCGCCGCGAGCAGATCGTCGTCCGTGCAGCCCGTGTCGGCGCCGAGGCCGCGCCCGAAGTCGTGGGCACGCGCGGAGAGGGCCGCCCGCGGTGATGCGCCGGTGGAATCCGCGTCCTCGATCGCCCGGGCGAGCAACTCGCCGGCGAGCGCGTACGCCCGCTCGGGCAGGTGTACCGAGAACTCACGGTCGGATCGTCGGTAGAGCTTGGCGGGCCGCCCCGCGCCCGGACCCGCCCGCCCCCCGCGCCGCGCGAACTCGACGGCCAGCAGCCCCTCGTCGGCCAGCTTCTCGAGATGGAACGCGGACGTCGAGCGGGCGAGTCCCAGCGCCTCGGCGACGTCGTCGCGGCTGACCGGGGTCGTCTGCGTGCGCACGTGGTCGTACACCCGCCTGCGCACCGGCTCGTCGAGCGAGGAGACGGCCGAGACGTCCGAGCGTGGAGTGTCGTCCATGGACCCATTGTAAAACCGAGAATCGTTGACTTAATTGCGCCGCGAATTCTATAGTCAAGATACATAGTTTTTAGAAGGAGTCGTCATGGCTACCAACACACCCCACGAGGTCAGCCACGGTTCGCACACCCTGGCCGACCCCGGCTATCAGGCCTTTCTCGTGCTGCGCACGGTCTTCACCGTGGCGCCCATCCTGTTCGGGCTGGACAAGTTCACGAACTGGCTCACCGACTGGCCGGCCTACCTCGCGCCATGGATCGACGGCATCCTGCCGGGGACCGCGCAGCAGGGCATGTACGCCGTCGGCGTGATCGAAGTGATCGCAGGAATCCTCGTCGCCGTGGCGCCGCGGATCGGCGCTTGGGTCGTCGCGGCCTGGCTGGCCGGAATCATCGTCAACCTGGTCACGCTGTCCGGGTACTACGACGTCGCACTGCGCGACTTCGGGTTGCTCGCCGGTGCCGTCGCTCTCGGCCTGCTCGCCGCGGAGTACGGGCGCCCGCTCCACCGCCCCCACGCCTGATCGGCACCGCGCAACCACGTGAGATGCACCTCATCGACTGTTTCGAGTGACTCGACCGCTCGTAGTCTGTGTGGTCGTGTCGGTAGGAGCGCAGGATCAGGGAACCGGGTCGCGGGATCACGGTGTGCCGATCCCTGCGCCGGCCCCGGCACGGTCGTTGCTTCTGGGGGTGCCCAAGCAAGGTCGGCGCTGGCCGGGAGTGGTCCGCGCCGGGGTGGCGGCGTGTCTGCCCGCGCTGGCGGGGGTCGCGCTCGGACACTCTGCGGTCGCCGCGACGGCGACTTTGGGAGCTTTCGCCGTCGTCTACGGCGAGGGCAGGGCGTACCGGGTGCGGTGGCGGGTGGTCTCGATCGCCGCCGCCGTGATGGTGCTCCTGGCCGGTGTCGGCGCCGCGGTCGGCGCGTTGGTTCACGACGCGACCGCGGCGGGCGGTTCCGCGCTGTGGGGGATGGCGCTCGTCCTCGCGATGACCGTCGTGGTGGCCGTCTGCGCCTTCGTCGTCGACGGGCTGCGGCTCGGAGCGCCCGGTGCCTTTCTTCCGCTGCTCACGGTGGAGATCTCGTCCGCGCTGCCCGCCCTCGGTGTCTCCGTGGCGGAGGTGACGTCCTGGGCGGCGGCCGGTGCGGTGTCGGCGTTGCTCGTGTCGATGTCGGGGCTGCTCGCGCGTCCACGCACCCCCGAGCGGGCCGCGGTCGCGACCGCGGTCGCCGCGGTCGACGCCGCACTCTCCGGCACGCCCGCACCGAATGCCCGCCGGGACGCGGTGCGGTCGCTTCACGCCGCGTGGCAGTGCCTGCACGACGCCGCCCTCGTCGGCCGTGATCATCCACTGACCCGCACGTTGCGTGCGGCTCACCTGCGGTGCGCGGCCACGGTGCATGGCCTCGACGCGGACCACGCCTCCGACGAAGACGACCTGCGGCCGCAGGTACCGCTGCCCAGGCCGTCGATCCGCTACCGGCTCGCGCGGGCGGCCCATCTCCGGGGCCGGTCCTGGACGATCGTCGCGCGACTGCTGGTCGCGTGCCCCGCGGCCGGTCTCCTGGCGCTGGGTCTCGGTGTCGCCCGGCCCGACTGGGCCGTGATCACCGCGGCGATGATCCTGCACCAGGGCCCGGACCGGGTGCTGGGGACGTACCGCGGGCTGCACCGGTTCTTCGGAACGGTGCTCGGACTTGCTCTGCTCGCCGCGCTCGCGACCCTCGACCTGTCGGCGGCCGCGCTGGTCCTCGTCGTCGCGCTCCTGATGGCGGGGACGGAAGCCTTCCTCGTCCGCAACTACGGCCTGGCGATGGTGTTCATCACCCCGCTCGCGTTGGTTCTCGGCGGTCTCGGAACGCACGTGGACCTCGTCGCGGTCACCCGGGACCGGCTTCTCGAGACCGTTCTCGGCGTGGCGGTGGCGCTCCTTGTGCTGTGGACCGTGCTTCCGGGCTCGTACCGGCGGATCCTGCGCGAGGCGGACGACCAGGTGGCCGGGACGATCGGGCGGCTCGGCGATGCGCGGGAACCGGATGCCGTCGCGGAACTCTGCCGGGATCTCGAGTTCGATCTGCATGCGTCCACCACCGCCGCGATCACCGCCGCCCACACCGACCCGGCGTGGACCCGCGACCGGTGGCCCGAGCACCACCACCTCCATGAGCTCGGCTACCGAATTCTCACCCGGCACTTCGGACCTCGTCTTTAGCCGGTCGGCACCGGATCCCCGCTGTTAGGGTTCGGTGATGGGTCCTGTGACGGGAATCGGAACGGCAATTCGGGCCTCGTTGGCCGCAGCTCTCTGCGTCGGCATGCTGGCCGCGTGCGCGTCGGACGAGGAACCGCAGAGCGATCCGGCGGCCACGTGTGCGGACGTTCCCAACGGCACCCCGATCGCCAAGGCGCCGCCGCCCCCGGGCCCGGCGCCGACCACCCAGAACCTCGCGACCAACCCCGAGATCGCCACGGTGTACCGCTCCGGGATGGTGCCGGTGAACACCGCGTCGTACGCGGTCTCCACCGCCAATCCCGTGTCGACGCAGGCCGCGTGCGAGGTGTTGCGGGACGGGGGCACGGCCGCCGACGCGCTGATCGTGGCCCAGACCGTTCTCGGGCTCGTCGAACCGCAGTCCTCCGGAATCGGGGGCGGGGCGTTCCTGCTCTATTACGACGCCGGGCAGAAGAGCGTCGAGGCGTACGACGGGCGTGAGGTCGCGCCGATGGCGGCGACGGAGAATTACCTCCGCTGGATCAGCGACACCGACCGCACCGAACCCAAGCCCGACGCCCGGGCGAGCGGGCGGTCCATCGGTGTTCCCGGGGTGGTGCGGATGCTCGAGCTGGCGCACCGCGAACACGGCCGGGACGAGTGGCGGGAACTGTTCGACCCGGCCATCTCGCTCGCGGACCAGGGACTCGAGATCAGCCCCCGGATGGCCGGGCAGATCGCCGAGTCCGCACCCGATCTGGCGCTCGACGAGCCGTCGAAGGCGTACTTCCTCAACCCGGACGGCAGCCCCAAACCGGCGGGCACGAAGCTGACCAACCCGGCCATGGCCAAGACGCTCGGTGCGATCGCGGCGGGCGGTGCCGACGCCTTCTACACCGGGGCCATCGCCCAGGGCATCGTCGATGCGACGGCGACGGCGTCGGGCGGGCGCACCCCCGGACAGATGACTCTCGACGACCTCGCGAACTACCAGGCGAAGAAACGGACGGCGCTGTGCACGCCGTATCGGGACCACGAGATCTGCGGCATGCCCAACCCGTCGTCCGGCGGCACCGCGGTCGCGGCGACGCTCGGCATCCTGGAGAACTTCGACCTGTCGGAGTACGGGCCCACGAACCTCGACGACAACGGCGGCAAGCCGACGGCGGAGGCCGTGCATCTCATCTCCGAGGCGGAGCGACTGGCGTACGCCGACCGGGACAAGTACGTCGCGGACTCCGATTTCGTTCCGCTGCCGGGCAATTCCCTCGACACACTGCTGAACGAGGACTACCTGAAGCAGCGGGCCGGCCTCATCGACCCCGGCAAGAGCATGGGCACCGCGCAACCGGGCAACTTCGGTCCGGTCCCGCTCGGTGTGCAGCCGCAGGACAAGGAACACGGCACCAGCCACATCTCGATCGCCGACCGGTACGGCAACGTCGCGTCGATGACGACGACGGTGGAATCGGCGTTCGGCTCGTTCCACATGACGGACGGCTTCGTGCTCAACAATCAGCTCACCGACTTCTCGGCCCAGCCCGTCGGGCCGGACGGGACGCCGCTCGCCAACCGCGTCGAACCGGGTAAACGGCCCCGCAGTTCGATGGCGCCGACGCTCGTCTTCGACCGCGGCAGCGACGGTTCGCTGGGGGACGTCCAGTACGTGACGGGGTCGCCGGGCGGTTCGGTGATCATCCAGTTCGTCGTGAAAACGCTGGTGGGAATGCTGGATTGGGGTCTGAACCCGCAGCAGGCGGTGTCGGCGGTCGACTTCGGGGCCGCCAACACCCCGGTCACCGGCGTCGGTGGGGAGCATCCGAACATCAATGCGGCCAACGACGGCGCCGACGACCCGTTGATCGTGCAGTTGCGGGCGATGGGTCACCAGGTGTCGGTCGCGCCGCAGTCCAGTGGGCTCAGTGCGCTGCAGCGCCAGGACTCGGGGTGGGTCGGCGGCGCGGACCCACGACGGGAGGGCGCGGTGATGGGTGACGGTACGGGTTAACGCACCGCCACCGCAGGAATCACGCCTGCTCGACGAGCGGGGCCACCTTGGTGCCGAGCAGTTCGATCGCGCGCATCACCTTGTCGTGGGGCAGCGGCCCGACGCTGGGGTGCAGCATGAACCGTTCGATGCCCAGGGTGTCGCGCATGCCGACGATCTTCTCGGCCACCTGCTCGGGGTTGCCGAGCACGAGCGAACCGCCGGGTCCGCGCAGACCGTCGAATGCCTGCGGGTTCATCGGTGCCCACCCGCGTTCGCGTCCGAGGCCGGTCATGGCCGCGGCGTACGACGGGTAGAACTCCGACACCGCCCGGTCCTCGGTGTCCGCGACGTAACCGTGCGCGTGGACGGCGATGGGCTGCGGTTCGTGCCCACCCTCCGACACCGCACGACGGTGCAGGTCGGCCAGCGGTGCGAATCGGGCGGGTTGTCCGCCGATGATCGCGAGCGCCATCGGCAGGCCGAGCAGTCCGGCGCGGGCCACCGACTCGGGATTGCCACCCACCCCGACCCAGATGGGAAGGGGACGTTCGGGCCGTGGGTAGACGGACTGGTCCGTCAGCGCCGCCCGGTGCCGTCCCGACCAGTTCACGGTCTCCGAGTCGCGAAGGGCGAGTAGCAGGCCGAGTTTCTCGACGAACAGCTCGTCGTAGTCGGCCAGGTCGTAACCGAAGAGCGGGAACGATTCGGTGAAGGAGCCGCGACCGGCCATCACCTCGGCACGCCCGTCGGAGATCAGGTCGAGGGTGGCGAATTCCTCGAACACCCGCACCGGGTCGTCGGAGCTCAGGACGGTGACCGCGCTGGTCAATGCGATGCGGGACGTCCGGGCGGCGGCGGCCGACAGCACGACCGCGGGTGCCGACGCGGCGAAGTCCGCGCGGTGGTGCTCACCGACGCCGTACACGTCGAGGCCCACCTGCTCGGCGAGGACGACCTCTTCCAGCAGATCCTTCAGGCGCTGCCGCGGGGACACCGCCCCGGTTCCGCCGGAACCGACCTCGGCGAACGTCGTCAACCCGAGTTCCATGCCACCACTCCTCGTGATAGTTGAACCATCAATTAGATGATGTAACTGCGCGGGCGGACGGGATATTCCGTCCGATGGTTCAGACCGGGGCGGGCGGGGAACCCGTCGACCATGGCGAAATACCGAGTGATCGATCCCCAGGGCAGTGTCGTCGAGACGAAGGAGATCCCGAGCGCCGGTGACGCGCACGCATGGTTCGTCGACGTTCGCGCAGACAATTCCGAACTCGGATGGCGGATGGAAGTCGACGAGGACGGCACCTGGGCGTTCTTCGACGACACCGAGGGTGCCACAGAGAAATAGAAATCGAGGCACATCGTGCTCGCCAGCGACCCACGGAAGGTGGGCGTCGAGGAGGAATTCCACCTCATCGATCGCAAGACCCGGCGCCTGACCACCCGCGCGCCGGAGTTGCTGGCACGACTTCCCGACGGCGTGTTCGTCGACGAACTCCAGCAGTGCGTCGTCGAGGTCAACAGTGGCGTGTACGCCGACCTCGCTGGCCTGCGGAACGACCTGGAGCGGCACCGGAGAGTGCTGATCGACGCGGCCGAGGGGCTCGGCATCGGCGTGGCGGCCGCGGGCTCGATGCCGCTGGCGCTGCCCGCCGAGATGCACGTGACGGGGACGCAGCGTTACCGGCGCATGCTCGCGGACTACCAGGTGCTCGCCCGCGAGCAGCTGATCTGCGGCACGCAGGTTCACGTCGACCTGCCCGACCGCGACGAGGCCGTGCAGGTCGCGCACCGCGTCGCTCCGCACATGCCCGTCCTCCTGGCGCTCAGCGCGAGTTCCCCGTTCCGGTCCGACGGTGCGGACACCGGCTATGCCAGCGCGCGGACCCTGCTGTGGTTGCGCTGGCCGAGCACCGGTCCGGCCGCGCCCGTCTCCTCGGCTGCCGAATACGGCACCCTGATCGACGACCTGGTCGCCAGCGGGGTGATCAGTGACCCCGGTATGGCGTATTTCGACGTCCGGCCGTCGGTGAAACTTCCGACCCTGGAGTTGCGGGTGTGCGACAGCTGCCCGCGACTGGACACGGTCGTGCTCGTCGCCGCACTGTTCCGTGCGCTCGTGGAACGCGAGGTGGAGGGTTTGCGCGCCGGGACGAAGGGAGTCGAGGTCGTCCCCACCCTGACCAGGGCGGCACTGTGGCGGGCGGCGCGGTCGGGGTTGGAGGAGGACCTCGTCGACGTGACGGTTCCGCAGGCCCGTCCTGCGGCGGAACTCGTCGGCGACTTCGTGAATTCGCTGCGGCCGCAGCTCGAGGAGACCGGCGACTGGGACACCGTGGTGGAGCTGTCCGCCGAGGCCACCGCCCACGGCAGCTCCGCCGCCCGGCAACGTCAGGCGCTCGGTCGCCGTGGCCGGCTCACCGACGTGGTCGATCTGCTGCTCGCGGAGACGGCGGGCCGCTCCGAGCACCTTCCCGAAGTGGAGGCGCCACCCGCGCCGCGCGAGCTCGGCCCGAGGTCGACCGGTGCCGGCCGAACCCGGCGATATTGGAGCGCGCGGTTCTGGGACCGCGGCGACACCGCCGACATGAACTGGACGGAGTCGACGGAGCTCGACGAGAAGAAGCTGATCGAGTGGCGCCGGGATCTGCACGCGCACCCGGAACTGTCGTTCGAGGAACGCAGGACCACCGGCGTCGTGCGCGCCCACCTCGTCGGTCTGGGGCTCGCACCCGTCCTGTTGCCCGGCGGAACCGGCCTGTGGTGCGACGTCGGTCCGGACACGGGCGAGTGCATTGCGCTGCGCGCCGACCTCGACGCGCTGCCGATCGCCGAGACGACCGGTCTCCCGTTCGAGTCGCGGGTGCCCGGGGTGTCACACGCGTGCGGTCACGACGCCCACACCACCATGTTGATGGGGGCGGCATCCGTCCTGGCGAAATACCCGCCGCCGTCCCGGGTCCGGCTCGTCTTCCAGCCAGGGGAGGAGACGACCCCCGGCGGCTCGGTCGACACGATCGCCGCGGGCGCACTCGACGGGGTGTCGAAAATCTTTGCACTGCACTGCGATCCGAATCTCGAGGTCGGCAAACTGGCCACTCGGACCGGGCCGATCACGTCGTCCAACGACTCCGTCACCGTGCGGTTGTGGTCGGCGGGAGGACATACCGCGCGACCCCATCTGACCGGCGATCTGATCCACGCCGCGGCCGTCCTGGTGACCGGTCTGTCGTCCGTGCTCGACCGCCGGATCGACGCCCGGACCGCAACCGTCCTCACCTGGGGGAAGGTGGCCGCCGGGCAGGTCGCGAACTCCGTTCCCGAGTCGGGTGAACTGGTCGGCACCCTGCGCAGCGCGTCCCGCGAGACGTGGGCCTCGCTCGAACCGCTGGTCACGGATACGATCGGTCACCTGCTCGCGCCGTACAACGTGCGGTACGAACTCTCCTACCTGCAGGGCGTCCCGCCCGTCGTCAACGATCCCGACTGCACCGCCGACCTACGGGAGGCGATCGAATCCGTCGTCGGCTTCGACCACCTGGCCGAGGCCCATCAGTCCAGCGGCGGCGAGGATTTCGCGTGGTACCTGGAGAAGGTTCCGGGCGCGATGGCCAGACTCGGCGTGTGGGACGGGACCGGCACCCGGCAGGAACTGCACCAGCCGGGTTTCAACCTCGACGAGCGCGCCATGATTCACGGGGTCCGAACGCTGGTGGCGCTCACCCGGCTCGAAGACCAGTCCGGGTGAGCGCGGCGTCAGGCCGGTTTGGCGGCGGCCTCCGCCAGTGTCGGCACGAGTGCCTCGACGGCGTACGGGAGGCTGAGGACGGTGCCCCAGGTGAGCGCGCCGGAGACGGTGGGGTCGTCGACGAACACGGCCCGCCCCGCCTTTGCCACCGGTAGCGACTGATAGACGGGGTCGGCGGTGATCTTCGCTTCGGCGCCGGGACTGCTGCCCACGTTCCAGACGAGGACGTCGACGTCGACGATGTCGAACTGCTCCTTGCTGATGGTGAACGCATCCTGATCGCCTGCGAGTTGCGCGATCCGCTCCGGGACGACGAACCCGAGCGACGTCATCAGGCGTGAACGCGGGTCGTTCGGGGAGCGGACGTAGAACGTGCCGGAGTCGCCCAGCTCGGCGACCGCGACCGTCTTGCCCTCGAACTCGGGGTGGGCGGCGCGTTGCTGCGCCACCAGGTCGTCCACGCCGGCGACGAGGTGGTTCGCCTTCTCGTCCTCGCCGAGGGCGGTGCCGACGATCCGGACGGCGTCCTGCCACGGCATGCCGAAATCGGGGTAGTCTGGCGACGTCGTCACGGTGGGCGCGATGGCCGAGAGTCGTTGATACGCGTCGTCGTCGACGTCGAGGTACAGCGCGAGGATCAGGTCGGGATCGAGTTTCGCGATGGCCTCGTACGCGAAATTGGCCTCACCGGTGAACTGTCCGCGGTTGAAGACCTCGGGGTGCGTCCCGCTCAGCGCGTCCTGGGCCCAGGGCCAGGTGGCGTCCGGGTAGTCGCCGTACCAGTCGGTGACGCCGACCGGCTGACGTCCGAACGCGAGGAGCGTGTCCTGGTCGGAGTAGCCGACCGTGACGATGCGCTGAGGGTTGCCCGGGACTTCGGTCGTTCCCTTCTTGTGCGTCACCGTCCGGGTGCCGCCTTCGGTGTCTGCTGCGGTTCCCGAGGAACACGCTGCGGCGACGACGGCAAGGCCGACCCCGGCGCTCACGCTCAGGAACTTGCGACGGTTGAGCGTTCGCATCCACATACCTCCCTGTAGGTGAGGCTAACCTACAGTGAGTGGTCCCGGCCGTGCATCTGCGGCGGAAACGGCGGAGTCGGCTCGGGAATCGGGGGCTGCGGAGGTCCCGGAGGTTCCGGCGGCCCCGGTTGCGGCCCGGGCTCGGGAGGTGCAGGTTCCGGCCCCGGCTCGGGCGGAAACGGGTGAGGCGGCGACGGCGTCGGTGGGACGGGCGGAGGGCTCGGATCCGGCGGCACCGGCTCCGGGTCCGGCACGGGATTGCCGAGCTCGTCGTGGGCACTCGTCATCAACTGACCACCTTCCGATCGGCTGATTGAGTGGTACCCGGAACGGGCATCCCGCAATCACGCGGTGAGCTGTGGCCGCCCGGGAACAAAACGCGGGATCGGTGCGTTGTCTAGCAACCGTGCCCCGCAAGTGTGGAATTTCACGACACGGGGAACATGAGCCAAAGGGAGGAAGTCATGGCAACCGACTACGACGCACCACGGGTTACCGTCGACGACGAACTCGCCGCGGACTCGCTCGAAGAACTGAAGACACGGAGGAACGACTCGCAGTCGTCCGTCGTCGACGTCGAGGAGACCGACACGGCGGAGTCCTTCGAACTGCCCGGCGCCGACCTGTCCGGTGAGGAACTCACTGTCCGCGTCGTTCCGAAGAGGGCCGACGAATTCACTTGCAGTAGTTGCTTCCTGGTCCATCATCGGTCGCGTCTCGCGTCCGAAGAGGGTGGACAGCTGATCTGCCGCGACTGCGTATAGGAGGCCCGAGTGGCCGAGGTCAGTAGAACGTTCACCGTCGCCGCACCGCTCGAGAAAGTCGTCGCGTACCTGCGCGACTTCGCGAACACCGAGGCCTGGGATCCCGGGACCGACACGTGCGAGCAGACCACCCCCGGTCCGGTGGCGGTGGGCACGGAATGGCACAACGTGTCGTCGTTCTTCGGCCGCACCACCGAACTCACCTACCGCATGACCCGCGACGACCCCGATCACGTCGTCTTCGAGGGTCGCAACGGCACCGCAGCCACGTCGGACGATCTGGCGTTCGAGAAGGTGGACGACGCCTCCACGTCGATCACCTACCGCGCCCACCTCGAATTCACCGGCCTGGCGCGATTCGCCGACCCCGTCGCCCGCCTCGCATTCGAGGTGCTCGCGGCCAAAACCGTCAAGCAGATGACCGGGGTCCTCGAAGCGAGGTAAGCGTATTCACGATTCAACAGCGCCCTCACTCGACGAGTGAGGGCGCCGCTGCATATCAGGGCCGATCAGCTGAGGTGATGCACCTCCTGCAGCCCGTACACCGGTGTCGGGATCTCCTCGTGCCGGGCCTTGAGCTGCAGAGCGAGGTACAGCGAGTAATGCCGCGACTGGTGCAGGTTGCCGCCGTGGAACCACAGCGCTTCCTGCTGCGTCGGCTTCCACATGTTGCGCTGCTCGCCCTCCCATGGTCCGGGGTCCTTGGTGGTGTCCGAGCCGAGGCCCCAGCACTTTCCGACCTTGTCGGCCACTTCCTGACCCATGAGGTCGGCGGCCCACCCGTTCATGGACCCGTAGCCGGTGGCGTAGACGACGAGGTCGGCAGGCAATTCCGTCCCGTCGGTGAGAACCACGGCGTCCTCGGTGAGGTGGTCGACCTGCCCGGACACGAGGTGGATGCTGCCGTCTGCGACGAGTTCGGACGCGCCGACGTCGATGTAGTAGCCGGATCCGCGGCGCAGGTATTTCATGAACAGACCGGAGCCGTCGTCACCGAAATCGAGCTTGAATCCGGCCTTTTCCAGTCGGTCGTAGAAGTCCCTGTCCCGTTCGGCGATCTTCTGATAGATCGGGATCTGGAACTCGTGCATGATCTTGTACGGCAGCGACGCGAACGTGAGGTCGGCCTTCTCCGTCGTCATGCCCGCCGCAACCGCGCGCTCCGAGTAGAGGTCGCCGAGGCCGAGGTCCATCAGCGAGTCCGACTTCACGATGTGGGTGGACGACCGCTGCAGCATCGTCACGTCGGCGCCGTTCTCGAACAGCGCCTTGCAGATGTCGTGAGCCGAGTTGTTGGCACCCACGACGACGACGCGCTTGCCCACGTAGGCATCCGGACCGGGGTGCCGGCTCGAATGGTGCTGCTCGCCCCGGAAGACGTCCTGGCCCGGGAACGACGGAACATTCGGCTTGCCCGACATGCCGGTCGCGAGCACCAGCTGCTTCGGGTGGAGCACCACGTCCTCGCCGTCGCGGTCGAGGACGACGGTCCACTCCTTGGTCTCGTCGTCGAACGTCGCGGACGTGCAGGTGGTGGACGACCAGTACGGAATCTCCATCACCTTGGTGTACATCTCGAGCCAGTCGCCGATCTTGTCCTTCGGCGCGAAGACCGGCCAGTTGTCCGGGAACGGCATGTAGGGCAGGTGGTCGTACCAGACCGGGTCGTGCAGGCACAGCGACTTGTACCGGTTGCGCCACTGGTCGCCGGGGCGTTCGTTCTTGTCCACGACGATGGCCGGGACACCGAGTTGGCGCAGCCGCGCGCCGAGCGCGATGCCGCCCTGGCCGCCGCCGATCACCAGAACGTACGGCTGGCGGGTGTAGCCGAGTTCCCGCTCCTCGATTTCCCGCTTCTCCGCCCAGCTCAGGGTGTCGCCGCCGGAGCCGTGGACGGCACCCTTGACGCGGTTCCGTCCGCGGCGTTCCTCGTGGCCCTTCAACTCCTGCATGGTGGTGAGGAAGGTCCACGCCTCGTCGCCCTTCAGGCGCAGGTGTCCCTTGCCCCGGCCCGTCGCGGTCTCGAACTCGATCCATGCCGAGGTGACGCCGTCGGCCTCGTCCGGTGTCTCGGTGGTGCGGAAGTTGACGGGGTCGGTGTCGTCCAGGCGTGCGTGGAGCATCGCGGCGACGGCGTCGCGTCCCTCGACCGTCTTGAGGTTCCAGGTGAACGCCACCAGGTCGCGCCAGAAGCTGTCGACTGCGAACATGCCCGCGGCGCGGTCGACGTCACGCGCGGCGAGAGCGGATTCGAAGCTCGCCAACCACAGGTCGACTCGTTCCTGAGGTGTCAGGGACGTCTGCACCGCAGTCGGCTGGACCGTCTGTGTCATGTACCTCTCCTTCGCTTGGTATGTGACATACAGCACACTCCGGAGTGGGGCGGGCGGCAAGCGTTGCATCGTGTTGCAGTCCCCGCCCGTGAGTACTTGTTAACCGCGGGCGGTTGATAAGTACTCACGGGGTGCGAATGTCGAAATGGGGGGTAGCCCGTTCGACGTACTGTGTGAGTCCACGGCACGAAGGCCGGGACCGACCACAATCGAGGAGGAAATCATGCGAGTCATGGTGATGATCGAGGGTGCAGGTGCCGACGAAGACAAGATCGCCCCGACCGAGGAAATGCTGGCGGCGATGGGTGCGTACAACGAGGAATTGGTGAACGCGGGCATCATGCTCGACGGTCAGGGTCTGAAGCCGACCAGCGCCGGCGCGCGGGTGGTGTTCGAGGGCGGCACGACGTCGGTGGTCGACGGCCCGTTCACCGAGTCGAAGGAGATCATCGCGGGCTACTGGATCTGGGAGGTGCGATCCCTCGAGGAGGCGATCGAGTGGGTCAAGAAGTGCCCCGCCGACCCCGGCACCGGACTGCGCCAGCTGATCGAGGTGCGGCCGATCTTCGAGTCGGAGGATTTCGGGGACGAGTTCACGCCGGAACTGCGGGAGAAGGAAGCCGCACTGGCGGAGCGGATCCGTGAGCAGCACCCGAACGGCTGAGTTCGGTGGACGTCCAGCGCACGGTCGAGGCGGTGTGGCGCATGGAGTCGCCACGCCTCATCGCGTCGCTCACCCGCCTCGTCCGTGACGTCGGGATCGCCGAGGAGATCGCTCAGGATGCGTTCGTGCTCGCGCTCGAACAGTGGCCGGAGCAGGGCGTTCCCGACAAACCGGGTGCGTGGCTGACGGCCACGGCCAAGCACAAGGCGATCGACCGCATTCGCCGTGACCGGTCGCGGCAGTCGAAGTACACGGAGATCGCCGTCGACCCGGCCGCGCAACCGCCGAGCGCCATGCCGGCGCCGGACGCCGTCGACGGCGTGGAGGACGACCTGCTCGCTCTGGTTTTCGTGGCGTGTCATCCGGTGCTTCCCCGGGAATCGCGGGTGGCGTTGACCCTTCGCCTGGTCGGGGGTCTGCGCACCGACGAGATCGCGCGGGCGTTCCTCGTCCCCTCGGCGACGATGGGGCAGCGGATCAGCAGGGCCAAGCGGACGCTGTCGGAGGCGAAGGTGCCGTTCGAAGTGCCTGCACGCGAGGAACTTCCGGCGCGGTTGGCGGCGGTGCTCGAGGTGGTCTATCTGGTGTTCAACGAGGGGTACTCCGCCACGTCGGGCGAGGACTGGATTCGGCGTGACCTCGCGTCGGAGGCTATGCGGCTCGCCCGTGTCCTCGCCGGCCTGCTACCGCGGGAACCGGAGGTGCACGGACTGGTGGCGCTCACCGAGTTGCAGGCTTCACGGTTCGCCGCCCGGGTGGGCGTCGACGGTGAGCCAGTCCTGCTGCAGGATCAGGACCGGTCGCGGTGGGACCGAACCCTTCTGACGCACGGCAATGCCGCGCTGGAGCGGGCTGTCGGGCTCGGCCGCCCGCTGGGCCCCTATTCGTTGCAGGCCGCGATCGCCGGGTGTCATGCCAGGGCGCCACGTTTCGAGGACACCGATTGGGAGGCGATCGTCGCCCTGTACGACGCGCTGGCGCAGGTGGCGCCGTCGCCGGTGGTGGAACTCAATCGTGCGGTGGCGTTGCTGCATTCGGACGGGCCCGAGGCCGCGCTCGCTGCGCTCGATGCCGTGCGGGACGACCCTCGGCTGGCGCGCCTGCACCTCTACGGCGCCGTGCGGGGCGAAGTCCTCGAACGCCTCGGCCGCTACGGCGAGGCGGCCCGGACCCTCGAGGACGCCGCGGCGACCGCACCGACGCGCCGTGAACGGAACCTCCTCATGGCCCGCGCCGCCGCCGCGTCGGAGCAGGCCGAACCGTGAGTCTCCACCATTGATTCACGATTTCCTGAATACAGAAATAGCTGTACAGTAAGAATTATGGAGACGCTGGTCCACCGGGACGCCCTCGCGCGTTTCGGATACGCGCTGTCGGACACCACCCGCACGCAGATTCTGCTGAGCCTGCGGTCCGGGCCCGGGTATCCATCGGAGTTGGCCGAGAAGATCGGGGTATCCCGGCAGATCCTGTCGAATCATCTGTCGTGCCTGCGTGGGTGCGGTCTGGTCGTCGCGGTGCCGGAGGGTCGGCGGAGCCGGTACGAACTCGCCGACCCGCGGATCGCACGTGCCCTCGACGACCTGCTCGGCCTGGTGCTCGCGGTCGATCCGTCCTGCTGCCCGGACGCGGAGACCGAAGGCTGCTGCTGATGGCGTCCGAACTCGGAATGCCCACCAGACCGTCCGGCGAACGCAGGCAGGTCCTGTCCCGCCGGATCCGGTTCTTCGTGGCCGCGACGATCTCCTACAACGTGATCGAAGCGATCGTGGCACTCACCGAGGGCGCACGGGTGTCGTCGACGGCGTTGATCGGGTTCGGCCTGGATTCGGTGATCGAGGTGTCGTCGGCGGCCGCGGTCGCCTGGCAGTTCGCGGGACGCGATCCCGAGTCGCGGGAGAAGGTCGCGCTCCGAGTCATCGCGTTCTCGTTCTTCGGGCTCGCCGCGTACGTGAGCGTCGACGCGGTGCGGTCACTGCTGGGGGTCGGCGAAGCGCAGCACTCGACGGTCGGAATCGCACTGGCCGCAGCAAGTCTGGCCGTGATGCCGGTCCTGTCCTGGGCGCAGCGGCGGGCCGGTCGTGAACTCGGTTCCCTGTCGGCGGTCGCCGATTCCAAACAGACGCTGCTGTGCACGTACCTGTCCGCGGTGCTGCTCGTCGGGTTGCTGCTCAACAGCACCCTCGGCTGGTCGTGGGCCGATCCGATCGCCGCCCTGGTGATTGCGGTCATCGCCGTCAAGGAAGGCGTCGACGCGTGGAAGGGCGACACCTGCTGCCCTGCGCCGGTCGGTGGTCGCGCGGTCGATCAGGATCCAGGTTGCGACTGCTGCGACTTGTGATCGCCGAACGGCTCGTCGCGTTCGCGGACGGCCTCACGGAATCCGGCGGTGGCCGAGCGTAATTGGAACGCGTACCCCTCGCGGGTGTGCCGGGACATGCCGTCGAAGACGGTGCTCACCATCGTCGAGTTGGCGACGCCCTGCGCCAGTAGCGCGCTGTTCAGTGCGAGTTTCACCATCATCAGCTGATTGACGGGCATCCCCGCGATCCGCTCGACGAGGTCCTCGGTGCGACGGTCGAGTTCCTCCGCGGGCGCCGACTCCACCGCGAGACCCCACTCGGCCGCCTGCCGCCCCGTAATGCAGTCGCCGGTGAGGAGGAGTCGCTTCGCCCGCTGGTCGCCGAGGCGGTGCGCCCACATTCCCGCAGCAGGCACACCCCATACCCGGGTCGGCGGATAGCCGATCTTCGTGTCGTCCGCGGCGACGATCTGGTCGCAATACAGCGCGATGTCGGTGCCGCCGGCCACGCAGAATCCGTGGATCTTCGCGACCGTCGGCTTGTTCGCGTGGAGCAGGCTCGCGAAACCGCGGTTGAACCGGCTCATCATCGCGTAGTCGGCCATCGGATCCCAGTTGCCGAACGGATTGTGGTTGCGCGCCTGAACGATCGGATCGAGCACGGTGCCCGTCGTGCGGTCCGGTTCCTCGTCGGTGTGGCCGCCGTTCTCGGCGAAGATGCCCAGGTCGTATCCGCCGCAGAATCCCTTCCCGCGCCCCGACAGCAGGATCACGTGGACGCGGGGATCGAGGTCGGCGCGTTCCACGGTGGCGGCGAGTTCGACAGGAGTGTCGGCGGTGATCGCGTTGCCGTGGTCGGGACGGTTGAACGTGATCCGGGCGATCCGCCCGGTCACCTCGTAGGTGAGGGTTCGATACTCCGCCGCGTCGTCCGCCCGGTCCGGTTCACGACCCGCGAACAGGGAGTCGCCGCCCTCGTCCCAGCCGTCGCGCCAGGCCGCCGGACGGGTGCCGGCGTGGTCGTCGCGGCCGGTCACGACCCCACCTTGGGAGTGGCGCGGTCGATGATGGCGGCGGTGTCGACGCCGGCCGGCAGCGTCCCGAACACGGTGCCCCAGTCGCCGGACAGCCGGCTGACGCAGAACGCGTCGGCCACCGCCGGGTGTCCGTGGCGGATCAGCAGCGACCCCTGGAGGGCGAGCGCCATGTCGCCGACGATGCGCCTGGCCCGGTGCTCGAGCGTGTCGAGATCGCCGAAACTCGCCTTCAGATCCGCGACGGCGGTGTCGAGTCGCGTGTCGGCTCCCGCGGTGGAATCGAGTTCGTCGAAGAAGACCTGAAGCGTCTCCGGCTGTTTCGCCATCGCACGCAGAGTGTCGAGGGCGGCGACGTTGCCGGATCCTTCCCACACCGACAGCAGGGGAGCCTCCCGGTACAACCGCGGCATCCGCGATTCCTCCACGTACCCGTTGCCGCCCAGGCATTCCAGGGCCTCGGCGGCGTGGATCGGGCCGCGCTTGCAGACGAAGTACTTGCTGACCGCCAGCGAGATGCGACGCAGGGTGTTCGCGTGCTCGTCGCCGGCGGTCGCCCGGTCGGTGAGCGCGGCCAGCCACAGGGCGACGGTCGTGGCCGCCTCCGACTCGACGGCGAGGTCGGCGAGCACGTTCCGCATCAGCGGCTGATCCACCAGGTGGGCGCCGAATGCGCTGCGGTGCACGGCGTGGTGCGCGGCCTGCGCGGTGCCGACACGCATGCCGGTGGCGGTGCCGATGGTGCAGTCGAGCCGGGTCATGTTGACCATCTCGATGATCGTCGGAACGCCGCGGCCTTCCTCGCCGACCAGCCAGGCCACCGCCTCGTCGTACTCGACCTCGCTGCTGGCGTTGGAATGGTTGCCGAGCTTGTCCTTGAGGCGCTGCAGGTGCATCCGGTTGCGGGTGCCGTCCGGCAGCACCCGGGGGAGGAAGAAACACGACAGTCCGCCGGGGGCCTGCGCCAGCACGAGGAACACGTCGGACATCGGCGCTGACGTGAACCACTTGTGGCCGGTCAGGAGGTAACTGCCGTCGGACTGCGGCACCGCGCGGGTGGTGCCCGCGCGGACGTCGGAGCCGCCCTGCTTCTCCGTCATCGACATCCCGGCGATCAGTCCGGCCTTGGTCAGCGGTGGGTGCAGCGCCGGATCGTAGACCCGGGCGGTGAGCAGCGGTTCGTACTGTTCCGCCAGATCACGGTTGTGGCGCAGGGCGGGGACGACGGCGTACGTCATGGAGATCGGGCAGCCGTGTCCGGCGTCGACCTGGCCCCACACCGCCATCTTCGCGGCCCGGACCAGGTGGGCGCGCGGGTGCGGGTCGGCCCACGGTGCGCCGTGCAGGCCCATCTCGACTGCGGTGGTCATCAGCTGGTGGTACGCGGGGTCGTACTCCACCTCGTCGATGCGGTTGCCGTAGCGGTCGTGGGTGCGCAGGACGGGAGGGTGCGCCTCGGCGAGATCACCCCAGCGCTGGGCATCCTCGCTTCCGGCGAGGCGTCCGACGTCGTGCAGTTCCTCGAGCGCGTCGTGGGCGCCTTCGCGTTGCAGCGCTTCGAGGATCGGTGGGTAATCGGCCGCGTCGAAATCGACCAGTGGCGGCGCCTGGTTGACGACCTCGTGTGTGGCACTCATGTCGGGCTCCCGAGGGATCGAAGGGTGAAGGTGAGCAGGGCGGGGATGATCGCGCCGTCGGCGGCACCGCGGGCGAGGGGCAGAATCAGCGCTTCGCCGATGGCGCCGACGATGCAGGCTGCTGTCACCGACGCGTCCTGTTCCGGGATCTCCCCGGCCTCGACAGCGGCAGCGATCGCGACCGCGAGGGCGTCGCGGAACGACTCGCGGAACAGGAGGCGTTCGGTGTCGACCTGCGGGTCGACGGGCTCGACGAGCAGCGCGTACGCCAGGGTGGGTGCGCGCAGCGCGCGTTCGGCGAACGTGCCGACAGAGGCGGATACCGCGGCGACGCACCGACCTTCGGCGCCGCGGGCGGCATTGCCGGATTCGACGGCGGCGCTCACCTCGCGGCTGCAGACGATGCGGAAGACTTCCGCGAACAGTTCGCCCTTGTTCGCGAAGTGCCGGTAGACGGTGCCGGTGCCGACGCCCGCCTCGGCCGCGACCGCGGAGATCGAGCACCCGGCGTATCCGTGGCGGGCGATCAGCCCGATCGCGGAATCGATGAGGGTGGTGCGGAGTGCGTCCAGGCGTTCCTGGACGGCGGGTGTGCGCCGGTAGGCCATATTCAAGGAGTGAACACCCGTTCCGTTCTTCCGTCAAGGGTGCTAGCGTCGGCTACACCAGCGAGGAAAGGCGCACTCGATGACTTCCGACGTGGTACTCGTTCGCAAGGACGGCCCGGTCACGACGATCAGCCTGAACCGGCCCGAAGTCCGCAATGCCGTCGACCGGCCCACCGCCGAGGTGCTCGCCGACGCCTTCCGTGCATTCGACGCCGACGAGGACGCGTCGGTCGCGGTACTCTACGGCGAAGGCGGAACATTCTGCGCCGGAGCAGATCTCAAGGCGATCAGTTCCGGGACCGGGACCGGGAACCGGGTGGCGCCCGACGGCGACGCACCGATGGGCATCTCCCGGATGCGGTTGTCCAAACCGGTGATCGCCGCGATCGACGGGCACGCGGTGGCAGGCGGACTCGAACTGGCGCTGTGGGCCGATCTGCGGGTAGCCGGTGCGGACGCCGTCCTCGGAGTGTTCTGCCGACGCTGGGGCGTGCCGCTCATCGACGGCGGCACTGTCCGCCTGCCGCGGCTCATCGGGGAAAGTCGCGCGATGGATCTCGTCCTCACCGGGCGGCCCGTCGACGCCGACGAAGCCCTGAGTATCGGGCTGATCAACCGGAAGGTCGCGGCGGGGGAGGCCCTCACCGCGGCCCGCCGGCTGGCCGCCGAGATCGCCGGCCTGCCCCAGGTGTGCCTGCGGCAGGACCGGTTGTCGCTGCTCGAGCAGTCGGGACTCACCGAGGATCAGGCCCTGCTGAACGAATTCCGGCACGGCGCAATCTCTCTGGCCAACGGGACGGTGGAGGGTGCCGCACGCTTCGCCGCCGGGGCAGGCAGGCATGGGGATGCTGCGCCCGTGAGTACTTATTAACGGCGGGCGGTTAATAAGTACTCACGGGCGGCGGCAGCACCTCCGGTGGGCGGTGTGGTGTGCGTACCTGCTCGCGCTGGCAGCCACGATCTACACGCTGGGGCTCCCCACCGACCGCATCTACCAGGCGACGTGGATCGTCGCCGGCCTCGTCGCCTTCACGATCGATCGGCCGTGGCAGGACCATCTGCGCGTGGTGCGGGACTGGTTGCCGCTCATCGCCGCTCTCGTCGTGTACGACCTCAGCCGGGGCGTCGCCCACGAACTCGGGATGCCGGTGCGGGCGGAGGAATTGGTGACCGTGGAGAGCTGGCTCTTCGGCGGCGCGATCCCCACGGTCTGGTTGCAGGACACCCTCCTACCCCCGACGGGCGAGCTGCCGTGGTGGACTCTGCTCACGGGAATCGTCTACACCAGCCACTTCATCGTTCCGTGGGTGGTCGCGGCCGTCTTCTACGTGTACTCGCGTGACCTGTGGTCGGGGTACATGCGGCGGGTGCTGTTGTTGTCGTATCTCGGTCTGGTCACCTACATTCTCCTTCCGTCCGTCCCGCCGTGGCTGGCCGCCGAGGGGGACGTGATCTCCGGCAGCGTGGGCCGCGTCGCCGGTTTCGGTTTCGGTGTGGTCCCCACGGATGTCGGTACGCGGTGGCTGGAGGCGCAGAGCAACCCCGTCGCCGCGCTGCCGTCCCTGCATGCGGCGTTCGCCCTGCTCGTGGCCGTCGCTCTCTGGCCGTTCGCGAAGAACCTGTGGTCGCGGGCGCTGCTGGTCGCGTACCCGCTCGCCATGGCGTTCGTGTTGGTCTACGGCGGTGAGCATTACGTCGTGGACGTGCTGGCGGGATGGGCGTATGTGGGACTGGCGGTCCTGCTGGCACGGGGGTGGGAGTCGCGCACGACGGCGTGGCCGGGCCGGGCCGTCACCGCCGGCCGCCCGCGACGTCGCTGGTGACCGACACCTCGTCGAGAATGGGCTGGAGGAAGGGCAGGATGCGGCCGACGATCGCCTCGTTGTACGCGACCGGTTGCTGGTTCGGATTCGCGTGACCGGTCCCGTCGAGCTTCGCCACCAGCAGCCTGCCGTCGGTCCCGCCGGACTGTTCGACGAGGATCTTCTGCGTGTAGTCGACGTCGACCACCGCGTCCTTCCACCCCGCGCGGGGACGCACGAAGACGATCCCGGGCCGCGGCTTGTCGTCCGTCTCCACCGCCAGCGACTTCAGGTTGTCGATCGCACCGGACGCGACGATGGTCTTGAACTGCGATTCGATCAGCCCGTTGCTCGCCACGTCCTCCGACAGGACCTTCTCGGTGAGGACCTCGTCGACGACGTCGCGGAACTCGTCGACGTCGACGTGCGGATACCAGTCCGACTTCGTGTCGAGGAACCTGCTCTGCCGGGCCGCGGTCTCCACGAGCAGGCGCATCGTCCGGCTCTCACGCGCGCCGGGGAGCCAGCCGATCCACCGCAGCATGTCCTCGCCGCTGTCGCGGCTCCCGGCCCGGACGGCGTGCAGGTCCACCGGGGTGCAGTCGAGCACCACTCCGATGAGGTTGGCGTCCGTGTCCTCGTAGATGTGCTGCGCGACCTCCAGTGCGACGACGCCGCCCATGCTGTGCCCGGACAGGACGATGTTGTCGATGCCCTCGTCGGCCGCGCGGGTGGCGATCAGTTCGCTGATCACCTTGGTGTCGATACCGCCGTTGTCGTACTGGACCGCCCATACCCGCCCGATCCGGTCGTACGAGGACAGGGTGCGGGCGGTGTCGGTGGCATCCTTGTTGCCCAGTCCGACCAGGTCGACGACGGCGGTGTCGTGGTCGGCGGCCGACTGCGCGTCGTATACCTCGTGGATCTGTGGCTGGGTCAGCGCGAGTCGCTCGCGTTCGGGTTGCACGTCGTGCACCCAGTACTGTCCGCCGGCCAGGAGCAGGGGGACGGTCCCGAGCGCGACCGCGGCGAGGAAGCGCCGGGTGCGACCGAATTTCTGCCATCGGTGACCGAGCCGTGTCGCGTGCAGACGCGCCTTGCGGCGATCGTTGCTCCAGTCGGCCACGGTGGACGGATGGCGTGTCATTCTCTCCGACATCCACTCCGATGGTACGCGCGGAGGCAGAGGGGCCCTGCTACGCGCGAACGAGCTGGGAGTACTCCACCCCGGTCAGCTCGACGGACTTCTCCCACAGGGCCGCCGCGAGTTTCGTGTTCCGTGCCCCACCGGTGCGCGGCGAGCGCGCCACCGATCCCCGAACCCCGAACAGTTGGTTCGGACCCAGGTAGTCGTCCGTGCGGACGTCGGGCATCGTCGCCGCGTACAGCTGTCCGAGCGCACCGTCCTTCTCGTCGTTGCCGACCACCCGCAATCCGAGGTGGGTCACGGCGAGAGCCCCCGGGATCGGCGGAACCATCGAGTCGAAGAGATTGGTGGCGGCGATGCCGGGGTGTGTCGCCACCGAGAGAAGTGGAAGACCCGCGGCTGCACTGCGCCTGGCCAATTCGCCACTGAACAGAAGGTTGGCGAGCTTCGACTGGTTGTACGCGCCCATCCGGGTGTACTTGCGGCGGTCGAAGTTCAGGTCGTCGAGCACGATCCGGCCGCGGCGGTGTGCGATGCTCGCGAGGGTGACCACGCGCGGGGCCGGGGCGGCGAGGAGCGCCGGGAGGAGCTGTCCGGTGAGCGCGAAGTGCCCGAAATGATTTGTGCCGAGCTGCAGTTCGAAACCGTCCACCGTGCGGCCGAAGGGAACGGCCATCAGTCCCGCGTTGTTGATCAGCACGTCGATCCGCGGTGCGACGCCACAGGCGTGCTGCGCCGCGTCGCGGACCGAGGTCAGGTCGGTGAGGTCCAGGGGAATCAGGTGGTGCTCGGCGTCGCTGCCCGCCTTGCGGATCCGGGTGAGCGCGGCGGCGCCGGTCTGCGGATTGCGGCACGCGAGCAGGACCGTCGCGCCCGCACCGGCGAGCGCCGTCGCGGCGTGGAGCCCGAGTCCGTTGTTCGCGCCGGTGACGAGGATCGTCCTGCCCCACTGGTCGGGGATGTCGCCGAACCCGAAGTGCCTGTTGTCGAGTGGTGTCATGAAGGAACCGTCTCCTCGGGAGGGTTGTCAGATATCCAGGACGACGCGCTCGCCCTGCGTGCGTTCGACGCAGAGCAGCATCTGGCCGGAGGTCCGGCCCTCGTGCTCCACGCGGACGGCACAGGTGCCGCAGAACCCCTGCCGACAAGAGAAGGCGAGCCCGGGACGCACGTCGGAGATCGCGTCGAGCGCCGTCCGGTCGGCGGGAACGACGACCACCTCGCCGGTGCGGGCGAGTTCGGCCTCGAACGGCCGTCCGTCGACGATCGGTGGGGGCGAGAACCGCTCGTAGTGGAATTCGGCACCAGGCGGCAGGGCGTCGTCGATCGCCGCGATCATCGGGATCGGTCCGCAGCAGTACACCGCGGACGTATCGGTCACCGCGCCGAGTAACTCTGCTGCGCTGGGTATTCCGCCGCCGTCGTCGTCGGTGCGCACCGTCACCCGGTCGCCGAACTCCGCGAGCTGGTCCAGAAAGGGCAGCGACTCCCGGTTACGGCCGGTGTAGACCATCGACCAGTCGAGGCCGAGGCGATGGGCAAGGCGCACCATCGGGAGGATGGGGGTGATCCCGATTCCGCCGGCGACGAAGTGGAGGCCGTCGGCGGTCGATCCGTGTCCGGGCAGTGCGAAGGGGAACGCGTTGTACGGGCCGCGGACCTTCACCGAGGCTCCGGGGTGCAGGAGTTCGTGGACCTCGAGTGAGCCTCCGCCGCCGTCGGGAATGCGCCGCACCGCAATGGTGTACGCGCGACTGTCTGCCGGGTCGCCGCACAGGGAATACTGACGCCGCCGCCCGGACGGCAGCTCGAGGTCGAGATGCGCGCCCGGCCGCCACCGGTCGAGTTCGCCGCCGTCGGGGGCGGCCAGCGTGAGGCTCACGACGTTCTCGTCGTGCGCCACCACTCTGCGCTCACGCACCAGCATTCTCCGGCCGCCGTCGCTGACCGGTGGGGTGAGGTCGGTGCGGTAGAGGAAGCGCAGCGACCGCATGTACGCGGTGGTGACACCGGCGACGGCACGTAGCAGCGGGTCGCGCTGCCGCTTCCCCCACATATCACCCGGTACGGAGGTCGGTGCCGGATACGTCGGAGTCACTACGCCGCCCTCGCGGCCGGCGACTTGGCCAGGTAGGCGATCGCCTGCGCCGTGTCACCCTCGGCCTGCGGCGAGTACCGGGGGTTGAGGTATCGGAGCGCGCCCCGGAACAGGCTCGACAGTCCGGGCAGGGAACCGCGGCGCATCGCCGCGAACAGCCCCATCCACAGCGAGAAGTAGCCGCGGTCGCGCATGGTCGGGTCGGCGTGCACGATGAACTTCAGCCCGCGCGTCATCACCACCAGAAACGCGAGATACGACACCAGCATCGCGAGGTTGCGGCGGAAGTACCCCACCCCGAAGTACATGGCGACGTCGTGAGCGACGTTGCGATGCTCGACCTCCTCCGCGCCGTGCCAGCGGTAGAGGTCGGTCATGCTCGGGTCGGCGTCGAAGTCCTCGAGGCGCGCGTTGAGGATCCAGTCGCCCAGGAACGCCGTCATGTGCTCGATCGCACCGATGAACGCGAGCCGTTCGACGAGTTGCTGACGCTGCGCGCGGGCGCTGCCCATCTCCCTGCGGCCCAGCACCTTCCGCATGAGGAATTCCGACTGCAGCACGAACGGCCGCGGATCCACGTCGTGTGCGTCCAGGAACTCGTACAGCACCACGTTGTGGGTCTCGGCGTGCATCGCTTCCTGCCCGATGAACCCGCGGACGTCGGCGCGGAGCCGGTCGTCGTTGATCAGGGGGAGCGCCTCGGTGAATGTCGCGCAGAACCACCGCTCCCCCTCGGGGAGGATCAGGTTGATCGCGCTGAGCGTGTGGGAGGCGATCGGTTCGCCGGGAATCCAGTGTAGCGGGGTCCGGGACCAGTCGAACTTCACGTTGCGTGCCTGCAGGGTCACGTCACCGGGGTCGACGTCGATCGCGTCGACCTTCTTTCCGTTCCGCAGTGCCATCAGTGATCTCCTCGAAGTCGGCTTCGGGCGAGGGGCGCCGTTCGGCCGCGTGGCCGCTGGTACCGCGAGACACGATGAGCGTTACCCGCGGTTACGTTTTGTGCGAGTCGAGTGTCACACCGGCGAACTTCGGTGTCAACCACTACTGCCGTTGTCGGAACACGGCCCCGTACCCTGGGTATCGGCACGCGGTCCAACGAGTATTCGGAGTCCAGGCGAAGTGGCAGAAACAGACACCCCGCGGTCGTGGGACCGGCGGGCACGCGCCCGTGAAGAGTTCATCGACGCCGCCTACCGGGTGATCGACACGCACGGCCCACGCCCGAGCATGAACGACATTGCCAAGGAGGCGGGGGCCACGAAGCCCCGGCTGTACCGGCACTTCGCCGACAAGGCCGACCTCTACAAGGCCATCGCCGACCGCACCACCCACGACGTCTACAAGCTGGTGGCGCCCAAGTTCAACTTCCTGCTCACCACACCGCACGAGGCGCTGAACCATGCCATCACCGGCTACGCCGAGGTGGTCGCCGAGCACCCGAACGTCTTCCGCTTCCTAGCGGACGGCGAGCTGAAACAGGACGGCGCGGGATCCGCCCTGTCCCTCGACGTCGAGCGCGACCTCACCGAGCGGCTGGCCGGCGTCGCGTCGACGATCTTCGAGTCCGTGTCCGCCGAAGTCTCCGACGTCCGGTTCACCGCCCGCGCCGCGGTCGGGATCATGGTCTCGACCACCGACCTGTGGCTCGAGTCGTCGAAGGGTTCCGCGAAACCGGACACCGAGTACTTCGTCGGCCAGGTGGCGCCCCTCGTGTGGGGCGTGCTCGACGCGTTCCTCCGTCGCAACGGGATCGAACTCGACCCCACCGAGCCGCTCTATCTCGCGCTCGCCCGCATCAACGCCCCGTGAGTACTTGTCAACCTCCTGTGGTTGATAAGTACTCACGGCGGAAGTGGCTGGACTCCGGGCAGAGGGCGGCGACCGGTGCGACGTCGGTCGCGTAGTCGACGTCGCGGAGCGTCGGCAGCGACAGCACCTCGGCGCCCGCCGCGAGGAGGGCCTCCCGGGTGAGGCGTCCGGTGTCCGAACTCGACGTGGGAACCGATCCGATCGCCTCCGTCGCCACGGCGTCGGGCACTCCGAGGATCCACCACCCGCCGTCCTCCGCGAGTCCGAGGACGCACCGGCCTCTCCGTTCGGTGAGCAGGTCCGCCGATTCGGCGAGCAGTACCGCCGTCACCTGCGGTGTGTCCATGCCGATCTGGAGTATCGGCAGGCCGAACGCGTCGAACGTGTCGGCGTGGGCGTTCACCAATCGCGCCGCGAAATTCTCACCCCGTTGCGGCAGCACCGTGAAACAGTCCAGGGCCGAGGCGATGTCGGTGCCCCGGACCGCCCGGCCGAGGTCGCCGGTCATCGCCACCACCCGCTGCGCGACACCCGCACCGGTGACGGCGTCCAGGGTGTCCAGCAGCGAGGCGGCGGCGAGGTCGGCGGCCCGGGCGTCGCCGACGTCCCGCGCGAGCCGGGTCTTCGCGAACCCGGGCACCGGCGCCTTCGCGACTACGAGTACTGCGACGTCGAGGTTCACCCGATCACCTTCCAGAAGTCGTGGACGGCGACGACGGTGCCCTTCAGCGAACCCGACACCTTCGACGCGCCGGCGGTGCGCGGCCGGTACGTGATGTCGTGTTCCACGACCCGCCAGTGGGCGCGGCCGGCGAGCACGAGAAGCTGCAGCGGATAGCCCGACCTGCGGTCGTCGACACCCAAGTCGAGGAGGTCCTGTCTGCGCACGGCTCTCATCGCCCCGAGGTCGTGGATCGGCAGCCCGTACCGGCGCCGGAGTCGTGCGGCGAGGACGGCGTTGCCGATCCTGCTGTGCAGCGGCCACGTGCCGCGTCGATCGGCCCGACGCCGTCCCACGGCGAGATCGGCGCCCGAGTCCAGCGCGGCGACCAGTCGCGGGAGTTCACCCGCGTCCATCGAGCCGTCGCCGTCCAGCACGCAGACCACCGGTGTCTGCGCCGCCAGCACCCCGGCGTGCACGGCCGAGCCGTAGCCCGGGACGTGCTCCCGCACCACCGACGCACCGTGCGCGCCGGCGACTGCGGCGGTGTCGTCGGTGGAGTTGTTGTCCACCACCACCGTCCGGTAGTCGCGGGGCACCGCCGCCAGCACTCCGGGCAGGGATCCGGCCTCGTTCATGCACGGGATCACGACGGTGACGTCCCGCGCAGAGATCGGCTCGCGCTCAGACACGGGGAGGTCCCGCCGGCGCCGCGTCCCTCAGGGGTGCGTGCACGAACGCCGCGATTCCCTCGGCGGGCATGATCTGCGCCCGGAACCCCAGCCGCTCCCGGGCCAGCCGGGGGTCGGCGACGATGTGCCGCACGTCGCCGGGACGGTACTCGCCGGTGACGACGGGTTCGGGCCCGCCGTACGAACGCGCGAGCGTCGCGGCCACCTCCCCGATCGTGATCGGTTGCCCCGAGCACACATTGAACGCCGAGAATCCCGGCAGCGCAGACTCGACCGCGGCCACGTTCGCCGCCGCGACGTCGTGGACGTGCACGAAATCCCGCGTCTGCCTGCCGTCCTCGAACACGTGCGGAGGGTCGCCGTTCTCGAGGGCGGAACGGAACATCGCGGCCACCCCGGAGTACTGGGTGTTTCGCGGCATGCGATCGCCGTACACGTTGTGATAGCGCAGAGCCGTCACGGAACCACCGGTGGCCAGTGCCCAGGCGAGCGCATAGTTCTCCTGCGCGACCTTGCCTGCGGCGTAGAGACTCCGCGGCCGCAGTGGCGAGTTCTCCTCCACGAGGGCCCACTCCAGGGGCTTCCCCGTGTCTGGATCCGTCTTGTCGAAGATTCCCGCTGCCAGGTCCTCGGTCCGGCGGGCGGCCGGTTCCACGAACTCGCCCCGCCCGTTGCGGTACCGGCCTTCTCCGTAGACGACCATCGACGACGCGAGTATCAGCGTCTCGCAACCCGATTCGTGCATCGCGGCGAGCAGCGTCGCCGTACCGAGATCGTTGTGGCTGGCGTAGGCCGGGGCATCACGCACATCCACACCGGCGCCGACGACGGCGGCCTGATGACACACGACGTCCACACCCCTCAGCAGTTCGATCAGAGCGGGGCGGTCGCGGACGTCGGCCCGTCGCACACCGTCCGGTGGTTCGACGTCGGCACCGTGCGCGGACGGGAGCAGAGCGTCCACGGCCACGACGTCGTGACCGGCTACGATCAGCGCGACGTGGACGTGACCGCCGATGAATCCTGCTGCACCCGTGAGCAGTACGCGTGTTCCCGTCATGGTAACTCGATCGGCAGTGTCACACCCTCGTGGACGCGACAGGCTTCGCAGGGGCCCTCGGGGGCGGCGGCGATCGCGGACCGCACCAGCGTCTTCAAGGACCCGAGATTGCGCTGGAACTCGGCGAACACGTCCACTGCGCGTACCCCGGCGCCGGCCTCGATTCCCGCATCGAGGTCGGTGACCAAAGCGATGGTGGCGTAGCACATCTCGAGTTCCCGGGCGAGGGCCGCCTCGGGGTGGCCCGTCATGTTGACGAGGGTCCAGCCCTGCCGGGCGAACCACACGCTTTCCGCCCTGGTCGAGAAGCGCGGGCCCTCGACCACCACCAGCACACCGCCCTCCACGGTGCCCGGCCGGGTGGCGGCCTTGCGCAGGTCCGAGCAGTACGGGTCGGCGAACTGGATGTGCACGCCGCCTCCGTCGAAGAAGGTCTGCGTGCGGCCGCTGGTGCGATCGACCAACTGGTCCGGCACGACCATCGAGCCCGGTCCGAGGTCCGGGGTGAGGCTCCCGGCGGCGCAGGGTGCGAACACCTGCCGCGCGCCCAGTGTGCGCAGCGCCCACAGGTTCGCGCGGTACGGGATGGTGTGCGGCGCGAATTCGTGCCGGGCGCCGTGGCGGGGGAGGAACGCCACCCGCCTGCCCTCCACGTCGCCGACCGTGATCGGGGCGCTGGGGTTGCCGTACGGAGTGTCGATCGTGACTTCCGCGGCGTCCTCGTCGAAGAACGAGTAGAAGCCGCTCCCGCCGATCACGGCGACGTCCGCGCGGGCCGGTTCGCGTGCACTCATTGCGGTCATGCAGTCAATCCTCCGTCGTTATGCTGGGCGCGAGTGCGACTTTCGCCGAAGGAGATGACGTCATCGGATCCCCGCAGCGCGCCGAGGAGCGGAATTTCCGGTACCGCGACGTCGTGGGCGCCGCACTCGCCCTGATCCTGGTGGTGGTCGCGTTCGTCGTCCCGCGCCTGGGAAACGAGACGATCACCCCCATCGTCCACCGCACCGCGGAGAGTGCGCGGGACTTCGCGGACGCCTCGCCGTTGTTCGGGTTCCGCGACGTGCACGTCGGGTGGGGGACGCCGGTCGCCGTCGCCGTCGCGGCGGCGGTCGTGTTGTGGGGGCCGGGTCTGGCGCAGACGTTGGCGTGGCGTCGTCTCACGGTGGGAGTGTGGCTCGTGTCCGCCCTGTGGGCGATGGCGCTCGCGCTGGTCGACGGCTGGCAGCGTGGGTTCGCTGGGCGCCTGACCTCGACCGACGAGTATCTCCACGAGGTTCCTGGTGTCACGGACATCCCGGCGACGCTGCGTGGTTTCGCAGACAGAATCCTGGACCTGCAGCCCGATTCGTGGACCACCCACGTGTCCGGGCATCCGCCCGGTGCGCTCCTGACGTTCGTCTGGCTCGACCGGATCGGACTCGACGGCGGCGCCTGGGCGTCCGCGCTGTGCGTCGCGGTCGGATCCAGCGCCGGCGCCGCGGTGATCGTCGCCGTCCGTGCGCTCGGTGACGAGGCCATGGCTCGTCGCGCGGCCCCGTTCCTCGTCCTCGCACCCACCGCGATCTGGGTGGCGGTGTCGGCGGACGCACTGTTCGCCGGCGTGGTCGCGTGGGGCATCGCCCTGCTGGCCCTCTCGGCGACTCGTACCGTCCCGACCCCCGCGCTCGTCGCGGTGGCGGCGGGTGTGTTGCTCGGCTTCGGTGTCTACCTCAGCTACGGGCTCACGCTGATGGCGATCCCGGCGGTCGCCGTTCTGATGATCGCGCGCACGGCCCGTCCGCTGGTCGGCGCCCTGGCCGGTGCGCTCGCGGTGGCGGCCGTGTTCACGCTGTACGGATTCTGGTGGTTCGACGGCTACCAGCTGGTGCAGGAACGGTACTACCAGGGCATCGCGTCGGATCGTCCCTTCGCCTATTGGGGCTGGGCCAACTTCGCGTCGCTCGTCTGCGCGGTGGGGTTGGCGGTGCCCGCCGCGCTGCCCCGGGCGTTCGCCTGGTCGCGGGTGCGGGCGCTGTCGCCGGTTCCCGTCCTCGTGCTCTCCGCGCTGGCGGCGGTGGTGATCGCCGATCTGAGCGCGTTGAGCAAGGCGGAGACCGAGCGGATCTGGTTGCCGTTCGAAGTGTGGCTGCTCGCCGCCCCCGCACTCCTGCCGCGCGGAAGCCATCGGTTCTGGCTCGCGGTGCAGGCCGCCGGTGCGCTGGCCGTCAACCATGTGCTGTTCACGAACTGGTGACGGCCGGCGCATCCGAGGTGCCGTTCGGGGGCAGACGGTCACTTGGTCGCGATCGTGATGGTGGCGATTCCGACCAGCAACCCCGGCTTCACGGCGTCGGTCTTGAACGTCTCGTTCAGCAGTCCGGCCGCGTCCTCCGAGATCTTGACCTCGGTACCCTGCAGGATCGCGGTGTCGTTCGGGCCTGTCTGCAGCGGCTTCAACGTGCGGCCGTTGAGATCGAACAACACCGCATCGGTGGCCGCGGACGCACCGTTGACGCTCACGTCGCCGGTGAGAAGCGACGTGCCCGGGTCGATCGCGAAATCGGTGAGTTCGACGACGGTGCCGGGCGCCGCCAGCGACAATCCGCTCCCGTCGTGCATGATCTCGCCCTGTACGTAGGGGTCAACCGTGCCCGGCTCCCAGTACTTCACGTTGCCGCCGGTGATCGGGAAGCTGACCGATCCGTCGGCGAGGGCCGCCGTACCCACCACTCCGGGTGTGAGGCCGAGCGTCGTCAGGGCACCGGTGAAGCCGGAATCCAGTGCGACGGCGGTACTCACCCCGGTCAGGTTGTCGACCTGGGCGACGGGTGCGGGTTGCGTGGATGCTGCTGTGCTCACATTCGACGACGCATTCGAGTCGTTGCTCGAACACGCCGCGAGCGGGGTCAGGGCCAGGGTGCCGATGGCCGCCGCTACGAGTGCTTTTCGATAGTTCGACATGATGATCAAACAGCCTTTCCGGAGGAAGGGGGTGGGTGAATGTTCACTAGGTATTCGGTGCGACCTCGCCGGCGGATGGGAGCTCTTTACGCCCATTCCATCCGCACGAAGTACCGATTCGCGTGCTGCAGAACATCGATCACGCTCAGTCCGGCGGCGCGGGCGACCCCGGACATCGCCGCGACACCCACACTCGCCCAGGCGAACCACTCGCCGGCGAGATGCTCCGTCTCCCAGCGCAGTAGTTCGTGACGAACTCCTGTCGTGGTCGGCGGATCCACCTCGGCGATGACAATTCCGTGTGGTTGCAACAGGTCTCGCGCGCGGCTCAGTATCCGCACCGGCTCTCCGCCGATGCCGATGTTGCCGTCGGCGAGCAGCACTCGGTCCCAGTGTCCGGACCGCGGAAGCGGCGCGAAGAGGTCGCGGTGCAGCGCGAGGCCGCCGCGGCGGATCGTGAGTTGGACTGCCGTGAAGGACGAGTCGACCCCCAGCGCCGAGACACCGGCCGAGACGAGCGCCGCGGTGAGGCGGCCCGGTCCGCATCCGAGGTCCACGGTGGCGCCGTGACACCCGGTGAGCATCACGCGGTCCGCGATCCGATCGGAAAGGGTGGATGCGTCCCCGCCCATCCACCGGCCCACCGGCAGGGGGCGACGCGTCCCCCGTGCGTCGCGCACCCAGCACGGGAGACCCGCGGACGCGCGCCGCATCAGGAGGTCCGTGGAGACGTCGGTTCTCCTCATGGGGCGCTCACCGTGTCACCAGTCCTGCGGGACAACGCGAGTCGCATGGCGTAGGCGACGGCGGACACCGCGAAGAACGCGGCGGTGAGCAGCAGCCAGCGTTCGAGGAAGGGTTCCTGCGTCAGCCCCGTCGCAGCGAGATACGCGTCGGCGCCCTGCTCGATGATCCCCGGCAGGAACAGCAGCAGCGTCAGACCGGACGCGAGCGCCGGCACGCGAATGTAGTTGAGTGCCGAAACCGACCGCGGTCGTGGAGTTCTCCTGCCCCGCATCGCGTTCAGCCCGGACGTCAGGGACCGGTCCGCGAGCGCGTACAGCGGAAACAGCACGAGGTCGTGCGCGATCACCGCGCCGAGGAACCACACGGCGATCGACTTCCACCACACGTCCTGATTCCACAGATTCTGCGGACCGACCACCGCCACCGCATATCCGGCGAGGGCGAACGTGAACAGTACGGCCAGCAGATGCAGCGGGTTGGCGCCGTAGAAGCGGGCGAATCGGCGCATCTCACGCCTCCCGGAATTCGATGGCCTGCACCCATTTGGTGTTGTGGACGCCGGGCAGGGCGGGAACGATGATCCGGGCGGGGTAGCCGTGGTCGAGGGACAGGTCCGCGCCGTTGACCTCGAGGGCGAGCAGGGCGTCCGCGTCGAGCACCTGATCGGATGTGAGCACCGCCTGGTTGAACGCCCCGGATCGTTCCAGCGACGTCACCTTCGCCGACGCGAACGCGGTCACCCCGGCGGCGTCCGCGAGGTCACGCAGTCGCACACCCGTCCACGTCTCGGTGGTGGACCATCCCTCGACGCACGCGATCGGAAGGGACGCGGTGTGCGACGGCATGGCGCGCAGCTGACTTCGGCTCAGCTGCACGGGTTCCGCGCCACCTGTCACCGAGAGCCGCCAGGTGTCGCCGGTCTGCTCCGGGGTGATCTGCGCGGCTGCGGCGGTGCGGTTGATCTGAAAGTCGTTGGGACTGTCGCCGTACGAGCGGCCGCGGGGGAGAAGCAGCGCGGCATTGCGCAGGAACCCGCCGGTGGTCTGCCCGACCGACAGGACGGCGACCAGTGCGGCGCCACCACCGACCAGGGCGAGGGCGCCGCGGCGGCTGATCGTGGGCGTGGTGGGGTCTTCGGCCACGAGGCCGTTCTCGTCCGGCGGTTCGGGGCGCGTGTCCGCAGGGGAGGTGCGCAGCACTTCACGGAACGACCGGGAACGCAGCGACCTCACCATCAGCGGCACCTTCAGGATCGTGTGCGTCACGAACCCGGCGATGAAGACCCACGCGCCCCAGTAGTGCGCCGTGTAGAAGTCGAAGCCGAAGATGTAGTCGTACTGGATGTTCAGGACCCCGGTGATGATCTCGAACAGCGCACCGCCGACCAGGGCGATCAGCGACAGACGTTCGAGCGCCTGCGCCGGCGACCGCACCGGCGGAAACACGAACAGTTTCGGGATCACCGACCACAGCTTGGCGAGCACGATCGGCACCAGGACCAGTCCGAGCCCGACATGCAGCCCCTGCGTGAGCCGGTACAACCACGACGGCCGGGTGGGCCACGCGAAGTACGGAAGGTGCAGCCACCCGACGTCGCCGGGACGGGCCTGCCCGAACTGCGGACCGTACGCGATGTACGAGAGCAACCCCGTGACGATGACGACCGGAAGTCCGATCAGCAGAACGAGGCCGAATACCGAGGTCAGCCACGGTCCGCGCAGTGGACTGCGTAATCGTGGGCCGCGAGAGTGGTCGGTCATGGTGTATCAATCCCTCCGGCTCGATCATCTCGAGCCTCAGAGGTAATTCGGTGCCGCCGCCGTGCAGGACTGCTTCCCCCGTGAGTACTTATTAACCGCGGGAGGTTAATAAGTACTCACGGGTGCGCGCCGTGCCGGATCTCGTCGCGGGGCTGGTCGTACCGGACCATTTCGTATCCGATCATCGCGAGCAGGACCGCGGTGAGCACGCCGAGGGTGGCGAGGGCCGGGATGTGCCAGACGACGGGGAGGAGCGCGATCAGGACGACCGCCGTCACGACGCGCGGCACGGTGACCGACCTCGTCGCGTAGGCCTTGAACGCGACCAGCGCGAGGAGGTACAGCGCCGCCCCACCGAACAGTGCGATCAGCGGCCAGCCGTACAGCGGGTCGGTGAGCCGGTGATGGTTGCCGTCGCCGACGTACGACAGGATCTTCTTCAGGCCGAGCGACAGCATCACGATCCCGATCACCATCGGCAGGTGCAGGAAGCTGTAGCAGTTGCGGGCGATCTTGATCTGACGCGCACCGGTTGCCTTCTCGAAGGCGTGCTCGACGGCCAGTGACGTGACGTCGAAGTACGACCACCACAGCAGCCCCGACACCGCGAGTCCCAGCAGCGAGGCGACGATGATCGCCCAGGAGATCGGCAGGCTCGCGACGCCGATGCCGATCGACACGATCGACTCACCGAGCGCGACGATGATGATGAGGCCGTGTCGTTCGGCGAAGTGGCTGATCGACCGCAACCGCCAGTCGGTGCCGCCGATCAGTGTGCCGATGTAGTCGCCGGCGAGGGCGAGGATCCACATCACGGTCTGCGCCGTGCCGGTGAGCTGCGACGCGATGAGCAGGAACACGGTGCCGGTGACCATGCTCGGCGCGAACCGCAGCACCTGACCGCGCAGTTGGGGGTCGGTGCGGCTGATCACCCAGAACATCACCAGGTGCAGTAGGCGGACGACGAAGTAACCGAGGGCGAAGATGACGGGGCCGTCGAGTCCGCCGGTCAGGTCGTCGAACGCCTCGGGGATCGTCAGAGCAGTGATGAACATGGCGCCCATCGCGCCGAACATCACCACCCGCACGATGCCCTCGTCGGCGCGTACGAGGTTGCAGAGCCAGGCGTACCCCACCCAGCTCCACCACAGGACGGCCATCACCAGTGCGCCGCGCAGCAGGTTCACCCCGGTGGGGTCCTCGGCCATCAGATCGGTGACGCGGGTGAGGGCGAACACGAAGACGAGGTCGAAGAACAGCTCGAGCGGCGACACCGACGCTCGTTCTTCGACGAGGCGGGGACGCAAACGATGGGCGAAAGTCACGGAGAGAATGCTGCCACCGGACGGCGGCGCGGCAAAGTCCTACGAACTGCGGCGGTCAGTGGGGTCGGGCGCAGCCTTTCGTTCGGGGGAGCCGACGGGGGTGCGGGGGATCCGCCCGGTGAAGAACAACGCCGCGATGGCGAGCAGTGCGGTGACGGCGTACGCCACCTGGAGTGCCTCGAGTCGCGCGTCGGAATTGATGTCGAGGATGTCCTGGGCGGTGGCGTCGGGGACCGACGCCTCCTCCAGGGCCGCCGCCAGTTGAGTGTCGGAGAGGAACGGTACACCGCTCGCCAGTTCGGTGGTCGCCCGCTCTTGGACCGACTGCGGAACGTCGGGATCGGCTTGGATTCCCGCGACGATCGAGGTGCTCAGGGTCGCGATGAGCACCGATCCGATGAGCGCCGTCCCCAGGGACGCGCCGAGGTTGGTGGCGGTGTTCTGCAGCCCGCCGACCTCGGCGCTCTGCGAGTCGGGGACGGCCGAGACCGTGACGGCGCCGAGTTGGGAGGCCAGTGCACCGAGTCCGAGCCCCATCAGCAGCATCGGAACGGCCACGACGCCGGCGTTGGCCCCGGGGTCCATCCCGGCCACGAGGAACAGGATGCCTACGATCATGGACGCCAGACCGAACCGGACCACCCTGCGCGGGTTGGCCTCGGGCCGGAGTTTGGGGATCCCGGCAGCGGCCAGCAGCAGTGCCACGGACAGCGGGATGAGCCGGATCCCGGTCTGGAGCGCGTCGAGTTCGAGCACGACGGACAGGAAAAGGGGGACGGTGAAGAACACGCCCGCTTGGACGGTGAACTGGGCGAAGAACATGCTGAGCCCGCCGGCGAGTTGACGGTTCCGCAGCAGTCGGGGGTCGATCAGCGGCTCGCCGCCGGTGTCGGCGAGATGGGCTTCCCACCGCAGGAACCCGTAGAGCACCAGGAGACCACCCAGCACCAGCCACACGACCGGCGACAGTCCCGCGATCGCGGTTCCGCCGGGCTTGGCCTGCACCCAGCCCCACTCGCTCGAGCGGAGGACGCCGAACACGATCATCCCGAGGCTCACCACCGACAGCGCCGATCCGACCAGGTCGAGGCGCACCTTCGCCGGTGGAACGTCGTTGATGCGTCGGAGCACCAGCAGGATGAGGAGGACGATCACCACCTCGCCGGCGAAGACATACCGCCACGACGCGAACGTGGTCACCGCACCGCCGATGAGGGGTCCGGCGGCAACTGCCATCGCACCCGCCGCGGCCACCAGACCGTAGGCGGCGGGACGCCTTTCGGCCGCGAAGTTCGCCGCGACGAGGGCGACGATCGCGGGCATGATCAGCGCGGCGCCGATCCCTTCCAGCAGGGACCATCCGATCAGCAGCACCGCCAGGTTGGGGGACAGCGCCGTGGTGAGCGAGCCCGCGCCGTAGACGATCAGGCCGAGTGCGAACGCCTTGCGCCGACCGATGATGGTGCCGATCTTGCCGCCGGTGATCATCAGCGTCGCCATGACGAGCGTGTACAACGTGATGGCCGTCTGGATGCCGGTGATCGTGGTCCCGAGATCCGACGCGACCGTCGCCATGGACACGTTCATCACGGAGCTGTCCAATGTCATCAGAAACTGGCTGGACGCCAGCACCGTGAGCACCAGACCGGACCCGGCGACCGCGACCGACTCTTTGCCTGAACTCACGACGGCCTTTCCTGGGACATCTCGAGGCTCGCTTCGGTGAACACTTCCGTGAGCTGCCGCTGGGGAAGGTCGGTCTCAGCGTCGCATGGAGGCACGCCCCGAAAATCATCCGAACAGGGTGAAAGCTCGTGAGACGGTCTCGAACCGGATTATGCTCGGAGAATGGCCGGAATTCTCGTGGGGGATCCCGGATTATTGTGACCGAGCCCTGATCCGGGGTGACATCCGCGGATCCCCTCGGCATGTACGAAGAGAGGTTTTCCGGTGAACGATATCGACCCGGAGGATAGCGGGCCCATCGATTATCTCGTGGTGGAGTTCCCTGCCGACCGAAGACCGGACGGATCAGCGCTGGCGATCCTCCGCGAACTCGTCGAGCAGGGCACCGTGCGAGTGCTCGACCTGGTCTTCCTTCGCAAGGAAACGGACGGCTCCGTCGTGGCGATCGACGTCGTCGACGTCGGACTCGTGGGCGATATAGATGTGTCGCTCTTCGCCGAGGCCTCGACCGGCCTGCTCGACCTGACGGACATCGCCGACGCCGGATCCGTGCTCGAGCCAGGTGCTTCGGCTGCGGTACTGGTCTACGAGAACACTTGGGCCGCACCGCTCGCAACCGCCCTGCGTCGCAGCGGAGCGCAACTCGTGGCGTCGGGCCGCATCCCTGTACAGGGCATCCTGGCGTCACTCGACGCTCTCGAAGCCAGAAGCTGAAACCGAGGACAACACCATGCCTGGACTTCTCCGCGGGATCGCCCGCACCGCCGTCATCGCCGGAACCGCGACGTCCGTGTCGAATCGAGTGTCTCGACGTCAGGGCCAGCGGTGGGCGGCGAAAGAGCAACCACAGCAGCAACCGCAGCAGCAACCGCAGCAGCAACCGCAAGCCCCGCAGAACGAGGCCCCGGCCTACTCCCAGGCACCCCCGCCGCAGGCCGCCCCCACCCCCTCCTCGGGCGGAGGCAGCGTCGACCGGATCGCCGCGCTGAAGGATCTCGGAGAACTCAGAGCCCAAGGTGTGCTCACCGAAGCCGAATTCAGCGCCGAGAAGGCGAAGATCCTGGCGTCCTAGGACGACCCCGGCAGTCGCCTACTTCATCCACGGCATGAAGGTCGCGAAGCCGGTGGCGACCACCCGCTGATACGACGACCCGATGACGCGGGCCAGCACGTCGAGGGCCTTCGCCTCCCAGCCGATGATCACCCGGGCTTTCCCCTTGCGGACTCCGTCGAGGATCGACTTCGCGGCCATCTCCGGCGAGTGCAGGGCCAGCCGCTTGTCGAAAAAGTCCGCGAAGGTCTGTGCGTCCTCGTCCTCGGCGACAGTGGCGTTGCGGGCCACGGCGGTCTTGATGCCTCCGGGATGCACGCAGGTCACCTCGACGGGGTGCTTGGCGATCAGCATCTCCTGCCGCAGCGACTCGGTGAAGCCGCGCACGGCGAATTTCGCGGCGTTGTAGGCGCTCTGGCCCGGCACGGCGATCAGCCCGAACAGGCTCGAGATGTTGACGACGTGCCCGTCGCCGGACGCGATCAGATGTGGCAGAAAGGCTTTGGTCCCGTTGACGACGCCCCAGAAGTCGACGTCGATGATCCGCTCGATGTCCTTGAACTTGGACTTCTCGACGTTGCCGTTGTAGCCGATGCCGGCGTTGTTGTAGACCTGGTGGACCGTGCCGAACGTTGCGACGACGGAGTCTGCGTATTCCAGCATCTCTTCCCGTTCGGCGACGTCGATTCGGTCGGACCTGACCTCCGCGCCCAGCGCCTTGGCCTGGCGGACGGTGTCGGCGAGTCCGACGGTATCGACGTCGGAGAGGGCGAGCCTTGCGCCCCTCTTCGCGAGATCGAGGGCGAGGGCCCGGCCGATGCCGGATCCTGCTCCGGTGACGACGGCGACTTTTCCTTCGAACGTGCTCATGTGGATGCAACCTTTGCTGTGTCGGGGTGAATTTCCTGGATGTGACGGCGCAGTGCCGCGCCGAGGTCGGTGACCGCCTCGCGTGCCTCGGCGAGGAGGCTGACCTGGAGGTGGAAGTCGTGCCACAGGTCGTCGAACCGGCGATGGTGGAGGACGCCCGCCGCAGCGGCGACGGCTGCTTCGATCTTCTCCGCGTCGACGGAGATCGGATCGTCGCCGGCCGTGTGCATGACGATCGGCGGCAGACCTGTCATGTCGCCGTACACCGGGGAGATGCCGGGCGATCTCGGATCGTGCTGTCCGGCATAGCGCGGGGCCCATTCGGCCGTCATGGACGGCAGGATCAGGGGATCGCGCAGCACCGGTCGCGACCGGTCGACGTCGATCGCGAGGTCGGCCCACGGGCAGATCAGGCCGAGTGCGGCCGGGGCGGGGAGGCCGCGGTCACGCAGTGCCGTCGCGAGCGCCAGCGTCAGTCCGCCGCCGGCGGAATCCCCCGCGACGACGGTGGTGTCCGCGTCGAGGCCGTCGTCGAGTAGCCGGGAGTAGACCGCGACCATTTCCTCGAGGGCAATCGGGTAGCGGGATTCCGGCGAGCGTGAGTAGTCGGGGATCACCGCCGTCGTCCCGGCGGCTGCGGCGAGGTGCGCGACCAGGCCGCGGTACCCCTTCGCGCTTCCGAGGGCGTATCCGCCACCGTGGAGGTAGATCAGCGTCCCCCCGGTGGTGTGCGCCGGCCGCACCCGCACGACGGGGACGCCGGCGACCGTGTCGCGCTCGAACCGGGTGCCACGAGGCGGGCGGGCGGCGGCCGTCACCATTTCGACCATGAGGCGCTTCGCCCCGACGGGCACGCGGTGGGATGCGAATAGGGGGCGTGCGCTGCGCAGGCAGGCCCGGATGGCACCTCGGCTGACGTTCCTCATGCCGGCGCGCCGAACTGCAGAATTCCGTCGTGAACAGGGTCGTCGAGGAGCATCGTGGAGTCCTTCTCGTAGTGCATGAGAACCTTCCACGGCTCCGCGGACCCCTGGCGGGGCATGACGTCCTTACCGCGCTGCACGTACCCGGACTGCAACTGATCGAGCATGCCGATGTCCATCGCGGAGTTCTCGACGTCGCGGGGCGTCGCGACGGTGTGACCGACCTCGTCCATGTACCGGAGGAGCCGGCACAGGTAGGCGCCCGCGATATCGGACTTCAGGGTCCACGGCGCGTTGGTGTAGCCGAAAACCCATGCCAGGTTGGGGATTCCCTCGACGAGCACGCCCTTGTAGGTCATCTGACCGTGCAGCGGACGGGGCTGCCCGTCCACGGAGAGTTCCATTCCGCCGAGCATCTGGATCTTCAGGCCGGTGGCGGTGACGACGACGTCCGCCTCCAATTCCAGGCCCGACTTCAGCAGGATGCCCTTCTCGGTGAACGTGTCGATGTGATCGGTGACGATCGACGCGTCTCCCGACGACAGCGCGGTGAAGAGGTCCGCGTCCGGCACCGCGCAGAGGCGCTCGTCCCACGGCATGTAGTTCGGCGTGAAGTGGCTCATGTCGAATCCGGGGCCGAGGCGTCGTCGCACCTGCCAGAGCAGGAATCGGCGCATTTGCCGCGGCCACCGTCGGCACGCCAGGTACAGCCCGCGCTGGAGGGCGATGTTGCGCTTGCGGCCGAACGAATACACCCACTCGGCGGGCAGGAATCGGCCCAGCACCTCGGAGATCTTGTCGAGGGCGGGGATCGAGAAGACGTACGACGGCGAGCGTTGCAGCATGGTCACGTGCTCTGCATCGCCGGCCATCGACGGGACCAGCGTGACGGCGGTGGCGCCGCTGCCGATCACGACGACCTTCTTACCGGTGTAGTCGAGGTCCTCCGGCCACTGCTGTGGGTGGACGCACCGGCCCCGGAATCGGTCCGTGCCCGGGAAGTCCGGCAGGTGGCCGGCGTCGTAGTCGTAGTAGCCGGTGCAGCTGACCAGGTACCCGCAGGTGTAGGTGCGGATGTCGCCGGTCGCCTCGTGCAGGGCGGTCACCGTCCAGCGTTCCTCGGCTGTCGACCAGTCCGCCCCGACGATCTTCAGGCCGTAGCGGATCTTGTCCTCGATGCCGAACTCCCGCGCGGTGTCCGCGATGTACCGGCGGATCGACGCACCGTCCGCGAGCACCTTCGAGTCACGCCACGGCCGGAACTTGTAGCCGAACGTGAACATGTCGGAGTCGGAACGAATACCGGGGTAGCGGAACAGGTCCCACGTACCGCCCAGCCGCTCGCGGCGCTCCAGCACCGCGATGCTCTTGTGGGGGAACTCGGCCGTCACCTGGCAGGCCGTTCCGATGCCGGACAGTCCGGCACCGATGATCAGAACGTCGAAATGTGTCGTGCTCATGGCTTCCTCGCGCTTCTGCCTGCTGGATTCGCAGGATGGGGTACAAACAGAATGACTGTGTGCCACGTCACAGGTCTTGACACTTTCGGACATGCTTTTAGCATTTCCCGACATCGTTTCCGGCGAGAGGAGAGAGTTGACCCCGTGGGAAGTCTGATCCGGGCCACGAACCTCTGGGGGTACGGCGACCTGATGCGGGAGCTGGGCGCCGACCCGGAGTCGTCCCTCGCGCGCTTCCACATTCCACCGGGAGTCGAGCACGAGGAGGACGCGTTCGTGTCGTTCGAGGCGGTCGTGCACGTGCTGGAGGCCGGCGCCGCCGACCTGGGCTGCCCGGACTTCGGGCTCCGGCTCTCGCACTGGCAGGGCCTGGACATCCTCGGGCCCGTCGCCGTGATCGCGCGGAACGCCCAGACCGTGCACGGCGCATTCGAGGCGATCGCCCGCTACTTCTACGTGCACTCGCCCGCCCTGAAGCTGACCGTCGAGCCGCGCACCGCAGGCGACGTCCGGTTCGTCTACGAGATGACGGAACCGTCGCTGCCCTATCTGCCTCAGGGATACGAGCTGGCGATGGCCAACGGCGTCCGCATCCTTCGGCTACTCGGCGGCCCGGACGCGCGTCCCTCGCTGATCTCGTTCGTGCACGACCAACTCGGGTCGGACGCCGCCTACCGCGGCGCGCTGGACTGCCCCGTCCTGTTCGGTCAGACGTGGTGCGGGTTCGAACTGCCCCGAGTCCTGGCGGACCGGCGGATCGACAGCGCAGATCCGGAGACCCGGCGCATCGCCACGAAATACCTGGAAACGCATTACCTGCCGAGCACCGCGGCGCTGTCCGAACGCGTGGCCGAGTTGGCCCGGCGTCTGCTGCCCACCGGCCACTGCAGCGCTGAGGCCATCTCCGACCAACTGTCGATGCATCCGCGCACGCTGCAACGGCGGCTGGCCGAGGAGGGTGTGCGATGCCAGGACCTCATCGAACGGGAACGTCGCGCCCAGGCGGCGAGATACCTCGCCGAACCGGGATTTCATCTCGGCCAGATCGCGGGACTGCTCGGCTATACCGAACAGAGCACCCTCAACCGTTCCTGCAGGCGGTGGTTCGGGAAGACGCCGAGGCAGTACCGGGCCGACCTGCACCCGTGAGTACTTATTAACCGCGGGCGGTTAATAAGTACTCACGGGCGGCGGAGCCGCACGGGCTACTTGACGCCGCCGGCGGTGAGGCCGGACACGATGCGCCGCTGCAACAGCAGCACGATGATGACGAGCGGGATGGTCACGACCGTTCCCGCTGCCATCACGGACGTGAACGGCTCCTCGTGCGGCTTGCTGCCCGCGAATTGTGCGATGGCGACGGTGGCCGGCTGGGTCACGTCGTTGGACAGCTGACTGGAGATCAGGTATTCGTTCCACGACGCGATGAACGCGAGGATCGCGGTGGTGAACAGTCCCGGCGCGGCCAAGGGCAGCAACACCATTCGGAAGGCCTGCCGCCTGCTGGCCCCGTCGATTCGGGCGGCCTCCTCGAGTTCCCACGGCAGTTCCTTGAAGAACGCGGTGAGGGTGTAGATGGTGAGGGGCAGCACGAACGAGATGTTCGGGATGATCAGCGCCTGGTAGGTGCCGAACCAGCCCATCGACGTGAACAGTTGGAACAGCGGTGTCAGGACGGCGACACCCGGGAACATCGACGCCGCCAGGATGATTCCGAGGACGACGTGCTTTCCCCGGAACTGCAGTCGCGCCAGCGCGTACGCGGTGCCGACTCCGACGACCAGACCGATCGCGGTGGTGACGGCGCCGATGATCGTGCTGTTGACGAGTGCCCTGGCGAAGTGGTTGCCCGCCTCCGTCGAGAACACGCTCGCGAAATTCTCCAGCGTGACGTGGGTGGGCCACGGGGTGGTGTCGAACGTGTAGTCGGAGTGGCGGAAGGCGGTGACCACCATCCAGTAGACCGGGGCCAGACCCCAGACGACGATCACCGCCAGGCCCAGGTAGGTGCGGATGGAGGCGAGCGACGGTGCCCGGCGCCGGCGTGCCACCGCGGCACGGGGGATCCCCGGTGTGACGACTGCTGTGGACATGGATCAGGCCTTTCGCTGCTGCTCTTGGGTGTCGATCACGTTGACGCCCATCACCTTCACCAGTACGTAGGCGACGGCGAAGATGAACAGGAACGTGATCGTGGAGAGGGCGGACGCGCTGTTGAATCCCTGGCGCATCTGGTCGATCACCAGGATCGACAGCGTGGTGGTGGCGGTGCCGTCGCCGCCACCGCCGCCGGTGAGGATCGCCGGGAGGTCGTAGATCCGCAGGACGTCGAGCACCCGGAAGAGGACCGCCACCAGGATGGCCGGCTTGATGAGGGGCAATGTGATCGACCGGAATCGTTGCCACGCATTGGCGCCGTCCATCCGCGCCGCCTCGTACACCTCGGCGGGCACCATCTGCAGTCCGGCGAGGATCAGCAACGCCACGAACGGTGTGGTCTTCCAGGCGTCGGCGATCACGACGGCGAACCGGGCGGGCCACGTGTCACCGGTCCACAGGATTTCCGTGCCGAGCAGTTTGTTGGCGATGCCGTCGTAGGCGAAGACGAAGTACCACAGCTTCGCGGTGACGGCGGTCGGGATGGCCCACGCCACGAGAATGCTGGTGCGCAGCAGTGCCCGACCGCGGAACGCCCGGTTCATGATGGTGGCGAACCACAGTCCCAGCGCGACCTCGATGGCGACGGTGACGACGGTGAAGAACACGGTGACCCACATCGACTGCCAGAACAGCGACCCCAGCGTGCCGCCGGGGCAGGACACCGACGCTCCGGTCGTGTCGGTGCACCGCTGGAACAGCCAGTGCGTGTAATTCGACAGACCCGCGAAACCCTGGTCGACGAACTTGCCGGTGGCGGGATCGATCGTCGGGTCCTTGAACAGCGACATCACCATGGCACTGACCACCGGGTACAGAACGACGATGCCCAGCAGGATCATGGTCGGCAGGATCAGGAACATCGCCGCCTTGCTGCGGCCCTTCCGCGGTCGCGCGCCCTGCGGTTCGCCGGATCTCGCGCCGTCCCGACGTGGGGGAGCGGGCGTCTTCTCGAGTGAGAGTTCGTGAACGGTCATCGGCTGTCTCCTCTAGGACCCGGCCGCGGCGATCGCGGACTGGATGTCGGCGGCGGCCTGGTCCACCGTCTTCTCGCCTTTGATCGCGGCGTAGGCGTTGTTCTGCACGGCCCGGGTGACCGCGGGATAGAACGGGGTGACCGGCCGGGTCACGGCGTTCTCGATCGACGTCTTCAACGTGGGGAGGTACGGGTACTGCTCGATCAGTTCCGGGTCGTCGTAGACGTCGGCGCGGACGGGGGCGAGCGATCCCTGCGACAGGAAGAATGCCTGTGACTTCTTCTCCAGGAAGAACTTCAGGAAGTCCGAGGCGGTCGCCTTGTGCTCGGAGTACACGTTGATCGCGGCGCTGTGCCCGCCGAGTGTCGAGTGACCGGGCCCGCTCTTCCCCGGCAGCGGCGCCACCGCGAACTTGCCCGACACTGCGGAACTGCCCTGACCGTCCATCAGGCTGTACGCGTACGGCCAGTTGCGCATGAACAGCAGGTCGCCGCTCTGGAACGCCTGCCGTGCCTGCTCCTCCTGGAACGTGACGGACTCGCGGGGGATGGCACCCGAACGGTAGGCGTCGACGAGCGATTGGAGGCCCGCCTTGGCTTCCGGGGTGTTCATCGTCGGGGTCACGCCGTCCGGTCCGAGGATCGACCCGCCCGCGGTGTTGATGGCCTCGGACGCGTTGACGGTCAGCCCCTCGTACTTGGCGTACTGCCCGGCGTAGCAGCCGATTCCGGCGTGCTGTGCCGTCCCGCATGCGCCGAGGAGTTCGTCCCAGGTGGCGGGCGGATGATCCACCAGGTCGGTGCGGTAGTAGAGCAGGGCGCCGTCACTGGTCTGCGGGGCCGCGTACAGGACGTCCCCGTACGTGGCCCCCGCGACCGTCGCGGGGAGCAGCCCGGACGTGTCGATCGCCATCGGGCCCTCGAGCGGTTGCAGCCATCCGCGGGCCGCGAATTCGGCGGTCCACACGACGTCGACGACGGCGACGTCGTACCCGGAGTCGCGGGACTGGAAGTGCTGCACCAGGTCCTCGTGCTGCTGGTCTGCCTGGTCGGACTGTTCCTTGAACGTCACCTTCTCCCCGGGATGGGTGGCGTTCCACTCGTCGATCAGCGGCCGGATGACGTTCGAGTTGTCCTTGCCCTGCACGTAGGTGATGGGTCCGCGGCCGTCGAGGTTCTCCTTCTCCGCCTGCGCGGCGGCGTCGAGGCCCTGATCGGCGCAGGACGTCGCCGCGAACAGGACGCCGACGGCCACCGCGCAGGCGGCGACGCGCTTCATCGTGATTCACCCGCGCCCGGTTCCGACAGCCACACCGCGGCGTCGGACGGGAGAACTCCGCCGGTGATGTCGGCGACCGAACCGAGTACGACGGTCAGTCCTTCGGGCAGTGTGATCGGTTCGGCGCCGGTGTTCACCCAGCACTGCACTGTGCCGCGGGTGAACGCGAGCACGTCGCGGGGAGTGTCGAGCCACTCGACGGCATGCGGGGTGTCGAAGAATTCTCGTCGCAGTTCGAGCGCCTCGCGGTACAGCGTGAGGAACGACTCGGGGTGGCCGGCCTGCGCTTCCGCGGTGTGCGGGGCCCAGTGCCCCGGCTGCGGAAGCCACGTGTCCTCCTCCGCGTCGAACGGGGAGAAGCCGTACGGCACTGCGTCGTTCGACCACGGGATCGGAACCCGGCAGCCGTCCCGGCCGCGGTCGGTGAAACCGGTCTGGAACCACGTCGGATCCTGCCGGACCTCGTCGGGAAGGTCCTCGACCTCTTCCAGTCCGAGTTCCTCGCCCTGGTAGATGTATGCGGTGCCCGGCAACGCCAGCTGCAGCAGCGCGGCCGCGCGGGCACGACGCCGACCCAGTTCGTGGTTCGGTTCCTCGAGCGCCCAGCGGGCCCGCTCCCAGTCGGTTTCGACCAGGTGGTCGGGCTGTGAGCGCGAGTAGCGGGTGACGGTGCGGGGAACGTCGTGGTTGGAGAGCACCCACGTGGCGGGTGCGCCGACGGTGGCCGCCTGCTCGAGCGCGTCGTCGATCACGGCGCGGATGCTCACAGAACGCCAAGGGGCGCGCAGGAAGTCGAACTGGAACGCGGTGTGCAGCTCGTCGGGGCGCAGGTACCGGGCCAGGCGGTCGTTGCCGGGCACCCAGGCCTCGGCGACGAAGACGCGGTCGGCGTAGGTGTTGGCGACGGCCCGCCAGCCCCGGTACACCTCGTGGACGGCATCCTGATCCCACGCGGGGTGGGGGTCGGTGTGCTGCGAACCGGGAAGGCGCTCACCGGCATCGGGGAGTGCGGGATCCTTGGCCAGGCCGTGGGCGACGTCGATCCGGAAACCGTCGACGCCCTTGTCGAACCAGAAGCGCAGGATGTCCTCGAACTCCGCCCGGACCTCGGGGTGCTCCCAGTTGAGGTCGGGCTGGGCGGGAGCGAAGAGGTGCAGGTACCACTCGCCGGTGTCCAGGCGGCTCCATGCGGGACCGCCGAACGCGCTCTGCCAGTCGTTGGGCGGCTCGTCGCCTGCCGGACCGCGGCCCGGGCGAAATATGTACCGGTCGCGTGCCCCGGGCTCGTCGCGGAGGGCGGCCTCGAACCAGCGGTGCTCGCTGGAGGTGTGGTTGGGCACGATGTCGAGGATCACGCGGATCCCCAGCTCGTGGGCCTCGGCGATGAACGCCTCCCCCTCCGCGAGCGTGCCGTACGACGGCTCGATGTCACGGAAGTCGGCCACGTCGTAGCCGGCGTCCGCCATCGGCGACGGGTACCAGGGATTGATCCACACGGCGTCGACGCCGAGGTCGGCGAGGTAGGGCAGCTTGGAACGCAAGCCGGTGAGATCGCCGATGCCGTCGCCGTTCCCGTCGGCGAAGCTGCGGATGTAGACCTGGTAGACGACGGCCGTCTTCCACCAGGCTTCTGGGTGCCGGCTCGCGACGGTGGTTGCGGTCGACTCCACGGACTGGGTCATCGAATCTCCTCGGTGGGGGGATGGGATGGGGGAATGTGATGCGTAAACGTTTGCGTAAAGAGCGTGAGGCACGTCACAGGTGCCTGTCAACTCGAGCAGTGAGATTTCTTTTGCGCACTTCAGCGCCACGGATTCTGTGAGGATTCAACGCAAATATTTGCGTTGCTCGCTTACTGTGGGAACGTGATCCCCAAGCAGTCCGTCAACATGGCCGACGTCGCGCGCCGCACCGGAGTCTCGATCGCCACCGTCTCGCGCGCGTTGCGCGGCGAACGCGGCGTCTCCGAGGCGACCCGATTGCGAATTCAGAGGGCCGCCGACGAGTTGGCGTACGTCATCTCACCCGAGGCGTCGAAGCTGTCGGGTGGCGCGACGGGCCGGGTGGCCGTCGTGGTGCCGTGGATCGACGCCTGGTTCTACTCGCGGATTCTCGCCGGCATCGAACACGAACTCCGCGCCGCGGACCTGGACGTGTTGCTGTACTGCCTCGAGGAGTCGTCCCAGCGCGAATCGTTCTTCGAACGGCTTCCCTTGCGCCGCAAGGTCGATGCCGTCATCGCCGTGGCGTTTCCTCTCACCGGACCGGAGCGGGCGCGGCTCGAGGAGATGGATGTGACCGTGGTCGTCATCGGCGCGCACGCCGGCGAGTTCCCGTCCGTCCGGATCGACGACGAGCTGGCCGCGCGTCAGGCCGTCGGGCACCTGATCAGGATCGGCCACACCCGGATCGGAATGATCCGCACCGTGGACCCGGAGGGTCAGTACTGGGAGGGCGACATCGCCCGGGTGGCGGGGTTCCATGCCGCTCTCGCCGACGCCGGACTCGACGACGACTGCACGGCGACAGTTCCCTGGGGAATCGAGGGCGGTGAGCGCGGCATGGAACTGCTGCTCAGCCGTGCCGAGGTGCCCACCGCAGTGTTCTGCCATTCCGACGAGGTCGCCGTCGGAGCGTTGCGCACGCTGCGACGTGCGGGGGTTCCCGTTCCGGCCGGGATGTCGGTGATCGGGATCGACGATCACCCGACGGCCGAGCTGGCAGACCTGACCACGGTGCGGCAGCCGGTCGGGGAACAGGGCGCGGCGGCCGGCCGGGTGGTCGTGGAACTGCTCAGCGGACGGGAACCTGCGGAACGGGCGGTCGTGCTCCCGACCCACCTGGTGGTTCGGGGCTCGACCGCCCGCCCTCCGGAACTCTGACGTCAGCGCACGAGACGCTCGCCCGCCGCGTCGGTGGCGAAGAGGTGCGCGTGTGCCTCGTCGACGCGGACGTGCACGACCTGGCCCTTTTCGGGTGGGTTCCGCCAGTCGACCCGTGCGACCAGGCTCTCGACCCGGCCGTTGACCGTGGTGCGGCCGAACACGAATGCCTCGGAGCCGAGTTCCTCGACGACGTCGATCTCGAGTTTCAGTCCGCCGGAGTCGGCGATCTCGACATGCTCGGGCCGGATCCCGAAGATCACCTCACGCCCGCCCGCCGCGGTGAGGGCGTCGCGGGGAACGGGAACCAGCTGGTCACCGATCTGCACCCCGCCGTCGGTGACGGGCACGGTGAACAGGTTCATCGACGGTGAACCCATGAATCCCGCGACGAAGACGTTCGCGGGCCGGCGGTAGAGCTCGCGAGGGGACGCGCACTGCTGCAGCACGCCGCCCTTGAGGACGGCGACCCGGTCGCCCATCGTCATGGCCTCGACCTGGTCGTGGGTGACGTAGACGGTGGTGGTGCCGAGTCGGCGCTGGAGTTGGGCGATCTGGGTGCGGGTCTGCACCCGGAGTTTCGCGTCGAGGTTCGACAGCGGCTCGTCCATCAGGAATACCTGGGGTTGCCGGACGATGGCGCGGCCCATCGCCACCCGCTGTCGCTGGCCGCCGGAGAGGGCCTTGGGTTTGCGGTCCAGGTAGGCGCCGAGGTCGAGCATGTCGGCGGCTTCCCCCACGCGCCTGCGGATTTCGGACTTGTCGGTACCCGCGAGTTTGAGGGCGAAGCCCATGTTCTCCGCGACGGTCATGTGGGGATACAGCGCGTAGTTCTGGAAGACCATCGCGATGTCGCGGTCCTTGGGTTCGGAATGCGTGACGTCGCGGCCGCCGATCAGGATCTGCCCGCCGTCGACGTCCTCGAGTCCGGCGAGCATTCGCAGCGAGGTGGATTTGCCGCAGCCGGACGGGCCGACGAGGACGAGGAACTCGCCGTCCTCGATGTGCAGGTCGAGTTGATCGACCGCGGGGACGTCCGAGCCGGGAAAGAGCCTGGTCGCGCGGTCGTACGTGATTGTTGCCATGAGAAATGAATCCCTCCACCGGCAGGAACGTGCCGGACGATCCGAGTGTTAGGGGTGTGTCGGCAGGTACCGACGAGGAAGAACTATGGCCTAGATCACAGTGCTTGTCCACTTGGAGGCGAGCAGGCTTTGTTCTCGAAAAGACGGAAGTGTGTATTGATGAAAATCCAAAGGTCCTCTACTGTCAGCGTGACACCCCTCACTCGCAGATTTGAAGAGGACACGAGACATGGCTCTGACAATTGGCATCGACGTGGGTGGCACGAAGATCGCAGCCGGCGTGGTCGACACCGAAGGAGTCATCCACCGGATGGTGCGTCGTGACACCCCGTCCCACGATGCGCGCCGTGTCGAGAACGTCATCGCCGAACTCGTCCGCGAACTGGCGGACACCCACCCGGTGCAGGCGGTCGGCATCGGCGCGGCCGGCTTCGTCGCCGCGGACCTGAGCACCGTGCTCTTCGCCCCGAATCTGGCCTGGCGCAACGAGCCTCTCGGTGAGGTGGTCGAAGCGGCGTGCGGACTGCCGACGGTGGTCGAGAACGACGCCAACGCCGCGGCATGGGGCGAGGCGCGTTTCGGGGCCGGGCGGACGGGGCAGACCGTCGTCGTGCTCACGGTCGGAACCGGGATCGGCGGCGGCATCGTCGTCGACGGCGTGCTCCATCGCGGCAAGTTCGGTGTGGCCGCGGAATTCGGGCATCTCAACGTCGAACCGCACGGTCGCCGATGCGGTTGCGGCAACCACGGCTGCTGGGAGCGTTACGCCAGTGGGCGGGCGCTCGTCCGCGAGGCGCAGGATCTGGCGAACGTCTCGCCCGGTTCCGCCGCCGACCTCCTGACCCGCGCCGGCGGACGGGCGGACGCCATCACGGGCCTGCACATCACCGCGGCCGCGCAGGAGGGCGACCCCGCCGCGCTCGAGTGTTTCCGGGTGATCGGTTCCTGGCTGGGTCATGGCATGGCGGACATCGCGGCGTTCTTCGACCCCGACCTGTTCATCATCGGCGGGGGAGTGTGCGAGGCGGGCGAACTGCTGCGCGGTCCCGCCGCCGCCGCGTTCGAGAACCGTCTCACCGGACGCGCACACCGACCGGTCGCCGAGGTGCGACTGGCTGAACTCGGCGCGAACGTCGGCATCGTCGGCGCCGCCGATCTGGCCCGGGAACGAGTTCTCGGGCTCGCACACAACGGCTCACGAGTATCTGGAGGAGTGCAATGTCCAATCGGTTGAGTCTTCCCATTCCGGTCGCCGAGGTGTGGGACTGGCAGAGGGACGCCGCATGCCGCGGCTACGAGTCGTCCACGTTCTTCCACCCCGACCGCGAACGTGGCCGGGCACGCGAGATGCGGGACTTCCGCGCCAAGATGATCTGCCGCGGATGCCCCGTGCTGGTGCAGTGCCGGGAGCATGCGCTCAGTGTCGGTGAACCGTACGGCATCTGGGGTGGACTCTCCGCGAACGAGCGTGAAGAACTGCTCGCCAATCACCACGGCCGGGTGGACGAGGCCGTCGCGGAATCCTTCGGCTTCGATCTGGCGCGCCAGGCCTGAGCGCGAGCGGTCAGCTTCCGGCGGGCAGCATGACCACTCTGCTGTTGTCGGTGTCCGCGACGTACACGTCGCCTCGGCTCGACACGGCGATCCCCTCCGGCTGGTCCAGCCCGGAGAACGGGAGAACCTCCTGCTCGTCCGAACCAGCGGCCAGCCGCAGAACGCGATTGTGGTTCTGATCGATGGCGTACACGGTTCCCTCGTCGTCGACCGCGACACCACCGACGCTCTGGAGGTCGGTGAACGGCAGATAGCTCTGGGCATGGGTGGCGGCGTTCCACGCGAGAACCTTGTTGGGCGTGCCGACGTAGAGATCCCCGTGTTCACTGACGGCGACGGCGAACGGGCCGATTACCGTCAGCGGCACCGCGACGGGAGCCGCGGTGACGTCGTGCAGCGACATCACCCGATTGTTCAGGGTATCGGCGACATACAGCGTGGCGTCCGGCCCGAGTGCAATTCCGAACGGCTGGTCGAGACCGGCGAACGGCAGCGGCACCTGGGTGCTGCCGTGCAGCATCGTCACGGTGTTGGTCACCAGATCGGAGACGTACACGTCGCCGGACGCACTGACCGCGACTCCCTGCGGAACCTCGAGTCCCGTGAAGGGAAGAACTGTCTGCTCGTACGTCCCGGCGCTCACTTTCAGGACCTGTTTGGCCGCGCTGTCGGCGATGTACAGGTCTCCGGTGCCCGAGACCGTGAGCCCGGCCGGACCCTGTAGACCGGTCAGCGGGAGCTCGACCTGCGCGCTCGTCGACTCCTCTCCCGGCCAGGCGACATAGGCGACGGCCGCGACGACGAGGACGAGGACGCCGGCCAGCAGCGCGGCGAGCACCCGGCGCGTCCGCCGCCCCCCGACCGTTGCCGGTTTCGTGGGCGCCGCACCCGGCACCGTGTCGGGACGGGTCACGTCCGGACCGCTCGCGCGGGTGGTCGAGGCAGGGTCGACCAGGGCAGCAGGCCGGGTCACGTGGCCGGGCCCGGTCCACTCGATCGCGCGGACGGCGTCGCTGAACTCACGACAGGTCGAGTAGCGATCTTCGCGGTTCTTGGCCATGGCGCGCGCGACGACCGCATCGACACCGGCGGGCAGCCCGGGGCGCACCACGCTCGGCTGGGGAATCGGTCCGTTCAGATGGCCGTGCATCACCGAGGACGCGGTGTTACCGGGGTACGGCGGTTCGTTGGTGAGCAGGTGGAAGAAGGTGCAGCCCAACGCGTAGATGTCGACGCGATGGTCGAGTTTCTCGCCCTCGATCTGCTCGGGCGCGGCGTAGTGCAGGGTCGCCACCAACATCCCGGTGCGGGTCAGCTGATGTGTTTCGTCCAGGGCCTTGGCGGTGCCGAAATCGGTGAGCAGGACCCGTTCGGGGTCGCCCGGCGCGAGCAGGATGTTCGCCGGCTTCACGTCGCGGTGCAGAATCCCGGCCTCGTGGGCGTGGTCGAGTGCCTTCCCTGTCTCGCTGACGATGTGCACGGCGCGTTCGACGTCCAGGGCGCCGGAGCCGAGCGCTTTCCTGGCGTCGCTGCCGGGAACGTACTGCATCGCGATCCACAACCTGCCGCCTTCGCGGCCGCGGTCGTGGACGGTGACGATGTTGGGATGATCGAGATGCGCGGCGTGGTCTGCTTCCGATTCGAAACGTGACCGGACGTAGTCGTCGTTCGTCCACGACGTGTCGAGCAGTTTGAGGGCGATCTTGCGCGGCAGGTTGGGATGCTGGGCGAGGTAGACGGTACCCATGCCGCCTCGTCCCAGAACCCGTTCGATCACGTAGCCGGCAAACACCGTGCCCGGTTCGAACTCGCCGCTCACATCGGCTTCACCGCCTCCCTGGGCCCTCCATCCATTGAACCCCGACGCCGGGTCAGTCCGGTAGCCGCCGCATCTCGATGACGGTCAGTCCCAGCGCGTCGAAGCGTGCCAGCATGCCCCGGAGATCTGTCGGGCTGTCGACCGGGCCGTAGAGCGTGGTGTCACCGGTCGTGACGTCCGAGACGTCCAACTCGGGGAACGCGGCCAGCACCCGATCGGACAGGGCGCCGCTGATCAGGAAGGCGTACCTGACCTTGCCGGGCCAGTTCGATTCAGGACGCACCACGGCGGGCTCCTTCATTCGCATCGTCGTTCCAGAACTCGGTCAGCCGTAGATTTCAGGGTGACCGACGAAACGGCAACGCGCCTCACCCGCAAGTGGTGAACCGGCTCAGAGCAAACCGTTGTGTTGCGCGGCGGCGATGGCGTCGCGGCGGGAGGTGACGCCGAGTTTGCGGTAGATCCCGCGCAGGTGGGTCTTCACGGTGTTCACCGACACGCACAGATCTGCGGCGATCTGCTCGGCGGTCCGCCACGACGGAAGTTCCACGAGGAGTTCCAGTTCGCGGGGAGTCAACATGTCGGACGCAGCACTCTCCGACCGCGGGAACGACGCTCGGAGCCTCTCCGCGAAGGGTTCGAGGACACCGAACCGGCCAGTGCTCCGCACGAGTAGTTCCCGGATCTGCGGTCCGCAGTCGTGGAACGGGCGCAACGCCGACTGCGGTTCGGCGAGACGCAACGTTTCGGTGAGCGCGCTGTGGGCTCGTGAATCATGTTTGCGGGCAAGCGCGATCGACGCGTCGACGAGCCATGCCGCGATCAGGTTGGTTCCCGCCGCGCACTCCAGTTCACCGTCCAGGACGGGTTGGAGTGTCTTACGTGCCAGGTCGAGGCGATGAAGGTGCAGATGGACGATCGCCTCGACGACGGCTGTGTCGCCGGTGGGTCCGAGAAGGGCATGCGTCTCGGACGCCAGCTCGTGCGCCCACCCCGTCTCGCCGGCGAACAGATAGGCGTACTGGATGGCTGGCAGCAACACCGCCCGGATGCCGGGCGGAACCGGCAACGAGGACGACACGGGGCTCTCCGCGTGCAGCGTCGTCACCGAACTGTGCCGGTTTCCGGTCTCGTCGAGACCGAACAGGGTGGCGGCGCCGTCGGCGAAACCCGCCGTCTCGGTATTTGCGCGACGCAGCGCCTCGGCGGACTCGGCGGCGAGACGTGCGGCATCGGGGTCCATCCGAATGTAGCGGCACCAGGAGTCGATGAGCTTCGCCAGCTGGAATGTCGGATCGCCCGTTGCGGAATGGGTCCGGCCGATCGCCAGTGCCTCGTCGGCCAGTGCGGACGCCCGCACCACGTCTCCCCGCGACATCGCGACGCCGCCGAGAGTTCCCAGGCAGTACATGACGCCCAGCGGCGCATCGCCGAGTCGAGCGTGGGCCAGTGACTTCCCGAGCACGACCTCCGACTCGTCGTTCCGCCCGAGGAACAGCAGCGCGCGCCCTTCCTGGAGCAGGACGAACGCGTCGAGGTCGGGATCGCCGCTCGATCCGACACCCACGCTGCGCAGCCGGTTCAGGGCGGTCTCGATGTCGCCGGTGCCGATCGCTGTCTGCACTCGGAGCGATTCGCGGAGCAGCAGGTGTAACCGGGACTCGGCGGCACCGTCCACCAGCAACCCCGACCGCCTGCGGTCGAGAAGCTCGAGGGTGGACGTGGCCACCGGGATGTTGCCCGATGCGAGCGCCGCGGCGGCGCGGATGAGCCGCGCCGACGGGTGGTCCTGCGAAGATCGGGGTGCCCGGGTGAGGAGCCGGTCGACGGCCTCTCCATGACCTCCGACGATCAGGGCCAGCGAAGTCCGGGCGAGCAGCGCCACGATCTCGTCGTGATCACCGGAGTTCACCGCGTGTTCGAGTGCGAGCAGCGCGTCCCCGAATTCGTCGTGCCAGTGGGCGGCCGTCAATTCGAGATGCTCGACTTCGACGTGCCCGATCCGGCTGATCTCCGCCCGCAGATAGCTCCGCAGCAGCGGATGGTAACGATAGTGCGTGGGGCTGTCCGTGATTCGGCTGATCAGAAAATTGTGGTGTTCGAGCCAGTCGATGTTGCCGTGCGCATCCGTGCAGCCTGTGAGCTTCTCCGCGAGTTCGACTGTGAACGAGGCCGGTACGGACGTGCGCAGGAGGAACTCGCGCATCTCGTCGGTCTGGCCGGCGAGGACCTCTTCGATGAGATAATCGGCGACCGCCCGGCGGTCGCCCGTGAACTCGGCGATCAACCGGCTCGGATCCGGATGTCCTTCCAAAGACATTCCCGCCAAACGAATTCCGGCAGCCCAGCCTTCCGTGCGATCCATCAGCGCGTCGAGATCGTCCGCGCTCAGCACGACGTCGTGTTCGTCGAGCATCTCGGCCGCCTCGTCGGACGTGAAGGCGAGATTCTTGGCCGAGAGCGTGAACAGCTTGCCGTCCAGGCGAAGTCGCTGCAATGCCAGCGGCGGCTCGAACCGTCCGATGATGACCGTTCGCAGCATCGGAGGTTGCCAGCGCATGAACGACTCGAGGTCGGTGAGTACGTCGGTGTCGCGGAGGAGGTGGGCGTCGTCGATGACCATCCAGATGTTCTCGCCGAGTTCGTGCAACGCGGCCGACAACTGCGCGCCGAGGTCCGATGCCTCGGAATCGAGCCCGGCGCATGCTTTCTGCACGCGAGGATTCCCGGTGTCGGTGAGTGAGCGGAGGATCGCCCGGTGGACGACGTCGAGGTCGTTGTGCCGCTCCTCGATCGTGAGCCACGCAATGGTCGGAGCGTCGCCCGCGGCGAGCAGTTCCCGCGCCCAGTCGGCCACGGCCCGCGTCTTTCCCGACCCGGCAGGTGCGCAGACGAGCGCCACCGGGCAGGGATGGGCGTCGTCGGTGAGCGCTTCGGTGAGCATGGTGTGCAAGCGGGTCCGGGTAACCGTCCGACCCCCTGCACTCGTAGGTATTCGAGTGCTCAGATGAAATTCGCCGAGAGGTGCTGCCGTCACGCCGACCCCCAATTCTCGCTGCACCGAGAAACGATCTTCGACAAACGCCAATCCCCGACGCAGTGGGCCGGTGGGACGATTTTAGCGAGAATGCGTTGTTTTGTGTGGGTGAACGTGTTTTACCGAACGGGAACGCCACGCTGTCGTGATGGTGTTCGGACTACTTCGTCATCGCGATCGTGCACCCGATTCGGAGTCCGTCACTCCGCGGGGACCTGAGAAAATTGGCTAAAGCCGCGTTGCAGGCGTGAGCCTGCGGAAGCATTCGACACACTCGTCGACGGAAGTAGACAGCATGCACACACAAGTGGTGCCGGCCGCGGGCCCACCCGATCATGAACTCGACGCGTTGCGGGCCGAGGTGCGAGCGTTCCTGGCGAGCAGATCGACGCCGGCGTGTTCACACCCGGTGTGGACACTGGCTCACCCGGTGGAATCCGGACTTCACGGAGGCCCTCGCAGCCCGCTGCTGGCTGGGCATGACGATCCCGGCGGAGTACGGAGGGCAGGGCCGCACGTTCATGGAGCGGTTCGTCGTCACCGAAGAACTGCTGGCCGTCGGCGCGCCCGTCGCCGCACAGTGGGTCGCGGACCGGCAGGCCGCACCGTCGCTGCTCACCTACGGCACCGAGGAACAAAAGCAGCGGTTCCTCCCCGGAATCGCGGGCGGCGAGATCAGCTGGGCGATCGGAATGAGCGAACCGGAATCGGGCTCCGACCTCGCGAGCGTCCGCACGAAAGCGGTCCGGGTCGACGGCGGCTGGCGGATCACCGGGACCAAATTGTGGACGTCCGGCGCCCACCTCCTGTCGATGTCGGGCGACCACCATTTCAACGAGGTGATCCTCGACGACGTGTTCGTGCCGGACGAGTTGGTGCTCGGCCGCATCGGCGAAGGCTGGAAGCAGGTCACGTCCGAACTCGGGTTCGAACGCAGTGGCCCGGAACGGTTCATGTCCACGTTCCCGATCCTCGCCGCGATGGCCGAGGAAATCGGGGAGGGACGGCAACCGGCCGATGCCCGCATCGGAGCGCTCGTCGCCCGGACCTTCGGACTCCATCACATGTCCCGTGCGGTGTCGGAGGCACTGGGGCGTGGTGACGACGCCGAACTCGGTGCTTCCGTGGTGAAGGTCCTCGGCACGAAGGCCGAAGGTGATATCGCGGACCTCGTCGAGGAACTGCCCGGCGAACCGGAGGCAGGCAGCGAACGGTTCGCCGAACTGGTCCGTGCCGGCGTGATGCAGCGCCCCGGGTTCACACTGCGAGGGGGTACGAGTGAGATTCTGCGCGGTGTCATCGCGCGGGGATTGGGGATGCGCTGATGACCGGACCGGCAACCGACACCGAGATGCGGGAGTTCGCACGCGTGCTCGACCAGGTCTTCGCCACAGATCGGCGGGCCCCGGGGCCTGTGGGCGCTCATCACAGACGGGTAGGCGGCTTCGCCGCCCGTGCGCCTTTCTGGTTGTCCCAGCTACCAAAAAGGCGCACGGGCGCGAAGCGCCTACGGCGTGACGATCGGGAACGCGCTGTCGGGTGCGTCGAGGAGTTCCGTGAGGACAAGGAGCTTCGACGGGTCACCCGTCACCTCGATGCCCTCCAGTCCCTTGCCGGCGAACAGTCCGAGCAACTGCATCTTCGTCAGGGTCAGTGAGACGTCCGGTTGCGTCGTGGTCCTCGGCGCAACCGTCTGGATGAGCGCACCGTTGGACAGCGTCGTCCGGTAGTGCGCTTCGGGTTCGGTGAAGTGCCACTCCGCGACGAGGGACTTGTCCCAGGCACGTGGGCCGTTGATGCGGAGAGCGACGGAGTCGAAGATCTGCTCGATCGTGAGTGCGCTCAGCATGTCTGCGCCGAGGTCGCTGAGCGGCGGGGCGACGATGCCGCCGCGCAGTTCGAGTGCACCCGTGAGGTAGAAGTTGCGCCACGTCGCGTTCTCCGCACCGAACCCGAGTTGCTCGTAGGTGCGGGCGAGCAGTTCTTTCGCGTCGCTGTCCGACGGGTCTGCGAACACCGCATGCTTCGAGAGTTCGGCGGCGAACCGGAAGTCGCCGTCGTCGAAATACCGTTGAGCCTTGGCCCGGACCTCGTCCTGACCGCCCATGCATTCGACGTACCGCGTGGCCGCGTTCTCCGGTGGGTGCTGCCACAGCGACGTCGGGTTGCCGTCGAACCAGCCCATGTACCGCTGGTAGATCGCCTTCACGTTGTGGCTCACCGAGCCGTAGTAACCACGTGCGTGCCAAGCGGATTCGAGAGCAGGCGGTAGCGGGAAGTCCTCGGCGATCTCGATTCCCGTCATCCCGGTGTTGAGCATCCGCAGGGTCTGGTCGTGCAGGTACTGGTACAGGTCGCGCTGCTGCGACAGGAATGTCACCACCCGGTCGCCACCCCACGTCGGCCAGTGGTGGGAGGCGAAAGCGACGTCGTAGCCGCCGTCGAACATCTCGATCGCCTGGTCGAGGTACCGCGACCAGGCGCGGGGGTCCCGGACCAGCGCGCCCCGCAGCGTGAGGAGATTGTGCAGATTGTGGGTGGCGTTCTCCGCCATGCACAGTGCCCGGTGGTCGGGGAACAGGAAGTTCATCTCGGCGGGCGCCTCCGTCCCCGGCGTCACCTGGAAGACGATCCGGATGCCGTCGACGGTTTCCTCCTGGCCGGTGTGGGTGATGTCGACGGTCGGTGGGATCAGTCCGGGTCGACCCGTCGAGGTGTTCGTTCCGAGCCCCGCCCCGAGGTGCCCGCGCGGGCCCTTGGGGAGCAGCGGTCCGTACATGTAGGTGGCGCGCCGGCCCATTGCCGTTCCGGCATAGACGTTCTCGGAGACCGCGTGTTCGAGGAAACCTTCGGGGGCGAGGATCGGGACGTCGCCGCGACCGTCCGGGAGAACGCCGACGACACCACCGAAGTGATCGATGTGGGAGTGCGTATAGATGACTCCGGTGACGGGCCGGTCGCCACGGTTCTTCCGGTACAGCGCGAGCGCTGCTGCCGCCGTTTCCTGCGAGATCAGCGGGTCGATCACCAGGACACCCGTCTCGCCCTCGACGATCGTCATGTTGGACAGGTCGATTCCGCGTAGCTGGTAGATGCCCTCGGTGACTTCGTACAGACCGTTCTTCGCGCACAGTTGCGACTGACGCCACAGGCTCGGGTGGGCGGTGTCCGGGCAGTCACCGTTCAGGAACGAATACTCCTGCATGTCCCACACCACGCGACCGTCCCCACTCGTGACGGTGCAGGGGTCGAGACGGTCGACGAAACCGCGGTCGGAGTCCTCGAAATCGGTCGTGTCCGAGAAATCGGGTGTCATGATTCTTCCTTCTCGTGTCGCGGTGGGGAGGGGGCAGGAACCGGTGCAGGGGGAGTGGGAGCGCTGCTGAGAATCGTGTTCACCCACCGCGTGGACGGGTCGATGTCGATCAGCAGCGCCTTCGCCATCAACGACAACGGGATTGCAAGGATCGCGCCGAGCGGCCCGAGGATCCACGCCCAGAACACCAACGACAGGAACGTGAACGTCACGGACAGGCCCACCGCGTCACCGACGAACTTCGGCTGGATCACCGACTGGATGATGACGTTGATGACGCTGTACACGACGATGACTGTCAGCATCAGTCCTGGACCGCCCTGGAGCAGTGCGAGCAGGGCCGGCGGAACCAGCCCCAGGATGAACCCGACGTTCGGGATGTAGTTGGTGATGAACGACAGCAGTCCCCACAGGATCGGCAGCGGAATTCCCAGCGCCCACAGTGCCCCGGTGTCGATGACGGCGACGATCAGCCCGAAGACCGTGGACACGATCAGGTACGTGCGGGTCCCGGCCGAGAACGACGTGAGAGCGGTGGCGATGTCGGGACGCATCTGCGTGACGATCCGCATCCGCGCACCGTAGGAACTTCCGTCGACGGCCATGAACAGCAGAAGGGCGAGGACGAACAGCAGATTCGAGAAGACACCCAGCATTGACTGCAGGATCGCCTCCACGAAGCCGAAGACCTTGCCGTAATCCACCTGGGAGAGCAGGGTCTGGGAATCGGTCGAGTTCACGCCGTTGCTGTTCAGGAAGCTCTGGGCGTCATCGATGAGGGCGGTGAAGTCGTCCGCGTACTCCGGTAGGAGCGTGGCGAGCTGGGCGACCGACAGGGCCAGCGACAGCACGAGGACGAGAATGATGCTGTTGACGACCAGGATCGCTGCGATCGTGGCGAGCCAGGTCGGGAGACCTTTTCGGTGAAGCCATTCGGGCAGCGGGTGAACCGCGACGGTCAGCATGAGCGCGAGGAAGATCGGGCCGACTATCGACGCGGCCACCTGGATCCCCGCCACGGTGACGACGAGCGCGGCCAGGCCGAGGATCACGATCAGGCCCCGCGGCATCGACCACTGAGAATCCGGCGCCGCGCCGGATACGTCCTGCGGATCGGTCATCGCGTGTCCCTTCGCAACAATCGGCCAACGGGGTGCCCCGAATCGACTGTTGCACCCGGCCGACGACGACACATCATCCGTTGCAGATGAGGATCACCCGGCGCGGATGATGCCGATGCCATCGCGAAGCCGCAGGATTCCACTGTTCGAGCACATCCTTTCGAGAAGGGCATGGACATGACGACACATCCGGAGTCCAGGACCACCAGCCCTGTCAAACAGGGCTTTGCCGCGGGAACGTCGCTGGCAGTGGCGATATTGCTGCTGACCGTCGGCGTGATCTCGTTCTTCCAGGGCATCGCCGCGGTTGCGTCCGATGACCTGCTGGTCATCGGCGTCCAATACACCTATCAGTTCGACACCACCGCGTGGGGATGGATCCACATCGTTCTCGGTGTCGTCCTCGTGATCAGCGCGATCGGCCTCATGACGGGCGCCACCTGGGCCCGTGTCGTGGCCGTCTGCATCGCCGCGCTGTCGATCCTCGCGAACTTCCTCTGGCTGCCGTACTACCCGCTGTGGTCGATTCTGATCATCGCGCTCGACGTCGTCGTGATCTGGGCGGTCACCACCTGGGACACCGCCAGGGACTAGGACGATGACGACGTGGTGAGTTCCGCGACCGGCACCTGGCCGGTGTTCGGCTCGCTGCAGGAGTATCAAAAAGGATGGGTCAGGCCCGACGTGATCGCGGGCCTGACCGTGTGGGCCGTGCTGGTACCGGAGGCCCTGGCCTACGCGACCATCGCGGGAGTTCCTCCTGTCGTCGGTCTGTACGCGGCGATACCCGCCCTGATCCTTTACGCGGCGGCCGGCAGTTCCCGGCATCTGGTGGTGGGGCCGATGTCGGCGACGGCCGCCCTGTCGGCTGCCATCGTCGCGCCGCTCGCCGGGGCGGACGGCGGCAAGTACGCGGCCCTGACAGCAGTGCTGGCGATTGCCACCGGCATCGCCGGGCTGCTCGCGGGGCTCCTCCGTCTGGGCTTCATCGCGTCGTTCATTTCGGAGCCGGTGCTGAAGGGCTTCATCGTCGGGCTGGCTCTGACCATCATCATCGGGCAGGTTCCTGCCCTCCTCGGCGTGGAGAAGGAGCACGGCAACTTCTTCGAACAGGCCTGGGGAGTCGTCAGCCACCTGGGCGACATCGACTGGGGCACACTCGTCGTCGGTGTGCTCAGTCTCGTCGTGGTTCTCGGATTCACACGGTGGCTGCCGCTCGTCCCCGGTTCGCTGCTGGCCGTCCTCCTCGGTATCGCCGCGGTCGCCGTGTTCGGTTTGGACGGTCGAGGTGTCGACATCGTCGGTCACATCGACTCCGGTCTGCCGTCGGTGGGACTGCCGGACGGTGTCGGCTTCGACGACTACATCGACCTTCTCGGCCCCGCAGTGGGCGTGCTGCTCATCGGGTTCGCCGAAGGGCTCGGTGCCGCGAAGACGTACGCCGCGAAAGAGGGCTACGAGGTGGACGCCAACCGGGAACTCCTCGGTCTCGGGACAGCCAATCTCGGCTCCGGGCTGTGCTCGGGGATGGTGGTGAACGGCAGCCTCTCCAAGACGGCGGTCAACGGCGGGGCCGGCGCCAAATCGCAGGTCAGCGGTCTCGTCGTCGCGGTCCTGACCGTGGTGACCCTGCTGTTCCTCACCGGACTGTTCGAGAAACTCCCCGAGGCGACGCTCGCCGCGGTGGTCATCGCCGCCGTCATCGAACTCGTCGACATCTCCGCGCTGCGCCGGCTCTACGGGGTGTGGACCGAAAGGCTCGGCAGCATCTACGGATACGCCGCGCGAGCCGATTTCGCGGCCGCCCTCGCCGCGATGGTGGGCGTGCTCCTGTTCGACACCCTGCCCGGACTCGTCATCGGCATCGGCGTGTCGATGCTGCTGCTGCTCTACCGGGCGTCGCGTCCCCACGTCGCGGCGCTCGCGAAGGAAGGGTCGCTGTGGGTGGACGCCGAGCGTCACCCCGACCTCCCGACCACACCGCACGTGGTCGTGGTGCGCGTCGAGGCGGGACTGTTCTTCGCGAACGCCGATCACGTCAAGGACCGCATCGAGGACATGTGCACCGACGACACGCGAGTGGTGGTCCTCGACGCCGAGACGTCGCCGTTCGTCGACGTCAGTGCCGCGCAAATGCTCGTGCAGTTGCGGGATGTGCTCGCGCGCCGGGGAATCGAGCTACGTGTGGCGCGGGACATCGGGCAGTTCCGGGACACGATACGAACCTCGGGTTCGGGCGCGACCCCCGTCGGCCTCTATCCGACCGTGCGAGAGGCTCTCGCAGAACCGCACCGACAGTAGGCGCTCCGCACCCGTGCGCCTTTGTGGTAGCTGCCGCTACCACAAAGGCGCACGGGCGGCGGAGCCGCCCATGACAGGAGACAGTCGTGAGCACAGGATTGCAGGAACTCGCCGCGAAGGCGTGGATGTACGGTTTTCCGCTGGTGTTCGACCTCGACCAGGTGAACCGCTTCGTGTCGGAGGGGATGGGGAGCCTCGACGCGGGACCCTTCAACAAATTCAGCCACGCCCGCACACTCGCCGGGCCGCAGGACACGTTCGTCTCGGTCAACAACGACACCATCTATTCGATCGCGCAGATCGATCTCGGCCACGGACCGCAGTTGCTGCGAGTCCCCGACGCCGGTGGGGCGTACTACGTGCTGCAATTCGTCGATGCGTGGACCGACAACTTCGCGTACGTCGGCAAACGTGCGACGGGAACGGCGGCCGGCCGTTACCTGTTGACCGGTCCCGGGTGGTCCGGTGAGGTCCCCGACGGCGCGACGCAGATCGCGTTTCCCACCGCGGTGGGCACCGTCATCGGCCGGTGGGCCTGCGACGGCGAGGCCGACCTGGAGCGGGTGAAGCGACTGCAGTCGGCCCTCACGTTGGAACCCGTCGGCGAGCAGGAACCGGCGGAGGGCCTGCCGGTCCCCGACCCGAACGTCCCCGTGGAACTTCAGTTCTGGGAGAAGCTGCGGGTGTACTCGCAGGAGTACCCACCCGCCGCGCAGGACCTCGTCGCACAACAGGCGTTCACCCCGCTCGGGTTGCTCGAGACCGGGCCGTCGCCGTACCTCGAAGCGCCGCCGGACCTCGCGGCCGTGCTCACGGCCGGTGCCGAGGCCGGGCACCAGTCACTGGTCGCCGCACTGAAATCGGGTGCAGGAAGCGAGGTGGTCAACGGCTGGCAGTTGATGTACCACGCCTTCGACTACAACGACGACTTCTTCGAGATCGGCACCCTCGACTCACCCGACTGGCGGATCGAGGACCGCTCGAAGGCGCTGGGACTGCGGGCCGGCGCCGCGATGGCGGGGCTGTGGGGAAACCACGGTTACGAGGCCGCATATGCGCCGATCTACCACGACAGCGAAGGCAACGAACTGTCCGGCGATCACACCTACACACTCACGTTCGCGCCGACCCCACCGGTCGACGCGTTCTGGTCGATCACCATGTACGACCTCCCGGACTTCTACCTCGTCGACAATCCGATCGACCGCTACTCGATCGGTGACCGCACGCCGGGACTGGTGTTCGCGGACGACGGTTCGCTGACCATCACGCTCAGCGCGGACGCCCCGGCCGATCCGGTGGCCCGCGCCAACTGGCTGCCGACACCGGCAGTCGGGTTCCGGCCGCTGCTCCGGATGTACAGCCCCAAGCCGGAGGTGTTCGACGGAACGTTCGAGATCCCGCCCTTCGTGAAGACCAGTTGATCAGGGGCGCAGCTGATCGAACGTCGTACGACGCTGCCCGGCACGAGACACCACCGGTCACGACCTGAACGTCGGCGGCAGGTCGCAGTGTGCGCGGACCCAGGCGCTGCGTCGTTCCAGCGCGGACTGCCGGTGCGCGGGGGCGGAACCGATCAGTGAGTCGATGGTCTGCAGGAGGTGGCGGGCGACGAACGGCTGGTGCCGGGCGGCGTCGGCGATCTCGTCGAACGCCGCCGACACGTAGTCGTCCCAGTCGGGAAGGAGCACGACGACGCGCAGTTCTCCCTCCGTGTCCGCGACGTCGCCGACGTCGACCGGTCGGTGACTGATCCTCGACAACAGAGTTCCCACGCAGTCGACGGCCTGGGCGGCGGTCGCGGGATCGTTGACAGCCGGTGACAACGCGCGCAGGGCGATGTCGTCGACGATGCGGAACGCCAGCATCGGATCCTGGTCGAAGGACCGGTCGATCCGCACGTCCAGGCATCCCAGCATCGCGCGGCTGTCGAATCCGGCAGCGCCGTCGACGCTCATGACGACTGATCCGGGGATCAGGGCGTCACCCACACGGACCCGCATCCGCACCAGGACATCCGCTTCGCGCGCGAGGTGCGCCAGCTTCGGCAGGTCGATCTGACACAGCATCCCGCCGGTGCCGGTCCACCGGACGACGGCACCGCCCGGACCGCCCGACCTTTCCGATCCCGCCGGTTCCGTGCCGTAGAGGGTGGCGAGCACCGCTTCGCCGCGGGCGGTGACGTCGGCGAGTGTCGGTGCGAGCTGGATCGAGCGGAACGCATGCAGTTGCAGGATCCGCATGACGGCGAGTGCGACGACCGTGAGGATCACGGCCGCCACCGGGATCGCCACCGGCACCGCGTCCTTCTGGTTGACGACCAGGCCCGCCGTGGTCGCGAAGACGAAGAAACCCAGGAAGATCCCGAAGGAGTTCCACACCAGCGGGTCGTCGCGGAACAGCGTCAATCGCGGGGTCAGCGTCGTGGCGCCGAACTGACCCACGAGGAACAGCAGCGAGAACACCACGCTCGCCAGCGTGATGACGGCGCCGGCGAGAGTGAACAGCAGGGTGCCCTGCTGGTGCCACTTGTCCGGGGACCGATGTCGAGGGTGGGGAGCGCGAGGCCGAGGAGAAAACCGCCGAACAGATAGCCGAGCTGGACGAGCCCCAATCGCAACGGTGGGCGGCGGCGCAGTGCGCGCAGAATCGGTCGCGAATCCGATCCGGACCGGGGGAACTCGGCTGCTCTGTTCACGGCGCCCCTTCCTCCCTCCGATGATCCCGAGTCGGCGGTAGTGTTCGTGCCGATTCGAGGGGGGATCGAGTGAAGAAAGTTGCCGCAGCGCTCCTGTGCGCCGTGATCACGTCCGGGTGCGCGCACAGCGTGTCGGGGACTGCGGGGGCTTCTCCGCTGCAGGAACTGAGCCCCGGGCAGCAACGGCACATCCACGTCGAGGACGCGCTCCGCGACGCCGATCCGTGCGGACTGCTCGACGTGGCCGTGGTGCGGGGTGCCGGGACGGTCCAGCAGTACGGGTCCGCCGTGCAACTGCCGGTGTGTTCGGCGTTGATGGCCGGGCCCGGCGGCGCGACCACCTACGTGGAGTTGTCCCTGCTTCCGTCGATGCTGTCCGACGCGGCGCTGACCCGGCCGGAGACGGTCGACGGGGTGACCGTCTACCGCGGTGCGGGCGCCGACCCGACCCGCGGGACGTGTGAGCGCGTCTTCCGGCTGAACCTCGGAATCGACCAGGAACAGGTGGAACGGCAGCTGGCCACCGTCCGCGCCGGAACCGTCGCCGGCCAGGACGCCTGCCCGCTCGCCGACGCGGTGCTGGACGCGGCGATCGACAGGATGCGGTCGGGACTGCCCACTCGTGACGCCTCGTCCGCGCATCAAGTGGCGCTCGCGGTCCACGACCCGTGTGAAGTACTCGACGTGCTGGGAACCACGGCGGGCGGACGCGTCGTCGACCCGGAATCGCCGCCCACCCCGTTCGACTGCGTGCTGTTTCCGAACCCGAATCGGGTGCCCGGGAGTGAGGTGACCGTGTCGTTCACGATGTCGCCGGTCAAGGAAAACCGACCACCCGTTCCCGCCGAGCCGGAGACGGTCGGCGACCGATGCCGGTGGACGAGCCCGATGGGCGAGCCGATCGACATCACACGGCCCGGAGCGGGCGTCGACGAGTTCACCCGCAGGCTCGGTCACGCGGGTGCAGTCGTCACTGTTCACGGGCCGAACTGCGCGGCCGTGGCGAGGGTCGCGGACGCCGTGAACACGGCGTTCGGATAGGCGTCCGAACGGACTCACCCGGGATCAGATTGGACTCCGCCGGTAAGCTCGACAGCTGGACCAGTACAGATTCATCGACCTGGAGGTAGAAACGCGTGGCTCTCGTCGTCCAGAAGTACGGCGGATCCTCGGTGGCAACCGCCGAGAGAATCCGACGAGTGGCTGAACGGATCGTCGAGACCAAGAAGGCCGGCAACGATGTCGTCGTCGTGGTTTCAGCGATGGGGGACACCACTGATGAGCTGCTCGATCTGGCTCAGCAGGTGTGCCCAGCCCCACCCGCCCGCGAAATGGACATGCTGCTGACCTCCGGTGAGCGCATTTCCAATTCTCTCGTCGCGATGGCAATTCATTCGCTCGGTGCGGAGGCCCGTTCGTTCACGGGCTCCCAGGCGGGCGTCATCACCACCGGTGCTCACGGCAACGCCAAGATCATCGACGTCACACCGGGCCGCGTCCGGGATGCGCTCGACGAGGGCTCGATCGTCCTCGTCGCCGGGTTCCAGGGCGTCAGCCAGGACAGCAAGGACGTGACGACCCTCGGGCGCGGCGGTTCGGACACCACCGCGGTGGCCCTCGCAGCGGCCCTCGAGGCCGACGTCTGCGAGATCTACACCGACGTCGACGGCATCTTCACCGCCGACCCGCGCATCGTTCCCGACGCGCAGCGTCTCGAGACGGTGTCGTTCGAGGAGATGCTCGAGCTCGCGGCGTGCGGCGCGAAGGTGCTCATGCTCCGCTGCGTCGAGTACGCCCGCCGATACAACGTGCCTGTGCACGTCCGTTCGTCATACACGACCAAGCCGGGCACCATCGTGTCCGGATCGATGGAGGACATCCCCGTGGAAGAGGCAATCATCACCGGAGTCGCGCACGATCGCGGCGAGTCCAAGATCACCGTCGTCGGCCTGCCCGACACCCCGGGTTACGCCGCGCAGGTCTTCCGCGCGGTGGCCGAGGCGGAGATCAACATCGACATGGTGCTGCAGAACATCTCGAAGGTCGAGACCGGCAAGACCGACATCACGTTCACCCTGCCCACCGCCGACGGCCCGCGCGCCGTCGAGAAGCTGACCAAGCTGCAGGGCGACATCGGCTTCACGCAGGTGCTGTTCGACGACCACATCGGCAAGGTGTCGCTCGTCGGCGCCGGCATGAAGAGCCACCCGGGCGTCACCGCGACGTTCTGTGAGGCTCTCGCAAAGGCCGGTGTCAACATCGACCTCATCTCGACGTCCGAGATCCGCATCTCGGTGCTCGTCAAGGATGTGGAGCTGGACAAGGCCGTGAAGGCGATCCACGATGCATTCGAGCTCGGCGGCGACGAAGAAGCCGTCGTGCACGCAGGAACGGGACGGTAGATCATGACCACCATCGCTGTCGTCGGTGCCACCGGACAGGTCGGCATCGTCATGCGCACCCTCCTCGAGGAACGGAACTTCCCCGCGGACAAGGTCCGGTTCTTCGCTTCCGCGCGGTCGGCGGGCAAGAAGCTGCCGTTTCGCGGCGAGGAGATCGTCGTCGAGGACGCGTCCGCGACGTCCGACGAGGACCTGAAGGGCATCGACATCGCCCTGTTCTCGGCCGGTGCGACCCTCTCTCGTGAGCAGGCCCCGCGGTTCGCCGCGGCAGGTGCCACGGTCGTCGACAACTCGTCGGCGTTCCGCAAGGACCCCGACGTCCCGCTGGTCGTCAGCGAGGTCAACCCGGAGCAGGCGAAGAACCCGCCGAAGGGCATCATCGCCAACCCCAACTGCACCACGATGGCCGCGATGCCGGTGCTGAAGGTTCTGCACGACGAGGCCGGTCTGCAGCGTCTCATCGTGTCGAGCTACCAGGCCGTGTCGGGCAGTGGAATCGCCGGTGTCGAGGAGCTGGTGGGCCAGGCCCGCGCCGTCATCGACGACGCGGAGAAGCTGGTGCACGACGGCAGCGCCGTCGACTTCCCGGCCCCGAACAAGTACGTCGCACCGATCGCGTTCAACGTTCTGCCGCTGGCCGGTTCGATCGTCGACGACGGCAGCGGTGAGACGGACGAGGACCAGAAACTCCGCAACGAGAGCCGCAAGATCCTCGGCCTGCCCGACCTGCTGGTGTCGGGCACGTGCGTCCGCGTCCCCGTGATCACGGGCCACTCGCTGTCGATCAACGCCGAATTCGAGCGTCCGCTGTCGGTGGAGCGTGCGCAGGAGCTCCTGTCGAAGGCTCCCGGTGTGCAGCTGGTGGACGTCCCCACCCCGCTCCAGGCCGCGGGCAGCGACCCGTCGCTGGTCGGGCGTATCCGTCAGGATCCGGGTGTCCCCGAGGGTCGCGGTCTGGCACTGTTCGTGTCCGGCGACAACCTGCGTAAGGGTGCCGCCCTCAACACCATTCAGATCGCCGAACTGCTGGTCTGATCTCCCCCCACGTGAGTGGCAAAGTGTGCTTCCGCACGCTTTGCCACTCACGTGTCGGTTGCGGGTGGATACTGAGCCGATGAGAGTCGTCGGTGCTGCGGTGGCGGCGGTTCTGTTGCTGCTCACCGGTGCGAGCGAGGCGTCCGCGCAGCCGGGAATCCTGCTGTCGCAGGACGAACTTCCACCCGCCGCAGTCCCCGGTCAGGCAGGCGACAGCATCCGGGTCCGCTACTCGACGCTGCGCACCGCGACCGCGACCGGTGAGTCGACCGGATCGATCTTCCTTCCCCGGGGTGATCCCCCCGTCGGCGGCTGGCCGGTGGTGTCCTACGCGCACGGCACGGTCGGGGTCGCCGACCAGTGCGCGCCGTCCGTCGCCGGGTTCAACTACGTCGAACTGCCCGCGATCGAGCAATGGCTGGCCGCCGGATACGCCGTCGCAGCAACGGATTACGCGGGAATCGGCACGCCCGGTGTCAATGCCTACCTCGACGGCCCTGCCGCCGCCGCGAACGCCGTCGACATCGTCCTGGCCGCCCACGACGTCTACGGCGACGTGCTCAGCGACCGGTGGATCGTCACGGGACTGTCGCAGGGCGGGCACGCGACCTACTTCGCCGCCCGCGAGGCCGCCGCCCGGGCACCCGCACTCGACTATCGGGGTGCCGTCGCCGTGGCGGCGCCGACGCACCTCGAACAGCTCTTCCCGGCCGCGGGTCCCGCGATTCCGGCTCTGCCGACAACCGGAATCGTGAACTATGCGTTGCTGACCCTCGCCGGCATCGACGACCAGCGCCCCGAGATCGACATCCGGCGGTATCTGTCGCCGAAGGGGATCGAATTGATGGAGCTGGCGAAGGTGACCTGCAGCCGGGAACTCGGCCGGTACCTGCTCGCCCATCCCACTTCGGTCGGCGACCTGTTCGCGGCGCCCCTGTGGAACGAGCAGTTCCGGGCGCTGTTCCGGGAGATGCAGCAGGTGCCCGTCGACGGGTTCGACCGCCCCCTGCGGGTGGTGCACAGTCTGTCCGACACGTCGGTGCCGATTCCGTTGACATGGGCGCAGCTCGCCGAGATGCAGCAGCACGGCGTGAACGTCGAATACCAGCAACTCGCCGCCGAGAACCACCGCGAATCACTGATGGCCTCCATGCCGGAGTCCCTCGCGTTCGCGGCGCGCGTGCTGTCCCCCAGGTGAGTGGCAACGCGTACCCGAGCACACTTTGCCACTCACGTGCGGTTCACCCGACACGTGCGAGGCGGAGACGGCGCCCCGACCCTACGGTTCGGACATGGGCTCAGTCATCGGAGAACTGTTACCGCTCGCCGTGGGTGTCGCGATCTCGCCGATACCGATCATCGCCGTCATCCTGATGCTGCTGTCGAAGCGTGCGGGCGGTGCGAGCGCAGGCTTCGGCGTCGGCTGGATCCTGGGAATTCTTGTTGCGACGGGCATTTTCATGTTCCTCGCCGGCAGCATCGACACGTCCGACTCCGACGGTCCGTCGGCGACGGCGTCATGGGTGAAGGTGGTTCTGGGTGTGCTGCTGCTCCTGCTCGCGGGACGGCAATGGAGAAGCCGCAATGCCCACGCGGAGCCACCGAAGTGGATGCAGGCCATCGACGACCTGAACTTCGTGAAATCCACCGGTCTCGGATTCGCGCTGGCGGCAATCAATCCCAAGAACCTGCTGCTCTGCGTGTCCGCGGGCGTCGGGATCGGCACGGCCGCGGTGAGCGGCGGCGAGCAGGTCGTGGCGCTGATCGTGTACACGGTGCTGGCCGGATCGACCGTCCTCGTCCCGGTCATCGCCTACGCCGTCGCAGCCGACAAGATGCGCGGAACCCTCGACAACCTCAAGGTCTGGCTCCAGTCCAACAACGCCGCGGTGATGAGCGTGCTGCTACTCGTGATGGGCGCCGTCGTCCTCGGTAAGGGATTCGGCGGATTGTTCTGACGCGACAGCGTCCGGTCCCCGCAGGTAATGCCCGACGTAACCCTCGTCGAGCGCGATGGCCTTGACGATCACCGCGGACCCCACGATCACGACCGACAGGACGAACAGCCAGCTGATCGCGGTGAACACCAGGCCGAGCGGCCCGAACTGGTGTTGCGCTGCGGCGGTGATCCGGGGCAGGAGCAGACGCCCGCCGACGTGGAGAGCGGTGAGCGCGCCGGCGGTCAGCGCGCCGGTCGCCCAGAGCACACGGCCCTTGAGCGTGCCCATCGTCAGGAGGTACGGGCTGAGGGTCCACACGGCCATCCACACCGCGAACTCCCCGGCGACTGCGAGAGGTGGACCGATCAACCGGATGCTCGTGAGCTCGCCGGCCAGGCCGATCGCCGTCCCCGACAGCGCAACGGCGAACAGGACGACGAGCCACCGCCAGGCGTCTCGGAGGGTGATCGACGGGACGTTCCAGATCTTGGCGTAGATCCGGGCGAGGGCCCTCGCGAAGGACGTGCCGCTGATCGCGATCATCAGCAGACCGACGACCCCGAACGCGGCGAAGGAGGGGTTGGTGGTGTCCACAGTGCCGGGCGTGGTCGTCAGTTCCGTGGGGTCGAAGCCGAACTGGGTCTTGATGGTGCGTGCGGTCACGTTCCAACCGCTCAGCGTCGATGCCGCAATCATCACGGGCAGCACCGACGTGAAGATCCTGGCGGCGAGCGTCATCGACCGGTCGACGAGCTCGATCTCGATCAGCCCGTCGATGACGCGCCGAACCGTGCGGCCGGGAGGTGTGCCCTGCAACCAGCCGTTGGCCGTTTCGGTGCGCGCGGCCAGAGCTTCCCTGGCCAGCGCCACAGACAGTTTCGTCGACCGCACACCTCGAGCGAACACCGTTCGGGCCCGCTTGTCATCATCCGCGTCAGGTGAGAACGCCCGTCACGGGCGGATGATGCACCGGAACCCGATGTGGCACGTCGACGTCTCCTCGGTGTCACCCTGCCGGGCCGAGGGTCGGTAGCGCAGGCAGTAGTTGGGCGCGCAGAGATGCGAGCCGCCCTTGATCACGCGGCGCGCGTAGGGCTCGTCCGGGTTCTCCGCGCGCGCCGTCTCGACTCGCGGGTTGGTGGGAATGCAGCAGGAACTGGCAGGCGCGACGTTCTTCCCGCTCGCGGAGTGATCGGTGGTGAAGTAGTCGGTGGTCCATTCCCACACGTTGCCGGCCATGTCGCTGAGTTCGTAACCGTTGGGCCGGAAATGGCCGACCGGCGACGTTCCGGCGAAGCCGTCCTCGAGGAGGTTCTCCCACGGGAACCGTCCCTGCCAGACGTTGCCGGCGGGCCTGCCGCCCGGTTCGTGTTCCTCTCCCCACACGAACGGCTTCCGGTCCAGCCCGCCGCGGGCGGCGAACTCCCATTCGGCCTCGGTCGGCAGATCCTTGCCCGCCCATGCCGCGTAGGCGCGGGCGTCGAACCACGACACGTGCGTGACGGGATGGCGTTCGCGTCCGCCGACGTTGCTGCCCGGACCCTCCGGGTGGCGCCAATCCGCGCCCGGTGTGAACGACCACCAGCGGGTGTAGTCGTCGAGCGGGACGGGCCCCGGTGTGGGGGTGAACACGAGCGAACCGGGTACGAGCAGAGCCGGATCCGCGCCCGGGTACTGCGCGGGGTCGGGGGCGATCTCGGCGGTCGTGACGTGGCCGGTGTCCTTCACGAATCGCCGGAACTCGGCCACGGTGACCTGGTGCGAGTCCATCCAGAATGCGTCGACGGTCACCTGGTGGACGGGGCGTTCCTCGGGGTAGAAGTCCTCCGAACCCATCCAGAAGGTGCCCCCGGGGATCCATTCCATGTTCTTCGGAGCTGCACCGGTCATGGAGTCAGACTGGCACGAGGGTGGTCGCTGCGCGAAGGGACGCCCCGTAAACCCGGTGAGAGGGGCAACGGTTGCGGTACCGTCGGCTACTCGATTCGCAATGCTGTTCTCACCGTGCAGGGGGCTCCTCCGAATGGATCGACGGATTCCGCGTAGGTCGTTCGTTCGTGGACTGGCGCTGACGGCCGGGCTCGGGGCCGTCGGGGTGGGATCGGCGAGTGCCTACCCGTTCGGGATCGATCCGCTGCGGCCGTTCGTCTTTTCCTCGCCGCCGCTCCAGCCGTTCCGGGAACAGTTGCCGCCGTTGCCGATGGTGGGTGGGAGCGCAGTCGAGGTGCACGCCAGCAGCACGACGCACGTGTTCCACCCCGATCTGCCCGCGTCGCCGGCCCTGGGCTACGGCGGCATGGACTACCTCGGCCCGACGATCGAAGCCCACGTCGGCGAGCTGACCTCACTGACCTACCGCAACGACATCGCGAGCAACCCCCTCGCCGCCGACGTCGACACGCGGATCCACGGAGTGAGCGAGCAGGACCGCACCCAGGTGCCGACGTCGCTGCACCTGCACGGCGGCCGGACGCCCCCCGAGTTCGACGGGCACCCCGAGGACACGATCCGGCCCGGGCAGGGGATGGTGCACGAGTTCCCGAACCGGCAGGAAGCCTGCGCGCTCTGGTATCACGACCACGCGATGGGCGTCACCCGGCTCAACATCTACGCCGGGCTGGCAGGCATGTACCTGCTGCGCGACGAGTACGACACCGGTCGGAGCGGCAACCCGCTCGGTCTGCCCTCGGGCGAATTCGAACTCCCGCTGATATTGCAGGACAAGAACTTCACCGACGACGGACGGCAGAGTGTCCGCTCGAACCCGCTGAACCCGCAGGGCAGCTGGGAGGCCGCCACACCCGGTGACGTGGGCGTGGTCAACGGCAAGGTGTGGCCGGAAATGTCGGTGGCGCGGGGCCTGTACCGCCTGCGGATGGTGAACGCCGCATCGTTCAGCGTGTGGAATCTGTTTTTCGAAAACCGGATGAGGTTCTGGGTGATCGGCGCCGAGGGCGGTCTGCTCGACGCGCCGGTCGCCACCGACCACGTCCGGCTCGGACCCGGCGAGCGGGTGGACCTCCTCGTCGACTTCGGAACCCTCGCGCCCGGCACGACCGTGGAACTGCGCAACGACGAGCCAATCCCCGCGCAGGTCGCGCAGCGCGGGGTGCAGATCATGCCGCGGTTCTGCCGGTTCCGGGTCGGAACCGCCGCCGGGTTCACCGGTGGCGTCCCGGAGACGCTCCGGGGCGGAAGCCGTGGTCTCGCCGTCCTCCCGCCGGTCGCGCCGCCGTCGGTCGTGCGCAACGTATCGGTGATGCAGCTCGCGCAGGGCCCCGGTCAGCCGTCCCCGCTGATGTCGCTGAACAACCTGCGCTACACCACCGACGACATCGAGGTGCCCCGGCAGGGGGCCGTCGAGCAGTGGAACATCGTCAACGTCACGCCCGAGCCGCATCCGATCCACCTGCATCTGGTGACGTTCCGGGTGATCGGACGGCAGGCGATCGACACGAACGCCCTGATGCAGGCCGTTCCGGTGCCCGCGGTCGGGATGCGGTGGACGCCGTCGGCGGACCCGTTCGTGCTCGGGCCGAACCTGGCGCCGCAGGTGTGGGAGTCGGGGTTCAAGGACACGGTGATCGCGGACGCGAACTCGATCACCCGGATCATCGTCCGGTTCCCGACCGCGGACGAACTCGGCTTCGACCCGGACGCCACGTTCGGGATGTCGGCGCACACGATGAATCACTCCGAAGGCGGACACGGCCACATGGAGCAGACCTCGCATCCCCTGCAGGGCTACGTGTGGCACTGCCACATGCTCGACCACGAGGACCACGACATGATGCTGCGGTACCGACTGGTGCCGTAGGCCCGTGAGTACTTATTAACGTCGGGCGGTTGATAAGTACTCACAGGTGAAACTTAAAAGCAGTCTGGACTGTTTTCTTTTTTCCGCCTACAGTGCTGGGTGTGACACCTGACACAGAACTGGTCAAGCCGACCCGCACGCAGGCCGAGCGGACCGCGGCGATGCGCACGAAGCTGCTCGACGCGGCCGTCGACTCGCTGGTCGAGCTCGGGTACGCCCGCACCACGACGCAGGGCATCGCCCGGCGGGCGGGGGTGTCGCGGGGCGCGCAGCTGCACCATTTCCCGACCAAGGAGTCGCTGGTGGTGGCCGCCGTGGAACATCTCGTGGACAAGCGGCTGGAGGAGATCCTCGCAACCGAAGTGGATGCCGGCCGCGGCGTCGAAGTGCTCGCCGACGCCTTCTCCGGCCCGCTGTTCTATGCGGCCCTCGAGCTGTGGGTGGCCGCCCGCACCGACCAGGCGCTGTACGAGGCGACGGTTCCGCTCGAGCGGAAGGTCAACGACGCTCTGCGCCGCGGGTCGGCGGCGGTGTTCGGCGATCGGTTCGACGCCGACGCCATCGAGCTCAGTATCGAATTGGTTCGCGGTCTGGCGGTGTCGGCATTGTTCCGCACCCCCGAGGCCGAACAATCACTACGCGCGCGGCTGTTGCCCGTGTGGGAATCGAAGGTGGAGAAGTCGTGAATCTTCCGCAACACGTACACACCCTCATCGTGGGGGCCGGTTTCGCCGGCATGGGACTGGCGGCGCGCATCCTGCAGACGCAGCCGCAGGCCGACGTCCTGATCATCGAGCGCGGCGACGACGTCGGCGGCACGTGGCGAGACAACACCTACCCGGGGTGTGCGTGCGACGTCCCGACGTCGCTGTACTCGTACTCGTTCGCGCCGAGCGCCGACTGGAGTCACACGTTCGCCCGCCAACCCGAGATCCACCGTTATCTGAAGAAGGTCGCGGCCGACACCGGTGTCCGGTCTCGGGTGGTGACCGATTGTGAACTGCAGGAAGCGTACTGGGACGACGACGAGGCCATCTGGACCGTTCGGACGAGCCGCGGAACGCTGACGGCCGACGTCGTGGTGGCCGCGACCGGTGCGCTGTCGACTCCCAGCGTCCCGGACATGCCCGGGTTGGAGACGTTCGGCGGCACCACGTTCCACTCGGCCACGTGGAACCACGACCACGACCTCACCGGTGAGCGCGTGGCGGTGATCGGCACTGGTGCGTCCGCCGTGCAGTTCGTCCCGGAGATCGCGCCCGCAGCCGAGCATCTCACCGTGTTCCAGCGCACGCCCGCCTGGGTGATCCCACGCCTCGACCGCGAACTGTCCGGCTCCGAGAAGAGCCTCTATCGTCGACTGCCGTTGGTGCAGAAAGCCGTCCGCGGGTCCGTGTACAGCTTCCGTGAAGCGCTGGGCGGAGTGCTCGCCCACGCCACCGGGCTGCTGCCGGTTTTCGAGATGGTGGCCAAGGCGCATCTTCGCCGGCAGGTGCGGGATCCCGAACTGCGCCGGAAGCTCACACCGAACTTCACCATCGGCTGCAAGCGGATGCTGCTGTCGAACGACTGGTTGCGGACCCTCGACCGTCCCGACGTCACGCTCGTCGACGCGGGACTCGCCGGGGTCACGCCGGACGGCGTCGTCGACGCGGTGGGTAACGAGCACAAGGTCGACACCATCATCTTCGCGACCGGCTTCACGCCGACGGAACCGCCTGTGGCGCATGCGTTACGCGGGGCGAACGGCCGCACCCTCGCCGAGCACTGGGACGGCAGCCCGAGTGCATACAAGGGGACCACCGTCGCCGGGTTTCCCAACCTGTTCCTGATGTACGGTCCCAACACCAACCTCGGGCACAGCTCGATCGTCTACATGCTCGAATCGCAGTCCGCGTACATCGCCGACGCCTTGAACGTGATGCACGACAGCGGGATCACCGCCTTCGAGGTCACCGAGGAGGCGCAGCGCCGGTACAACACCCGCATCCAATCCGAACTGCAGACCACCGTGTGGAACAAGGGCGGCTGCTCGAGCTGGTACTACGACTCCGAGGGTCGGAACTCGGTGCAGTGGCCGACCTTCACCTGGAAGTTCCGCTCCCAGCTGCAACGTTTCGATCAGGAGAACTACGTCTCACGACGCAAAGCCGCGAAGGAGACCGTCGCGTGACGCACTACGACGTGATCGTGGTCGGCTCCGGTTTCGGTGGTAGCGTCGCCGCGCTCAGGCTGACCGAGAAGGGCTACCGGGTCGGCGTTCTCGAAGCGGGCAGACGCTTCGCCGACGACGAGCTGCCCGAGACGAGCTGGCGGCTGCGGCGCTACCTGTGGGCACCCTGGCTGGGCTGCTACGGCGTGCAACGGATCCACCTTCTCCCCGACGTCCTGGTCATGGCCGGGGCGGGGGTCGGGGGTGGGTCGCTGAACTACGCGAACACCCTCTACCAGCCGCCGCGCCGCTTCTTCGAGGACAAGCAGTGGGCGCACATCACCGACTGGCAGTCGGAGCTGGCCCCGTATTACGAGCAGGCGAAACGGATGCTGGGCGTGACGACCAATCCGTCGTTCACCCCCGCCGACGCCGTCATGCGTGAGGTGGCCGAGGAGATGGGCGCCGGTGAGACGTTCACGTCCACACCGGTGGGCGTCTTCTTCGGCGAACCGGGATCGCGGGTGGCCGATCCGTTCTTCGGCGGCGAGGGGCCCGAGCGCACGGGGTGCACCGAGTGCGGCAGCTGCATGACGGGTTGCCGGGTGGGCGCGAAGAACACGCTCGTCAAGAATTACCTCCACCTCGCCGAGAAGTCGGGCGCCCGGATACATCCGCTGACGACGGTGAAGGAGTTGCGCCCCCGATCGGGTGGCGGCTACGAGCTGCGGACCCGCCGCACCGACGGCATCCGCAAGCGCGAGCACACGTTCACCGCCGACCAAGTGGTCGTCGCCGCAGGCACGTACGGCACCGCCCGGCTGCTGCTGGCGATGAAGGAATCCGGTGCGCTGCCGCGGTTGTCGCCGAGGCTGGGATCGGTGGTGCGCACCAACTCGGAGGCGGTGCTCGCGGCCACGGCGAAGGACCGTGCCACCGACTTCACGAAGGGCGTGGCCATCACGTCCTCGTTCCACCCGGACGATCACACCCACATCGAGCCCGTGCGGTACGGCAAGGGCAGTAACGCGATCGGACTGTTGCAGACCGTGCTCAGCGACGGCGGCGGCAGGACGCCGCGGCTGCTGAAGACGGTCGGCGTCGCGTTGCGCCGCCCCGGGGCTTTCGTGCGGAGCCTGTCGGTGCGGCACTGGTCGGAACGCACCGTGATCGCGCTCGTGATGCAGACCGACGACAATTCGCTCGAACTGGCCAAGGGCAAGGGCCGCCTCGGTCGCGCGGTCACCAGCCGTCCCGGACCCGGAGATCCGCCGCCCGAGTGGATCCCGCAGGGTCACACGGCCATCCGCAAGGTGGCCGAACGGATCGGGGGAGACCCCGGTGGTTCGTTCGCCGACGTCGTGAACATTCCGATGACCGCGCATTTCCTCGGGGGTTGCACCATCGGGGACTCGCCGGACACCGGTGTCGTCGACCCCTACCTGCGGGCGTACGGACACGACGGTCTGCACGTGGCCGACGGCTCCGTGGTGAGCGCGAACCTCGGCGTCAACCCGTCGCTCACCATCACCGCCCAGGCCGAGCGTGCATTCGCGTTGTGGCCCAACAAGGGTGAGGTCGACACCCGGCCCGAGCCGGGCAAGCCATACGTACGTATCGAACCGTCGCCGCCCCGGAATCCGGTGGTACCCGCCGACGCGCCGGGTGCGCTGCGGCTCCCGCTGACGGTCGCCACCCGAAGGGAGACAGTCGATGTGGAGCGTGCCTGAATCGACCACCCAGCGCACCGACTGGCCCGAGAGCTCGCCACCCCCGTGGCCGGCGGGGGTGCGCGCGACACTGTGGTGGCACCGCAGCACCACGGCCGCTCGCGCGCTCGGACCCGACGGCGCCACCGTGCCGTTGACCCTGGCGATGATGGTCGACTACCTGGACTCGCCGGTCGGCCCCTACCGGGAAATCCTCGCCAGTCCGGTGCTCCGCGCGCCCGGTCGTCGCATCGGCGTCCTGCCCCGCATGGCGGTCCCGTTCATCGCCGTGGATTCGGAACCCTCCGTGCACGGCGGACGGGTGCACTGGAGCCTGCCGAAGGTGCCTGCCGAGTTCGACGGCGACGTGCACGGCGACTTCGAGGCGTCGTCCGACGCGTGGCGCGTCACCACGAGCACTCGGCCACGCGGCCCGCGGCTACCGATTGCCGGCGCGCTGGGGTTCGCTCAACCCGGCGACAACGGCCTCGTCACGGCGTCCGCGCGACTTCGGGGCCATTTCCGGTATGCCCGCGTGGACGTGACGGCCGAAGGTCCCACCCTCGGTGACTGGCTGACGCCCGGCACACACCACGGCATCGTGATCACGGACGGCCGGATGACCACCGGACCCGCGCAACTCCGCTGACCGGATCAGGCGGGTCGCGGTCCGATGTCCGCGACCACGCCGGCGAGACGGGGCAGCACGGTGTCGCGCCAACCCGGACCCATCCGCTCGAAAGCGTCGCGGCTGCGCTTGTCGTCGAGGTCGAAGCCGGAATGGTCGAGGAACAGGCGGGTGCCCGCACCCTCGGGAACGAGGCGCCAGACCAGCGTCCAGTTCTCGGTGAAGGTGTAGACGAAGCGTCGCTCGGGTTCGACCTCGACCACCTCGCAGGGAACGGCGCCCCAGCCGGGCATGTCGAGGTGGAACCGATGCCCGACAGTGGCGGCGATGTCGCCCGCGGCCCACCAGCGGGCGAGCAGTTCCGGCTCGGTGAGGGCGCGCCACACCTTGGCGGGTGGCGCGGCGATGAACTGGTCGACGGAAATCGTGGTGGTGGTGCGGTCGGTCATGAGTCCTCCTCGAGGAATTCGGCGAGTGTGCGCAAGCGGCCACGCCAGAACCGCTCGAACGGGTGCAGCCAGTCGCCGACGTCGGCGAGCGGCTCGGCGGTCAGGTGGTAGTGCCGTTGCCGTCCGGACGGTTCGTCGCGGACGAGCCCGGCCCGGCGCAGGACCTGCAGGTGCTCTGCCACCGCGGGCCGGCTGAGGTCGAACCGGCCGGCGAGGTCCCCGGCGGTGAGGGGGCCGTCCATCAGGATTTCCAGCAGGCGCCGTCGCACGGGGTTGGCGAGGGCGATGAAGACGTCGTCGTCGGGCACGCCGCGACTTTATGTCGGAGATTTCCGACATGTCAAGAATTTCCGACACATCCTTTTCTTGACTAATTCCAAAAAGGCGCGATACTTGAACACATGCGACACGACACGGATCCCAAAGCGCAGCTGCGCGAGGTGGGCCTGCGTGTCACTGCACCACGTGTTGCAGTGTTGAATGCGGTTGCCGTACGGCCGCATTCCGACGTCGACGACATTGCGGCCGTAGTTCGTGAAGAGCTGGGATCGGTCTCCACCCAGGCGGTATACGACGTCCTCAAGGCGTGCACCGCCGCCGGCCTGCTCAGACGTATCGAGCCCGCGGGATCCCCCGCACGGTTCGAAACCCGTACCGGAGACAACCACCACCACCTCGTGTGCCGCAGTTGCGGGACCGTCGTGGACGTGGACTGCGCCGTCGGTGAGGCTCCGTGCCTCGACCCGTCGCAGGCCCACGGTTTCGAGATCGACGAGGCCGAGGTCGTCTTCTGGGGGCTCTGCTCGCAGTGCCAGACCGGCGCGCAGAGCGGAACCGGGTCGGCAGCAGCCCTGTCCTGAACCCACTCCGTCCCCACTGCTTCACCCTCACCCGATGCAACCTGGAGGCTTTGCCATGCCTGAAACACAGCGCGCCACCACCAACAACTTCGGAATTCCCGTCGCCAGCGACAACGAATCCCTCACAGCGGGCACACAGGGCCCCATCCTGCTGCACGACCACTACCTGATCGAGAAGCTCGCCCAGTTCAACCGGGAACGTGTCCCGGAGCGCGTCGTCCATGCCAAGGGCGGCGGCGCGTTCGGCGAACTGGTCGTCACCCACGACGTGAGCCGCTACACGAAGGCAAAGCTGTTCCAGCCCGGCGCGAGGACCGAGTCGCTGGTGCGCTTCTCCACCGTCGCCGGCGAGCAGGGCAGCCCCGACACCTGGCGTGACCCGCGCGGATTCGCCGTGAAGTTCTACACCGAGGACGGCAACTACGACCTCGTCGGCAACAACACGCCCGTCTTCTTCATCAAGGACCCGATCAAGTTCCCCGACTTCATCCACTCGCAGAAGCGACTGCCGGGATCCGGTCTGCGCGACCACAACATGCAGTGGGACTTCTGGACGCTGCGGCCCGAGTCCGCTCACCAGGTGACCTGGCTGATGGGTGACCGCGGAATCCCGAAGACGTGGCGTCACATGGACGGTTTCGGCTCGCACACGTACCAGTGGGTCAACGCCGAAGGCGAACGGTTCTGGGTCAAGTACCACTTCAAGACCGATCAGGGCATCGAGTTCCTCACCCAGGACGAGGCCGACACCCTCGCAGGCAACGACCCCGACCATCACCGCGCCGACCTGTACGACACGATCGCCCGCGGCGAGTTCCCCAGCTGGACGCTGAAGGTCCAGGTCATGCCCGTCGACGAGGCCGAGGGCTACCGGTTCAACCCGTTCGACCTCACCAAGGTGTGGTCGCAGAAGGACTACCCGCTGATCGAGGTCGGCAAGTGGACCCTCAACCGGAACCCCGACAACTTCTTCGCGCAGATCGAGCAGGCCTCGTTCGAGCCGTCGAATGTCGTTCCGGGAATCGGCTTCTCGCCCGACAAGATGCTGCTGGGACGGGTCTTCTCCTACGCGGACGCGCACCGGTACCGCATCGGCGCCAACTACGCGCAGCTGCCGGTCAACGCGCCCAAGAACCGGGTGAACTCGTACTCGCAGGACGGTGCGATGCGGTACGCCACCAATTCGCCCGAGACCCCCGTGTACGCGCCGAACTCCTACGGCGGCCCGCACGCCGACGCATCGCTCGCGGGCGACGAGGGACAGTGGGCGTTCGACGGCGAGTCCGTGCGAGCCGGCTACATCGAGCACGCCGAGGACGGCGATTTCACGCAGGCGGGCACGCTCGTCCGTGAGGTCCTGAGCGACGACGAACGCGACCGCCTGGTCGACAACATCGTCGGCCACGCACTCGGCGGCGTCAGCGAACCGGTTCTGCTGCGGGTCTTCGACTACTGGAAGAGCGTCGACCCCGACCTGGGCAAGCGAGTGGAAATCGGTGTCCGGGAAGGGCAGAGCCAGAACTGATGTCGTTGGTGGGGCAGGCTCAGAGCAGGCCCCACCAATAGATCAGCACGGCGAGAACGAACACGATCACAGTTTCCACGACGACCCTCCTCCGCCCGACTGCACGCACCGCACTTCCATCATCCACCTTCGGCGGGGACGGACGCCACTGCGCTTCACGGCCGTGTGACGGGTGTGTCGGATGTTGTTGCTAGGTTGGGCGGTGTCAGGACACCGGCTCGGATGACCGTGTCCCGAGTCGGGGTCGAAAGGTGCTGTGTTCCATGGTGATGGGTCCCACCCATGCAATGTCCGGTGCGGCTGTCGGTCTGGCGGTGGCGGATCTGCTGCCGCTCGACTGGGGTGGGCCCACGTCGACCGCCGAGACCTTCACGTTCGCGGCGGTGTGCGCCGGAGCGGCGCTTCTCCCGGATCTGGACACGAGCCAGTCCACGGTCTCGCGCTCGTTCGGTCCGGTCAGCAGCGTCGTCGCGAAGGGCGTCGATGCGGTGTCGCTGGGTTTCTACACCGTCACCAAGGGCAAACGTGACGGCAAGCGGCGCGGCGGGCACCGCACGCTCACCCACACGGCCCTGTTCGCCGCCGGTATCGGGGCCGGGGTGTCCGCGCTGGTCGTCCAGTTCGGCAAGCCGGCCATCATCGCGACACTGTTCGTCTGCCTCGGGCTCGCGCTCCGAGGGCTGGCCGGGGAGCTGGCCAAAGAAAAAGGCTGGCTGGCGGTTTCGGCGGTCGCGGCGGTGCTGTCCGCGCTCACCTGGCAGTCGTATCCCACCGAGGCCGGTTCCACCGGACTCGGAGTCGCGGTGGCGCTCGGCTGCGTTACCCACTGCCTCGGGGACGCCATCACCAAGGAGGGCGTCCCCTTCCTCGCGCCGTTCCTCACGCTCGGCAAGGAACGGTGGTGGGAGTTCCGGCTCCCGTCGTTCCTGTCCATCCGGGCAGGCGGGCCCTTCGAGAAGGTCGTGCTCGGGCCCGCCCTCACGGTGGCCGTCGGACTCATGGTCATCTGGGCCATCGACGGTGCGCCACAGGCAATCTACGACGCGTTCATGCCCGCCCCGCAGTGACTCAGGCCGCGAGCATGTTCTCGAGGTCGTCGAGGACAATCATCGCCCCGGTGGGCCCCAGCGCGAGGAACCAGGTCTCGTCGCTCACGTGCACGGCCTTGCCGTCCTTCACCGCCTGCATCTGATTCCACAGCGGGCCGCCGACCACGGTCGACTCGTCGGTGGTCGTGGGCGCGCCGTAGCTGGAGTAGAAGATCCGGTCGGCGTTCGCCTCACCGATCGTCTCCTGACTCACCTCGACGGCGAGTTCGTCGACGTTCTGCACCGTCGGACGCGGAAGTCCGACGTCTTTCAGGATGACACCGATGAACGACAGGTTGCCGTACAGGCGGATCTTGCCGGACATGAACCGGACCAGCGAGATCGTCGGCTTGCCCGTGATGGACTCCCGGACCTCGTCGGCGCGGGTCTGATAGGCGTTGAGTACCTCCTCCGCCTTGGTCTCCTCACCGAGAGCGTCGGCGACCAGCAGGAAGTTCTCCTTCCACGGGAAACCGGGGCGGATGCCGAACACGGTCGGTGCGATGGACGACAGCTGCGGGTACAGCTTGTCGGCGCGCAGCTTGCTGCCCAGGATCAGATCGGGCTGCAGCGCGGAGATCGCCTCGAGGTTCAGGTTGTTGGTGGTCCCGACGTCCGGCACCCCGGCCAGCTTGTCGGCGAGGTAGGACGGCTGACCGGCCGCGCTCTCCGGGCTGGCCAGCCCGACGGGCGTGATTCCCAGGGACAGCACGTCGTCCAGCTCACCGCCGTCGAGGACGATCACCCGTTCGGGCTTCTTCTCGATGACGGTCTCGCCGAGCGCGTGGGTGATGGTCCGGGGGAAGACGCCCGGTTCGGCGTCGGTGCCGAGCTTGGCGGTCTCGGCATCCGCCGTGGCGAATAGGCGGCCGCCGGTGGCGACGTCGGCGTTGCCGGCGGGCGACCCGGTGTCGGTGGTGCCGCAGGCGGCGAGAATGACGGTGGCCAGGGCGACCAGCCCGGCGCGTACGTAGAGCCTCGAAGACATGAGGTGAGGCTAGCCTGAGGTTTCGGACGGGTGGTCGCGGGGTCGCTGCGACCGGAAAACGCCCCCACCACGCAGAAGAGGCCCTGACCGGCGAACCGGTCAAGGCCTCTTCTCGGTGTCTCACACTGTCGGGGTGGCGGGATTTGAACCCACGACCTCTTCGTCCCGAACGAAGCGCGCTACCAAGCTGCGCCACACCCCGTGTTGAACCTCGGCTAGCTTACATTACCCAACCAGTCACCATTAAATCCCCTGGTCAGTTGCGTATAACGGTGCTCTCCGACGACTCGGTGCGACCGCGCGCGGCGTCGGCGTCCGCGCCGCCGCGCTGAGCCGGAACCAACGTCAGGAGCGTCGCCTCGGGGCGGCAGCAGAAGCGGGCGGGCGCCCACGGCGACGTCCCGATCCCCGCGGACACGTGCAGTTGGGTGTGCGCACCCCACTTGGACGGACCCTTCACCCGCGAACGGTCGATGTCGCAGTTGGTGACCAGCGCGCCGTAGAACGGCAGGCACAGCTGACCGCCGTGCGTGTGGCCCGCCAGGACGAGGTCGTAGCCGTCGTCCGCGAACCGGTCGAGCACCCGCGGCTCGGGCGAGTGGGTGATGCCCAGCCGGAGATCGGCCAGCGGATTGGGCGGACCGGCGATCGTGTCGTACCGATCGCGCTTGAGGTGCGGATCGTCGACACCCGCCGACGCGATCCGGACACCCGACACCTCGAGGTCTCGGCGGACGTGCGTGACGTCGAACCAGCCGCGCTCGGTGAACGCGGCCCGCAGGTCGCCCCACGGCAGCGGCTCGCCGAGGACACGTTTGTGTTCCTTGCGGAAGTACTTGAGCGGGTTCTTCGGCTTGGGCGCGAAGTAGTCGTTGCTGCCGAAGACGAACAGTCCGGGGCGGGCGAGCAGATTCCCCAGCGCCTGGACCACTGCGGGCACCGCCCGCTGGTGCGACAGGTTGTCGCCGGTGTTCACGACGAGGTCGGGGTCGAGGTTGTCCAGTTCCCGCAGCCAGTTCTGTTTCAGCCGCTGTCCGGGCATCATGTGCAGGTCGCTGATGTGCAGCACGCGGAGCGTCGACGACCCGGGTTCGAGTACCGGCATCGTGACCTCACGCAGCGCGAACGCATTGCGCTCGATGAGCGAGGCGTAGCCGATGCCGAGGGCGGCGGCACCCGCTGTACCCAGGGCGGCGCGGGTCAGGTTGGCACGGAACTCGTCAGACACTCTTCCAGGATACTGATGAGCGCAATCGAGATGCAGTGGACGAATCGGGGAGCGTAGCGTTTCGCCCATGCCAGATTCACTGAAAGCAAGACTGCGCTCCGACATGACGGCCGCCATGAAGGCCAAGGATTCGCTGCGCACCGCCACCATCCGCATGCTGATGGCCGCCGTGCAGACCGAAGAGGTCTCCGGCAAGGAAGCCCGCGAACTCACCGACGACGAGGTGCTGAAGGTCCTCGCGAAGGAGTCGAAGAAGCGCGGCGAGTCCGCCGAGATCTACACCGAGAACGGTCGAGGTGAGCTGGCGGCGCAGGAGCGGGCCGAGGCGCAGATCATCGACGAGTACCTCCCGACGCCGCTGACCGACGCGGAACTGGTCGACGTCGTGGACACCGCGATCGCTCAGGTGGCCGAGGAAATCGGTGAACGTCCCGGCATGCGTCAGATGGGTCAGGTCATGAAGGCTGCCGGCGCACTCGCGGGCGGCAAGGCGGACGGTTCGCGGCTCTCGCACGCGGTGAAGTCCCGCCTCTGACCCGCATGTGAGTGGGAAAGCGTGGGTCGCCACACTTCCCCACTCACCGGCGGTTACCGGGGTATGGGCGGCAGCTGGATCGGCGGCAGGCCGGGCAGCTGGATGGGCGGAACGGGGATCCCCTGAGCCGGCGCCTGCGGGGGAGCGGCCTTCACCGATCCGTCGCTGACGTAGATCGTGATTGTCGATCCCGGAATGGCCGAACCGGACGGCGATGCGCTCGTGACCGTCCCCTTGGCCGCCTGCGACGCGGTGGTGACCGCGTTCACGGTGAACCCCGCTCCCTGCAGACGGGACGTCGCGGCCGACTGGCTCAGTCCGGTGACGTCCGGAACCTGACCGTTCTGCGAACCCCGCGCGTACTTCTGGTCGACCGGCGGCAGCGTCGTCGGCCCGAAGTTGTTCGCGATGGGGTTCATCGCCGCATACCAGGTCCGCGCCGGTTCGTTTCCACCGAACAGGTTGCCGTCGCCACACGGCCGCAGCGGGGCCGAGCAGATCTCACCCGGCGTCGGCGAGTCACCGAACACGTAGACGGCGGCGGCGAAGTTGTTGGTGAATCCGAGGAAGCCCGAGGACATGTGGGATTCCGTGGTACCCGTCTTGCCTGCCATCGGGAGCGTCCAGCCGACGCTGCCCGCCGCCCCGGCGGACGTACCGCCGGGCTTGTCGTCCTTGCTCATGGCGTTGGTGAGCGTGTCCGCGAGGCCGGGTTCGACCACCTGCTCGCAGGCCTGCTGGGTGACCGAGACGGGCTTGCCTTCACGGTCGAACACCGAATCGATGGGGGTGGGCGGGCACCACTTGCCGTGCGAGGCGAGCGTCGCCGCGACATTCGACAGTTCCAGGGGATTGATCCAGGTGGGCCCGAGGGTGAACGACCCCAGGTTCTGATCCTTCTGGAAGTCGGCCATGCTGCGGTCGTCGAATCCCGACGTGCCGGGCTGGGCGTACGAGCGCAGACCCAGCCGCACCGCCATGTCGACGGTGGGGGCGACGCCGGTGGCCTGGATCAGCTTGACGAACGCGGTGTTGGGCGACTGTGCCAGCGCGTCCGTCACCGACAGTGCCGCGGGGTACTTGCCTGCGTTCTCGACGCAATACGTGGACGCAGGGCAGCCTCGTGCACCACCGCTACCCATGCCCCGGGCCTCGAACCGGCCGGGAACGTCCAGGATGGCGTTCGTGCCGAGGCCCTTCTCCATGGCGGCGGCGGTTGTGAAGATCTTGAAGATGGACCCGGCGCCGTGACCGGCCAGTGAGTACGGCTGCGCCTGCACGGTCTCGTTGGCGTTCGCGTCGAGACCATACGTGCGGCTACTGCCCATCGCGAGGATCCGGTGCGAATCCTGGCCGGGCTGGACGACGTTCATGACGTTCGCGATGCCGTCGAGTTCCGGGTTGGCGTTCGCGTTGAGCGCCGCCTTGGTCGACGCCTGGACCGCGGGGTCGAGCGTCGTCTTGATCAGGTAGCCGCCCTTGTCGATCTGCTCGCGGCTGATGCCGGCGTTGGCCAGATACTGCAGGGCGTAGTCGCAGAAGAAGCCGCGGTCGCCGGCGGCGATGCACCCGCGGGGCAGCCGGTTGGGCTCGGGCAACACACCGAGAGGGGTCCCTTTGAGCTCCCGCAGTTCGGCGGCCCGCTCGGGAATGTTCGAGATCATCGTGTCGAGAACCACGTTGCGTCGTTCGAGGACGCCCTCGGGGTTCGTGTACGGGTTCAGTGCCGAACTCGACTGCACCATGCCCGCGAGCATCGCGGACTGCTGAGTGTTCAGTTCGGACGCGTCGATGCCGAAGTAGGTCTGTGCGGCGTCCTGGATGCCGAACGAAGCGTTGCCGAACGGAACCAGGTTCAGGTAACGGGTGAGGATCTCGTCCTTGGTGAGTTCCTTGTCGAGCGTCAGCGCCATCCGGATCTCGCGGATCTTGCGGGCGGGCGTCGTCTCGATCGCGGCCCGGCGTTCGGCGTCGGTCTTGGCCACGACGAGCAGCTGGTAGTTCTTCACATACTGCTGGTCGAGGGTGGACGCGCCCTGCTGCACCTCACCGCTCGTGGTGTTGGTCAGGAAGGCGCGCATCGTGCCCTGCCAGTCGACGCCCTTGTGTTCGGGGAACCGGCGGTCCTCGACGGAGACGATGGCGAGCTTCATCTCGTTGGAGATCTTGTCGCTGGGCACTTCGAAGCGCCGCTGGTCGTACAGCCACGCGATGGGATTGCCCGCCGAGTCGACCATCGTCGAGACCGCGGGAACCGTTCCCTCGACCAGTTCGGCCGAGACGTTGTCGACGGTGTCAGCCGCCCTGTTGGAGGCGTAACCGAACCCTCCGGCGAGCGGAAACATCACGCCGGCGAGGAGCACTCCTGCCAAGGCGGAGGATCCTGCGAGCTTCCCCACTGTTTTTGCAATCGACACGATCTACAGACTACGTGGGGTCTGTGGGTGCGCTGGTTGGGCGCAGAATTCGGCCCGGAAAATGCCCTGAGCACGGGGTATGGACGGGCGTACCAAAAAAGCGTGTTCTTCGTCTTGCGCGTTGCGGTTTCTTTACCTAAATTGTTGGAACAGTGTGATGGAGATAACACCCCATCGCTTATGTGGTGCAGCCTCGGCGTGCTAGGTGCCGGGGGGTGCAGACTCGAAGAGGGGAAACGAATGCACATGACCACCCCAACCAGCCGTCTGGACGTCGAGCAAGCAGAAGCGCGAATCGCCTGGGTCACCCAGGCTCGTTGCCGGGAAGTCGATCCCGACCAACTTTTTGTACGCGGCGCAGCACAGCGCAAGGCCGCAACCATTTGCCGGCATTGCCCGGTATTGATGCAGTGCGGAGCCGATGCTCTCGACAATCGTGTCGAGTTCGGCGTGTGGGGTGGCATGACGGAACGTCAGCGCCGGGCGTTGCTCAAGCAGCACCCCGAGGTGGAATCATGGTCCGACTTCTTCGAAGCTCAGCGGCAGCACCAATCCGCTGTCTGAAATTCGAGGATCGGAATCGCAGACAGGCACAGGCGGGTGACCGGTTCTCCGGCAGCGAGCTGATCAGCTCGTGCGGGTGAGCTGGTCACCTACCGCTCTCAACGCCTCGAGGTCCGACACCTCGAACGGCAGCGAGGGCACGCCGACGATCGGCACCCGAGGGTGGGCGGCCGTGAACCGGCTCAGCAGTTGGACCTCACGCTTGGCGATCACCGCCCGATGGGCGTGGATTCGCAGCACAGCGGCGGTGAGGGGGTCTTGGTCCCCGAGTTGGTCGGCGGCAGTGACCGCATGATCGGCCGACAGGGAGCTGAGAGTGGGGTGCGTCCGATTCAGGACGAGGCCCGCGAGCGGCATTTCGTCGCCTGCGAGCCGGTCGACGAAGAACGCCGCCTCCCGCAGTGCATCCGGCTCCGCCGCCGCGATCACCAGAAACTTCGTTCCCGGCTGCCGGAGCAATTCGTAAGTGCGCGTGGCTCTTTCCCGGAAACCGCCGAACATCGAGTCCAGTGACTGCACGAAACTCGAGGCGTCCGACAGCATCTGACTGCCCACGATGGTGGAGACGCCGCGCAGCGCCAGGCCCATCGCACCGGTGACGAGCCGGGTGAGACCTCGGCCCGGCGCGGTGAGCAGCCGGATCATGCGACCGTCGAGGAACGCGCCCAGGCGCTGGGGTGCGTCGAGGAAGTCCAGAGCGTTGCGGGACGGCGGGGTGTCGACGATCACCAGGTCCCACTTGTCGCTGGAGGCCAGCTGCCCCAGCTTCTCCATCGCCATGTACTCCTGCGTTCCCGAGAACGAGGTGGCGACGGTCTGATAGAAGGGGTTCGCGAGAATCTGCTCCGCCTTCTCCGGTGTGGAGTGCTCGATCACCATCTCGTCGAACGTGCGACGCATGTTGAGCATCATCGCGTGCAGTTCGCCTGTCGCGTCCGGTCCGAGCTGCACGGGTTGCGGCGTGTTGTCGAGTTCCGCGACGCCGAGCGCCTGCGCGAGCCGGCGCGCCGGGTCGATGGTCAGCACGACCACCTTTCGCCCCTGCTCCGCCGCACGCAGTGCCAGCGACGCGGCCGTGGTGGTCTTGCCGACGCCACCGGCGCCGCAGCACACGACGATCCGTGTGGTCCTGTTCGCCAGAATCCCCGCGACATCGAGAGCGGAGGCGGTGCGGCGACGCTCGTGTTCAGTTGTCTGGGTCATCGGACACCCTGTTCCGTCAGATATTCGGCGAGTTCGTACAGTCCGCCCAGGTCGACACCGTCGGCGAGGGACGGCAGATGCAACCGCGCCCCGTCCACTTCGCTGAGTGCTCCGGCACTCTCCTCCTGCGCTTCGAGGACGGACGCGTGCTCGATCGTCTCGGTGAGCAACCCGGCGAAATCGTCTTCGTCGAGGGTGATCCCGCTCTTCTGCAGTCCGGCCCGGATGGCCTCGGCGTCGATGCGGCCCTTCGCGGCGTCGGCCAGCGTCTCGGCGGGCAGGAACTGCGGGCTGGTGCGGTTGACCACGATGGTGCCCAGTCGCAGATCGGCGCGGGCCAGTTCCTCTGCGGCGTCGGTGGTCTCCTGCACCGGAAGCGCCTCGAGCAGCGTCACGAGGTGGACGACGGTCTCGTCGGAATGCAGCAGGCGCACCACGCCCTCACTCTGCGAACGCACCGGCCCGCCCTTCGCGAGGTCCGCCATCGCCTTCGTCACGTCGAGGAAGTTGCCGATCCGCCCGGTCGGTGGGGCGTCGACGACGACGGCGTCGTACACCCGCTTGCCGGACTTGTCGGTGCGGACGACACATTCCTTGATCTTGCCGGTCAGCAGCACGTCCCGAAGCCCGGGTGCGATGGTGGTGGCGAACTCGATGGCGCCGAACTTGCGCATCGCACGGCCGGCGAAACCGAGGTTGTAGAACATCTCGAGGTATTCGAGGAACGCGGTCTCGATGTCGATGGCCAGCGCCATGACCTCCCCGCCACCCTCGGCGGCCGCGACTTTCGTCTCCTGCGGCGGCAGCGGTGGCACGTCGAAGAGCTGGGCTATCCCCTGCCGGCCCTCGACTTCCACCAGCAGCACGCGACGCCCACCCTCGGCCAGCGCGAGAGCCAACGCGGCGGCCACCGTGGACTTTCCGGTGCCGCCCTTTCCGGAGACGAAGTGCAGCCGGGCCTGCGCGGCCTTCTCGGGCCACGTCGGGGTGAGCTGGTCTGGGGATGCAACCACGGGTCGAGCCTATAAGTCTGGGAGCCGGGATGTGCGGGGGATAGGCTCACCGGCATGAGTGAATTGACTTCCTGGGAGTACGCCACCGTTCCGCTGCTCACACATGCGACCAAGCAGATCCTCGACCAGTGGGGCACCGACGGCTGGGAACTGGTGACGGTTCTGCCCGGGCCCACCGGTGAGCAGCACGTCGCGTACCTGAAGCGTCCGAAGGGCTGACGGCCGTGGCAGAGACACAGAACTGGTCCGCGCGCCTCGCCGAACTCGGCATCACGCTGCCGTCCGTCGTTCCGCCGGTGGCCGCCTACGTGCCCGCCGTGCGCACCGGCAACTACGTCTACACGTCGGGGCAGCTGCCGATCGTCGAGGGCAAGCTGACGATCGCGGGCAAGCTCGGCGCCGGCGTGTCGGACGAAGACGCCAAGGCCGCGGCCCGGGCCTGCGCACTCAACGCGCTGGCGGCGGTCGACGCGCTCGTCGGCATCGACTCGGTGGTGCGGATCGTGAAGGTCGTCGGATTCGTCGCGTCCGCCGAGGGATTCACCGGTCAGCCCGGTGTGGTGAACGGCGCTTCGGAATTCCTCGGCGAGGTGTTCGGGGACGCGGGTGCCCACGCGCGTTCGGCCGTCGGCGTCGCGGAACTGCCGCTCGGCGCCCCCGTCGAGGTGGAACTGATCGCCGAAGTGCAGCCGGAGTCGTAGTGCCATGACTCTTGCCCATCCGGCCTACGCCCAGGTGCGGGAGGTCACCCCGATCGTCTCGGTGATGCTCGAGAACAATCCCGGCATGATGACGCTCGACGGAACCAACACGTGGATTCTGCGTGCGCCGGGCCGGGACGAGTGTGTGGTGGTCGACCCGGGTGACGCCGACGAGGAGCATCTCGCCCGCGTCGCGGCACTCGGACCGGTCGCACTGACGCTGATCACTCACCGTCATTTCGACCACACCGGGGGAGTGCAGCGGTTCTTCGAACTCACCGGCGCGCCCGTGCGTTCGGTGGACCCCGAATTTCTTCGCGGCGGCGGCGAAACCCTCGTGGACGGCGAGACCATCGACGTCGCGGGGCTCACCCTCACGGTGTTCGCCACGCCCGGGCACACGAAGGATTCGGTGTCCTTCACCGTGGAAGGTGAGGGCACCGTCCTCACCGGCGACACGATCCTCGGCCGCGGCACCACGGTGCTCGACGACACGGACGGCGACCTCGGCGACTATCTGTCGTCGCTGCGCCGCCTGCTGGACCTCGGAACCGGACACCGGGTGATGCCCGGCCACGGACCCGAACTGCCCGAACTGAACGTCGTCGCGCAGCAGTACCTCGATCATCGCGAGGAGCGGCTCGACCAGGTGCGGGCCGCGATCGAGGCACTCGGGGGCACACCCACCGTTCGCGAGGTGGTCGAGCACGTCTACTCCGACGTCGACCCCAAGTTGTGGCCGGTGGCGGAGAAGTCCGTCAACGTGCAGCTCGCTTACCTGCGCAGCCACGACTGACCACTGAACGACTGCGGCCACCCCCTCGATGTGAGGGGGTGGCCGCAGTCGTAGGTGCGGGAACTACCGTGCGCGACGTGCCAGGCGCTCGGAGTCGGAGATCAGCACGCTCTTGCCTTCGAGGCGCAGCCATCCGCGGTGCGCGAAGTCGGCGAGCGCCTTGTTGACGGTCTCACGGGAAGCGCCGACGAGCTGGGCGATCTCTTCCTGCGTGAGGTCGTGGGTGACGCGGAGCGAGCCCGCCTCCTGGGTGCCGAACCGCTGCGCGAGCTGCAGCAGCGCCTTGGCGACACGACCGGGGACGTCCGTGAAGATGAGGTCGGCCAGGTTGTTGTTGGTACGACGCAGACGGCGCGCGAGCACCCGCAGGAGCTGTTCGGCGATCTCGGGGCGGTGGTCGATCCACGCCTTGAGCGCTTCGCGGTCCATGCTGACGGCGCGGACCTCGGTGACCGTCGTGGCGGTGGACGTACGCGGGCCCGGGTCGAAGATGGACAGCTCACCGAACATGTCGGACGGGCCCATGATCGTCAGCAGGTTCTCACGGCCGTCCGGCGAGCGGCGACCGATCTTCACCTTGCCCGAAACGATGATGTACAGGCGGTCACCGGGCTCACCTTCGTTGAAGATGACATGTCCGCGGGGGAAGTCGACAGGCTGCAGCTGCTTGGTCAGCGCCGCTACCGCTGAGGGCTCGACTCCTTGGAAGATGCCGGCTCTTGCCAGGACGTCGTCCACGTGCGCTCCTTGGGAATATTGTTCGTCTGTATGCATATTGTGCGCGATTTGCTGCATGTCGACGATGCCCCGGTGATCCGCGGCGTGTCGCTGTGCAACAGGTACGGCTCTGAAGTCTACGTTGAGACGGCTCGGTCTGAGTGACCGATACCACGGAAGTCGCAAAAGTTAACCGGAGGATGCGTCCTGCGGTGTGCTGTTTCGGGGGCTTCCCAGCGCTCAGCTGGCGCGCCGCGAGCCCACTTCGGTGACGGCGGCGTCGTCGGATTCGAAGCCCGACCGACCCTTGCGCCGTCGATGGAAGCGTGCCAATGCGTGGGGAAAACCTTCGTGGGCCAGGGTGGCCACTTCGTCGTGACTTGCCTGGTCGAGGAACTCTTCCACCTCTTGCTGACGAACCGTGAGCCGGCGGAGTCTGAACTCCACCCGCTCCATTGCCAGCGCAAACAGCATCAGCAGCACTGGGAAGAGGACCACAGCGAGACCTTGCATACCGGGAAGTAAACACTGCAAATGTCTCAGAAGCGACACAGCGGCGATTCGGATCGGTCGGGTATCCGTAGAGTTGATCCCGTGCATGCGACCCCCAGCGACGGCTCCGAAGTGCGTGGACGCACCCGTTCGCGGGCCGCGAAGCAGGACGAAACCCGGCTCGGACTCGTCCGGCGCGCCCGGAGAATGAACCGGCGGCTCGCCGAGGCCTTCCCGCACGTCTACTGCGAGCTCGACTTCACCACCCCACTCGACCTCGCCGTCGCGACCATCCTCTCCGCGCAGTGCACTGACGTGCGGGTGAACATGGTGACGCCGGCGCTGTTCGCCCGCTATCCCGACGCCAAGGCGTACGCGGAGGCCGAACGCACCGAACTCGAGGAGTACATCCGGTCCACGGGTTTCTACCGAAACAAGACGAATTCTCTGATCGGGCTCGGGCAGGCTCTGCTCGAACGGTTCGACGGCGAGGTCCCCGGCAACCTGAAGGACCTCGTGACGCTCCCCGGGATCGGCCGGAAGACGGCCAACGTGATCCTCGGCAACGCGTTCGATGTGCCCGGAATCACCGTCGACACCCACTTCGGGAGGCTCGTCCGACGCTGGAAGTGGACCGAGGAGGAAGACCCGGTCAAGGTCGAGCACGCGATCGGCGCCCTGATCGAGCGCAAGGAGTGGACGCTGCTCTCGCACCGGGTGATCTTCCACGGCAGGCGTGTCTGCCATGCCCGCAAGCCCGCCTGCGGGGTGTGTGTACTCGCCAAGGACTGTCCGTCGTACGGGCTCGGTCCGATCGACCCGGACGTCGCCGCAGAACTGGTTCGTGGACCGGAGACGGAGCATCTGCTGCGTCTGGCCGGCAGGTGAGGGTAGATACGAGTGTCTAGCGCAGCGCGGTGGAGTCTGGCCGCCCTCGTGGTCGTGGTGGCTCTCGTCGTCGCGATCTGGCCGCGGGGCGACGACGCGGAGATGCCGTCGTACCAGGATCGGTTCGGTTCGGGTGGTAGCACCCCGACGGCGGTGAGCGCCGATCCCGACGCGCTCGCGGCACTGAGGACGCAGGCGGGGTTGGCATCGTGCCCCGCCGCGACGGCCACGTCCGAGCCGTCGCCGGGTGCGGTCCTGTCCGGCATCACACTGGAATGCGTGGGCGACGGCAGCCAGGTGGATCTGGCAGCCGCGCTCGGTGGTAAACCGGCGCTGCTGAATCTGTGGGCCTATTGGTGCGGCCCCTGCGCCGAGGAGCTGCCCTTTATGCAGCAGTTTTCGGATCGTGCGGGTGACGCGGTTACCGTGCTTACGGTGCACACCGATCCCAACGAGTCCAGCGCGCTGTCCCGGCTCGTCGATTACTCCGTCACCCTGCCCGGTGTGCAGGACGCCGACGGGCGTGTCCGCGCCGCGGTCGGAGCCCCGCCCGTCCTGCCCGTCTCGGTGCTGATCCGGCCGGACGGCACGGTGGCCAAGGTCCTGCCGCAGCCGTTCCGCAGCGTCGACGAGATCGCGGACGCCGTCGAACAGAACCTGGGGGTGGCGGCATGACGAACTCCGTGGACGGTGTCGCCGTTCCGCCCTGGCTGCGCCGCGTCGTGCACCGGACCCCGGCCGACCCGCACAAGATCAACCCCGTCCTCGATCGGCGCGCACCCCGCGGCGCGACCACCCGTGAGGCGGCGGTGCTCGTGTTGTTCGGCGGCCCCGTCGAGGCGGACCCGCTGATGTCGGGAGGCCTGCCCGCCGACGCCGACATCCTGCTCACCCAGCGTGCGTCCACGATGCGGCAGCACAGCGGCCAGGTGGCATTCCCCGGCGGCGCCAGCGATCCCGGCGACGAGGGCCCCATCGCCACCGCGCTGCGGGAGGCGCAGGAGGAGACGGGACTCGACCCCTCCGGTGTCCGCCCGCTTGCCGTGCTCGAGGAGATCTTCATCCCGCCGTCCGGTTTCGACGTCACTCCCGTCCTGGCGTACTGGGAGAGGCCCAGCGCTGTCGGCGTGGTCGATCCCGCGGAGGCCGAACGTGTCGCCCGGGTGCCCGTGCACACCCTGATCGATCCGCGGAACCGGTTCCAGGTGCGTCACCCGGCCGGCTACCAGGGGCCCGCGTTCGCCGTCGACGGCATGCTCGTGTGGGGTTTCACGGCCGGCATCCTGGCCGCTCTGTTCGCGGTCTCCGGCTGGGAACAGGAGTGGGACCGCCACGACATCCGCGACCTCGACACCGTCCTCGCCGAACTCGACAACGATCTGGACGACGATCATCTGACCCACGGTCACGGCCGGCCGGCGGCCGAGCGATGACGGGCTCGCACTGGATCGACCTGGCGATCGTGCTGATCGCCTTCGTCGCCGCGACGTCCGGCTGGCGGCAGGGTGCGGTGGCGTCGGTGCTCGCCTTCATCGGGGTCGTGCTCGGTGCGGTGGCGGGCATCCTGATCGCCCCGCACGTGCTGGTGCACGTGGACGAGGGCCGCGGTCGCGTGCTGGTCGGTATCGCCCTGATCGTGGTGCTGGTCATTGTCGGAGAAGTCGCGGGCATGGTCCTCGGCCGCGCCGCGCGGGGAAGTATGCACAGTCCGGTCGCGCGGTCCGTCGACAGCGTGATCGGCGCCTGCGTGCAGGCCGTCGCGGTGTTCGTCGCGGCGTGGCTGCTGGCGATCCCGCTCACGTCCTCATCCCAGCCTCAGCTGGCGGCGGCGGTGCGCGGGTCGAGTGTCCTCGAAACGGTCGACAACATCGCGCCCGCCTGGATGCGGCAACTGCCCACCGAGTTCACCGCCCTGCTCGACACGTCCGGGCTTCCCGACGTCATCGGGCCGTTCGGGCGCACCCCCATCACGACCGTCGACCCGCCGGACGCCAGCGTCCTGCAGAGCCCCGTCGCGTCCTCGCTGCAGTCGAGCGTCCTGCGGATCCGGGGTGTGGCCCCTAGTTGTCAGCGCGCGCTCGAGGGATCCGGTTTCGTCGTTGCCCCCGACCGGGTGATGACCAACGCCCACGTGGTCGCGGGCACGGCGGGGATCGTCGTCGACACCGCGAACGGGCCGATGGACGCGGAGGTCGTGCTGTTCGACCCGTCCGCCGACGTCGCGGTGCTCGAGGTGCCCGGACTGGACGCCCCCGTTCTGAACTTCGCGCCCGAGCCTGCGCAGACCGGCGACAACGCCCTGGTGCTCGGCTACCCGGGCGGCGGGCCGTACACGGCCAGCGCCGCGCGTGTCCGGGAGATCCTGGACCTCAGTGGTCCCGACATCTACCGGGCGGGAACGGTCCAGCGTGAGGTGTACACGGTCCGCGGTTCCATTCGGCAAGGCAACTCGGGCGGGCCGCTCGTCGACAGCGACGGCCGGGTGCTCGGGGTGGTGTTCGGCGCCGCCGTCGACAACAGCGACACCGGGTTCGTGCTCACCGCCGTCGAGGTGTCGCGTCAGCTGCAGGCGGCGTCCGGGGCGTCCGTCGCCGTGGACACCGGGGCGTGCATCCTCTGACGGTCGGTCAGACCGTGCGGGGTGCGACGAGATCCAGCAGGGCGGCGTTGACGCGTTCGGGGGCTTCCCAGTGCGCGTAGTGGCCGACACCGGGGACCGTCTGCATCTGCTGGGTGGGCGCGAAGCGGTGGCTGCGGCGCACGGTGTCCGCGAGCACGTACGGGTCGAGGTCGCCGTGGAGGTGCAGGACCGGGATCCGCAGTTTCTGATCCATCGACGCCATGAACCGGCTGCCCTCCGGCCGGAACTGGCTGCGGAACGCCCACCGCTGATACTCCAGGGTGCAGTGCGCGGTCCCGGGAATCTGGATCGCCGAGCGCATCCGTGACATCACGACGTCGAACTCCGGGTTCTCCGTCCAGGCCGGGCCGGAGCGTTCGCGGATCAACCGTTCGACCTCCGACCCGTTGTCCCGGGTGAGGTGACGTTCGGGACGCCACGGCACCTGGCAGGAGACGAACGAGGGCAGCAGGGCCTTGCGCTGGTAGCGGTCGTGGAGGACGGCCTGCTTGAGCGCGACGGGATGCGGCGAGCTGACCAGTGCGATCGACCGGACGAGGCGAGCGTGGAGAACGGCCGTGGCCCAGCAGACGAGGCCGCCGTCGGCGTGCCCGACGAGGGTTGCCTCGCCGTAGCCCATCGCCCGGATGAGGCCGGCGATGTCGCCGGCCAGCGTCCACCCGTCGTAGCCGCGCGGCGGTTTGTCGGAATCGCCGTAGCCGCGGAGGTCGACGGCGACGGCCCGGTATCCCTCCGCGGCCAGCGCGGTCAGCTGATGGCGCCACGACCACCAGAAGTCCGCGTATCCGTGCAGCAGGACGACGAGGGGCGCATCCGGTGCGGATGCGCCGACCTCGACGATGTGGAAGCGGATTCCGTTGGCATGGATGTCGCGATGAATCCAGGGGCCGTCGAAACGGACGGTAGACGGATCGGGTGGTGCCACAGGAGCGAGTTACCGCGCGTGACGTCCGCTGGACGACGCGAGATGGGCTTCCGCGTCCGAGTACGACGTCGGAAGGACCGTCTTGGCCTGCTTCAGGGAGTCGATGGTCTTCTCGGGCGCGCGGAGTTTGCGGACCCGCAGATAACCGAGCAGCGCGAGGATCGCCGTCACCACGAGCATGATCAGGAAGACGATCAGGAACGCCAGCCAGCGCGCGATCCACACGTCGAGGAGTTCGGCGAGGAAGAAGAAGAAGAAAAACGAGCTGAACAGCAGCACGGTGAACGCGAGGATGAAGAACAGGCTGCCCTGCAGGCCCTTCTTGACCTCACCGGTGACCTCGGCCTTGGCGAGCTCGACCTCGGCCCGGAACAGGGTGGACACCTGTGCGGTCGCATGCTTGACCAGCGTGCCGAGGCTCGCCTCGCCGGGTGTCTGAGCGTCCACGTCCGTGAGCGGGATCGACGACACCGTGTTCGGCACCCCGTCTCCCGTGTATCGCGGGCTGTCTCCCTTGCCGTGAGTGATGCTCACTTGTCGACCCCTCCAGGTAGCTCTTGCACTTCCGAGTCATCCTTCCGGGCCGCATGGGCCCGACCGCGTCGCCACAGTAACGCTGATCCGATCAGCGACGCTGTCAACGATGTCACGAGCACCGCGACCTTAGCTATCTCGGCCTCGCTGCCGTCACCGATTCCCGCAAGCGCGAGATCCGCTACGAGAAGGCTAACGGTGAACCCGATCGCACCGAGCACTGAGAGGGCAAACATGTCCCGGAACCCCAGTGCTCGCGGCTTCTTCGCGATACCCAGGCGGATCGCGAGCCAGGAGATGCCGAAGATGCCGACGGTCTTGCCGACGAGGAGCCCCGCGATCACGGACTGCGAGATGGGGTTGGTGAACAGCTGCCCGAGGAGCTCGCTGCTCAGGGCCACGCCGGACGCGAACAGGGCGAACAGCGGGACGCAGACGCCCGCCGACAGCGGCTGGATGCGGTGCTCGAGGCGGGCGCCCGGGGATTCTCTCTCGCCGGGGTCGCGCCGGACCCGGGTGAGGAGGCCGAGCGCGACACCGGCGAGGGTGGCGTGGATTCCGGCGTCGTGCACGCAGTACCAGGTGAGCAGTGCGAGTGGAACGTAGAGCAGTGGGGTGGTGATGCGCCGGTGCTGGGCGAACGCGTAGACGGCCAGGCACACGGCGGCGCCCAGCAGCCACAGCAGGGCGATCGAGCTGGTGAACAGGACCGCGATGAGCACGATCGCGAGGAGGTCGTCGACGACGGCCAGGCTGAGCAGGAACACCCGGGCGCTCGCGGGGATGCGAGACCCGGTCAGCGCCAGCACACCCAATGCGAACGCGATGTCGGTGGCGACCGGGATCGCCCAGCCCCGTTCCATGCCGGGTGTGCCGGCGCCGATCGTCGCGGCGATGATCGCGGGCACGACCACACCGCCGCAGGCCGCGATGATCGGGAGCAGGGCACGTTTGCGGTCGGCGAGTTCGCCCACCACCATTTCCCGCTTCAGTTCGAGGCCGGCGACGAAGAAGAAGACCGCCAGCAGCCCGTCCTGCGCCCACGTCCCGACCGTCAGATTCAGGTGGAGCGCCTGCGGGCCGATCTGCCAGTCGCGCAGTGCGAAGTACGAATCCGAGACGGGGGAGTTCGCCCACACGAGGGCGACCGCCGCGGCGATCAGCAGGATCGAACCGCCGACCGTCTCGGTGCGGAGATAGCGGGAGAGTTCGGAGCGGAGGGGCTGGGTCACCGGGGGCGCTCGCTTTCGATGTGGTCCGGGTACGGCAAATGCTCTGCCGACCAGACTTCCCGGCGCACCGAGAAGAGCTTATCCAATTTGCCAAGCGAAAGACACGAGGTGTTCAATTCCTAAGAAATGGACTCTCGTCCCAATAGTTGAAATAGCATCGTGCAGGAGTAAGTCGAGTGAGCAGTGCCGTCGATACGTCGAAGCCAGAACCGGACGGCGGGGCCACCGTCGCCGGCGTACCCAGAAGCCGGATCGTCGTCGCGAGCATGGTGGGAACATCCATCGAGTTCTACGACTTCTACATCTATGCCACCGCGGCCGTGTCGGTGTTCCCGCACCTGTTCTTCCCCAAGGGAAACGGCACCACCGCCCTGCTGGCATCGCTTGCCACCTTCGGTCTCGCCTTCGTCGCCCGGCCACTCGGCTCGATCCTGTTCGGCCACTTCGGCGACCGCATCGGACGCAAGACGACGCTCGTCGGCTCACTCCTCACCATGGGCATCGCCACGTTCGTGATCGGCCTGCTGCCGACGTACCACCAGATCGGCCTCGTCGCGCCCGCCCTGCTGGCGTTGATGCGCTTCTGCCAGGGTCTGGGGCTGGGCGGTGAGTGGAGTGGCGCGGCGTTGCTCGCGACCGAGACCGCACAGAAGGGCAAGCGGGCCTGGGCAGCCATGTGGCCGCAGCTCGGCGCACCCATCGGGTTCTTCCTCGCCAACGGTCTGTTCCTGATCATCACGCTGTTCCTGGACCACGACAACAGCACCCCCGACCTGGACGGCGCATTCCTGACCTGGGGCTGGCGTATCCCATTCCTGCTCAGCGCGATCATGGTGATGATCGGCCTGTACGTGCGGCTGAAGCTCGAGGAGACACCCGTGTTCGCCCGCGCGGTCGCGCGGGGCGAGAAGGTGAAGACCCCGCTGGCCGAGGTGTTCAAGACCAGCTGGCGTCAGCTGATCATCGGCACGTTCGTCATGCTCGCCACGTACACGCTCTTCTACATCATGACCACCTGGGTGCTCAGCTACGGCACCGGCAAGACCCCCGCCCAGGGCGGCACCGGAGCCGGCTTCCACTACACCGACTTCCTCGTCCTCCAGCTGATTGCGGTCCTGTTCTTCGCGGCCGCCGTCCCCGTCTCGGGGTGGCTGGCCGACCGCTTCGGTCGCCGCATCACGCTGCTCACGATCACCGGGCTCATCATGGTCTTCGGGCTCACGTTCGGTGTCATGCTGAACCAGGAGGGCATGGGCAACGCCCGCATGCTCGTATTCCTGGCCATCGGAATGTTGTTGATGGGCATGACCTTCGGACCGATGAGCGCCGTTCTGCCGGAGTTGTTCCCGACCAACGTGCGCTACACGGGTTCGGGGATCGCCTACAATACCGCCAGCATCCTCGGTGCCGCCGTCGCGCCGTTCATCGCCACCTGGCTCGCCACGTCGTACGGCGTCGGCTGGGTTGGCATCTACCTGCTGATCGCCGCCGCACTCACGTTCGTCGCGCTGCTCGTCATGCGCGAGACGCGCGACCAGTCGCTCGACGACGTAGGGGCGTAGTCCCCGTGCGCCTTTCTGGTTGTTCCAACTACCAGAAAGGCGCACGGGCTACGCCTATAGTTCTTGCATGGCGAAAGCCGTGCTGCTGTCCAGGACGGCCCGGATCCGGCTGCCGAAGCAGGATCTGTGGTCGTTCCTCGCCGATACCGATCGGCTCAACCGCAACATCGATCTGTCACCGGTGCACTTCGCTCCGATGCTGGACCGGCGGCGCAAGGGACACTATTCGGCGGAGACCCGTTCGTACGGGCGGCGGGTGCGGTACGAGGAGTTCCCGTTCGAGTGGATCGAGGGCCACTTCTACCAGGTACTTCGACGGTTCTCCCGCGGCCCGCTCGCGGAGGTCTCCACGGGTGTCCGGCTTCGCCCGGCCGCCGACGGGACCGACGTCGAGGTGTTCGCCCGGATCGTCCCGCGTACCTGGTTCGGGGCGATCGTGGCGCGAACCCTGCTGGCGCGCACGGGCATCCGGAAGACGGTGGCGCTCGCGCGGGCGTTGGAACTCCACATCCGCGACCCGCAGACGCATGCCGTGCCCGCGCTGCCGCCGCCGGAGCAACTCGACGCCGGCCGGCTGGAACTCCGCACGGCACAGCTGTCCCGATCGCACGATGCCCCGAACCTGATCGGGCGCTTGGAATCCCACCTGCGGACCGCGTCCGACCTGGAGGTGACGGGCATGCGACCGTTCGAGCTGGCGGACCGCTGGGGTGTCGATCGGATGCAACTGCTGTACGTCTTCCTCCACGCCGCGGACTGCGGCCTGCTGGACCTGAGCTGGAGCGTGCTGTGCCCGGTCTGCCGGACGGTCCGCGAGGACGCCGGCCGGATTCGACAACTGGCGAGCCGCGTCCACTGCGACACCTGCGACATTGCCTTCGACACCGACCTGGCACGGTCGGTGGAGATCCGCTTCGACGTCAACCCGGCCGTGCGCCGGGCGGAGCGGGCCCGGTACTGCATCGGTGGTCCGGCGAATTCCCCGTCGGCGGTGGCGCAGTTGCGGCTCGAGCCGGGCGAGCAGCGTTCCGAGCGGCTCGAAGTCGACCCGGGATGGTTGCGGCTCCGGTGCTATCAGGTGGGTGCCCCGGTGGCCTGCGAGGTCGGCTCTGCCGGCGGAACGCTGCGGGTCGAGTGCGGGCCCGGCGAACTCCGGGTGCATGGTTCACCCGACACCGGCGGGGCGATCCGGCTGGAGGTCGACAACCGGCTCCCCGGCGAGGCGCTGGTGGTGGTCGAGCGGGAGCGGTGGAAGGACGCCGCGGCGACCGGCGCGCTCGTCACGTCGCTCGACGGTTTCCAGGACCTGTTCCCGGATCAGGGGGTGGCGCCCGGCGACGAGATCGGGATAGCGAACCTGGCGGTGCTGTTCACGGATCTGAGCGGTTCGACCGCCCTGTACGAGCGCATCGGGGACGTCCGGGCGTTCGCGTTCGTGCAGAGCCATTTCCGCTACCTGCGTGACGCCGTGGTGCGCGAGAACGGCGGGGTGGTGAAGCAGATGGGCGACGCGGTGATGGCGACGTTCGCCGATGCGAGGGAGGCCTGGTCGGCGGCGGCGTCGATGCAGTCCGGCTGGGACGATTTCCGTCGCAGGCACCTCGGTGACGACGACTCGGTGGCGTTGAAGGTCGGGCTGCATCAGGGGCCCGCCGTGATGATCGACAACGACGGCCGGATCGACTACTTCGGCGCGACCGTCAACTTGGCGGCGCGGGTGCAGGGATGTGCGGCGGGCGGCGACATCGTCCTGTCCCGGGCCGTTCACGACGACCCGGAGGTGGCGCCGTTGCTGGCGGAATCGGACTACCGGTGCGACGTCTTCACGACCGGTCTGAAGGGTATCGGCGAGGAGCAGACGCTGTGGCGGCTTCGCCGCCCGTGAGTGGTTGAGGAGTGCAGGGACTCGTCAACCACTCACGGGGCGCGGAGCGCCCTACTTGCCGCGGATCGCGTCGAAGACCTTGGGGTCGACGAGCGTGGAGGTGTCGCCGAGGTCGCGGCCTTCGGCGATGTCCTTGAGCAGGCGTCGCATGATCTTGCCCGACCTCGTCTTGGGGAGTTCGGGGACGATCGTGATCTGGCGGGGCTTGGCGATCGGGCTGATCTCCCGGGACACTTCGGCCTTGAGTTCGGCGATGAGGGTGTCGCCGGTGTTCTCGACACCCTCGCGGAGGATGACGAACGCGACGATGCCCTGGCCGGTGGTCTCGTCCGCGGCGCCGACGACGGCGGCTTCGGCGACACCGTGGTGCCCGACGAGGGCGGATTCGACCTCGGAGGTGGAGATGCGGTGTCCGGAGACGTTCATGACGTCGTCCACGCGGCCGAGGACCCACAGTGCGCCGTCCTCGTCGTACTTGGCGCCGTCGCCGGCGAAGTACCAGCCCTGTTCGGGGTAGCGGGACCAGTAGGTTTCGCGGTAGCGGTCCATGTCGCCCCAGATGCCGCGGAGCATCGCCGGCCACGGCTTGTCGAGCACGAGGTAGCCGGAGCCGCCGGCGCCGAGTTCGTTGGCGTCGTCGTCGACGATCTTCGCGGAGATGCCGGGCAGGGGTGCCATCGCGGATCCGGGTTTGGTGGCGGTGATTCCGGGGAGCGGGGAGATCATGATCGCGCCGGTCTCGGTCTGCCACCAGGTGTCGACGATCGGGGCCGTGTTTCCGCCGATCACCTCGCGGAACCACTTCCAGGCCTCGGGGTTGATCGGTTCGCCGACCGAGCCGAGGAGCCGGATCGAGGACAGGTCGTGGGCGTCGGGAATGTCGCGGCCCCACTTCATGAAGGTGCGCACCAGGGTGGGTGCGGTGTAGTAGATGCTGACGCGGTATTTCTCGATGATCTGGAAGTGGCGGTGTTCGTCGGGGGAGTTCGGGGTGCCCTCGTAGACCACCTGGGTGACGCCGTTCGAGAGTGGCCCGTAGACGATGTAGCTGTGGCCGGTGACCCAGCCGATGTCGGCGGTGCACCAGTACACGTCCTGCCCGGCCTTGTGGTCGAACACGTTGTGGTGGGTGTACGACGCCTGGGTGAGGTAGCCGCCGGAGGTGTGGATGATGCCCTTGGGCTTTCCGGTGGTGCCGGAGGTGTACAGGATGAACAGCGGGTGCTCGGAGTCGAACGGCTGCGCCTGATGGGTGCCCTCCGCCTTCTCGACGGTCTCGTGCCACCACAGGTCACGACCCTCGGTGGTGTCGACGTCGATGCCGGTGCGCTTGACGACGAGCACGTGCTTGACGGACTCGGCGCCGTCCACCGCTTCGTCGACGGCGGGCTTGAGGGGTGCGGCCTGGCCGCGGCGCCACTGTCCGTCGACGGTGACGACGAGCTTGGCTTCGGCGTCGTCGATGCGCGAGCGCAGGGCGCTGGCGGAGAAGCCGGCGAACACCACCGAATGGGTCAGGCCGAGACGGGCGCAGGCGAGCATGGTGACGATGGCCTCGGGGATCATCGGCATGTAGATCGCGACGCGGTCGCCGGCGACGAGTCCGAGGTCGCTGAAGGTGTTGGCGGCCTTGCTGACTTCGGCGAGCAGGTCGTTGTAGGTCAGGTCGCGGGTGTCGCCCGGTTCGCCCTCGAAGTGGATGGCGACGCGGTCGCCGTTGCCGGCGAGGACGTGGCGGTCGACGCAGTTGTAGGCGACGTTGAGCCGTCCGTTCACGAACCACTTCGCGACGGGCGCGTCGGACCAGTCGAGGACCTCGGAGAAGGGGGCGTGCCAGTGCAGGCGCTCGGCCTGCTTCGCCCAGAATGCGAGACGGTCTTCGTCGGCGGCAGCCTGAAGCTCGGGGCCGGCGTTCGCCGTGGCGGTGAACTCGGGGCTCGGCGGATACACCTGCGGGACGGAATCAGAATGTTCCGACTTCTCCGTCGCTCCGCTCGCCTGTGCTGCACTGGTCATTGTGGCCCGGCCTTCTTTCCAGTCTCGAATTCGGCACTTCTAGCACGTGTGAGGGTAGTCACATGGTCTCCCGAGCGCACCGTTGCAGAGGGTTGCATGCCCATATTCTGCGACGATCGGTCGACTGGACGCGACGGACGGCGATCGGGTGCGACGAGTGGAGACCCCTGCGCCCACGATGTTTCGATCAGGTGCCGATTGCACGAGTTTCGCCCGTCGTGGCTACACAGATTGAAACCTTGACTTATCGTCATCCCATCATTCGGGCTGCGCCCGGAGCCGCTGCCCGGAACCACGCAGATCTGGGAGGAACGCTTTGCGCATCACACGTGTGGCAACCGCCGTTGTGGCGGTCGGCCTGGCAGCAGGGATGCTGTCCGCCTGCTCGTCCGGTGATTCGACGAGCGGGGGTGGTAGCGGAATCGTCAACGCCTGGGCAAGTGAACCGCAGAATCCGTTGATTCCCACCAATACGAGCGAGAATCAGGGCGGCCGCGTCGTCGACTCACTGTTCGCGGGGCTCGTCTCCTACGACTCCGACGGCGGGGTGAACAACGAGGTCGCCGAGTCGATCGAGACGACGGACGGCAAGAACTTCACCGTGAAGCTGAAGGACGGCTGGACGTTCACGGACGGCACGCCGGTCACGGCGGCCTCCTTCGTCGACGCCTGGAATTACGGCGCGCTGTCCACGAATGCGCAGATCCAAGCGTCCTTCTTCGACCCGATCCAGGGCTACGACGAGGTGGCCGCCGAGAACCCGACGGTGCAGACCATGTCGGGACTGAAGGTGGTCGACGACTCCACGTTCACGATCGAACTGAAACAGCCCGAGTCGGCCTTCCCGGACCGCCTCGGGTTCGCCGCGTACTACCCGTTGCCTGCGGTGGCGTACCAGGACATGGCGGCGTTCGGTGAGAATCCCGTCGGCAACGGTCCGTACATGATGTCCGGCCCCGGAGCGTGGCAGCACAACGTCCGGATCGACACCGTCGTGAACCCCGACTACAACGGCAACCGTAAGCCGAAGAACGCCGGCGTCGACTTCGTCATGTACAACAGCCTCGACACGGCGTACACGGATCTGCTCGCGGGCAACGTCGACGTGCTCGACCAGGTGCCGCCGAGCGCGGTCACCACGTTCGAGACCGACCTGCCGGGTCGCACCGTGAATCAGCCGTCCGCGACCATCGAGACGTTCACGATCCCGGGCCGGCTGCCGCACTTCAGCGGTGAGGAGGGCACGCTGCGCCGCCAGGCCATCTCGATGGCGATCAACCGCGACCAGATCACCCAGCAGATCTACAACAAGACCCGCACCCCCGCGCTCGACTTCACCAGCCCCGCCATCGAGGGCTGGTCGGATTCGCTCGTCGGCAACGGCAACCTGAAGTACGACCCGGAGGCGGCGAAGCGGCTGTGGGCCCAGGCCGACGCCATCGCCCCGTGGTCGGGTAGTTTCGAGATCGCGTACAACGGCGACGGCGGCCACAAGGAATGGGTCGACGCCACCGCCAACAACATCCGCAACACCCTCGGTATCGACGCGAAGGGCAAGGAGTACCCCACGTTCGCGCAGATCCGCACCGAGGCCACCAACCGCACCATCCCCAGCGCGTTCCGTTCGGGGTGGCAGGGCGACTACCCGCAGCAGTACGGCTTCCTCGCACAGAACTACCAGACCGGCGGCAGCTCCAACGACGGCGACTACTCGAATCCCGAGTTCGACCGGCTGCTGCGTGCCTCCGCGGGTGAGGTCGATCCCGACAAGGCCCAGGAACTGCTGAACCAGGCGCAGGAAGTGCTCCTACGCGACCTGCCTGCCGTCCCGACGTGGTACCGCAACGCCGCCAGCGGCTGGTCGGAGAACGTGTCGAACGTGGTCATCGACTGGAAGGGCATCCCGATGTACTCCGACATCGAGAAGAACTGACGCACCGGAGATTCTTCGACGACGGGTGGGGCCGCGAGCTGTCAGTTCGCGGCCCCACCCGGGAGTACGAGCCGAGGCTACGGATTCCTGACGTCACTGCTCCCGACGAATAGGAGGTGATCCGATGCTCTGGTACGTCGGTCGCCGTTTGCTCCAGATGATCCCCGTGTTCCTCGGGGCCACGTTCCTGATCTACGCGATGGTGTTCCTGCTGCCCGGAGACCCGATCGCCGCGCTGGCCGGCGACAAGGCACTCAGCCCCGCGGTGGCGGCCCAACTCCGTGAGCGATACCACCTCGACGAGCCGTTCCTGACGCAGTACCTCCTGTATCTGAAGGGCATTTTCACCCTCGACTTCGGTACGTCCTTCTCCGGCCGCCCCGTCAGTGAGGTTCTGGCGCAGGCATTCCCGATCACCATCAAGTTGTCCCTGATGGCACTCGCCATCGAGGGGATCTTCGGGGTCGGCTTCGGCCTGTGGGCCGGACTCCGCAAGGGCGGCATCTTCGACAGTTCCGTCCTCCTCGTGAGCCTGGTGATCATCGCGATCCCGATCTTCGTCATCGGTTTCCTGGCCCAGTTCTTCGTCGGCGTGAAATGGGGGCTGGTGCCGCCGACGGTCGGGGGCAACACCAGTTTCAAGAATCTGCTGCTGCCCGCGTTCGTCCTCGGGTCGGTGTCGTTCGCGTACGTACTCCGGCTCACCCGTACGTCGGTCGCCGAGAACCTCACCGCCGACTACGTGAGAACCGCGACGGCCAAGGGCCTTTCGCGGCGCCGTGTGGTGCAGGTGCACGTGCTGCGGAACTCGCTGATCCCGGTGGTCACGTTCCTCGGCGCCGACCTCGCCACCCTGATGGGCGGTGCGATCGTCACGGAGGGCATCTTCAACATCAACGGTGTCGGCGGCACGATCTATCAGGCGGTCACCCGCGGTGAGGCGCCGACGGTGGTGTCCTTCGTGACGGTGCTGATCGTCATCTATCTGCTCGCCAACCTGCTCGTCGACCTCCTGTACGCCGCGCTCGACCCGAGGATTCGCTATGTCTGAGAAAGTGGAGAACGAGTCGCCCCGGACGGGCGACCGGAAGACCCGTCAGGCGCATTTCGTGGCACCCGAAGAAGTGGCGGCGCCGGGAGAGACCGACGCCGTCCACATCGACCAGCCGCCGACGAGCATGTGGTCGGATGCGTGGCGGGACCTCCGCAAACGTCCGCTGTTCCTGGTCGCCACGGTGATCATCGTGGTGGTGATCGCCGTTGCGGCTTTCCCCGGTCTGTTCACCGGCACCGATCCCAGGTTCTGCGATCTCGCGTTCAGCATGCAGGGGCCGTCGTCGGGGCACTGGTTCGGATTCGACAAGCAGGGCTGCGACATCTATTCCCGCACGATCTACGGGGCGCGGGCGTCGGTGCTGGTGGGTGTCGGGGTCACGTCGATCGTGCTCGTCGTGGGCGTGGTGTTCGGTGCGGTCGCCGGGTACTACGGCGGCTGGGCCGACTCGCTGCTGTCCCGGGTCGCCGATATCTTCTTCGGCATCCCGCTCATCCTCGCCGCGATCGTCCTGATGCAGCTGTTCGCCAACCGCACCATCTGGACGCTCATCGTCGTCCTCGCCCTGTTCGGCTGGCCTCAGATGGCGAGAATCGCTCGCGGCTCGGTGATCTCGGCGAAGAACAACGACTACGTGATGGCGTCGCGGGCGCTCGGGGTGTCGAACATGCGCACCCTCGTCCGGCACGTGCTGCCCAACTCCCTCGCCCCGATCATCGTGATCGCGACCATCTCGCTCGGCATCTACATCGTGGCCGAGGCGACGCTGTCGTTCCTCGGTATCGGTCTGCCGTCCACCGAGATCTCGTGGGGCGGAGACATCAGCACCGCCCAGGTCACGCTGCGTCAGGGGTCGCCGATCCTGTTCTATCCGGCGACCGCGCTGGCGATCACGGTGCTCGGGTTCATCATGATGGGCGACGCTCTGCGGGACGCGCTCGATCCCAAGGCCAGGAAGAGGTGAGCGGGGTGTCCACGAACGAACCAGCCGGACCACAGAATTCGGCCGACGAGGTGCCGCTGCTCGAGATCCGGGACCTGGAAGTGTCGTTCCAGTCGCATTCCGGGCTCGTGCCCGCAGTGCGCGGTGTCAGCCTCACGGTGTATCCGGGGCAGACGGTGGCGATCGTCGGCGAGTCCGGTTCGGGCAAGTCCACGACCGCGCACGCGATCATCAACCTGCTGCCCGGGACGGGAAAGGTGACCGGCGGCCGGATCCTGTTCGAGGGGCAGGACCTCGCGGAGGCGTCCGAGCGCGAGTTCGTCGCGCTGCGCGGTCAGAAGATCGGCCTCGTCCCGCAGGACCCGATGTCCAACCTCAACCCGGTGTGGAAGGTCGGCTTCCAGATCGAGGAGGCGTTGGAAGCCAACGGGATCGCGAAGGGCAAGGCCGCGAAGGCGCGTGCCGCCGAGCTGCTCGAGGAGGCCGGACTCGCCGACGCGGAGGACCGCCTGGGCCAGTATCCGCACGAGTTCTCCGGCGGGATGCGCCAGCGCGCCCTCATCGCCATCGGACTGTCGGCCCGCCCGCAACTGCTGATCGCGGACGAGCCCACGTCGGCACTCGACGTCACGGTCCAACGCCAGATCCTCGACCATCTGGACGGTCTCACCAACGAGCTGGGCACCGCGGTGCTCCTCATCACCCACGACCTCGGCCTGGCCGCCGAGCGGGCCGAGCACCTGATCGTCATGAGCAAGGGGCGGGTGGTCGAGGCAGGGCCGGCGCTGGAGATCCTGCAGCGGCCGCGCCACCCGTACACCCGGAAGCTGGTGGCCGCGGCGCCGTCGCTGGCGTCGCAACGCCGGAGTTCTTCGCTGGCCCGGGCGGACATCCGGGAGCACGCCCTCGAGGTGGTCGGCGAGGCCGAACAGCACGGCGAGATCGGCGTCGAGTTCGGCAAGGCCACCGACGACGTGGTCGTCGCCACCGGGCTGACCAAGGTGTTCAAGATCCGGCACGGGCTACGGAAGTCCACCGACTTCACCGCGGTCGACGACGTCTCGTTCGCGGTCCGACGTGGAACGACCACGGCCATCGTCGGCGAGTCGGGGTCGGGCAAGTCGACGGTCGCGCAGATGGTCCTCGGACTTCTCGCGCCGACGTCGGGGAATGTCGTGTTCGACGGCAAGAACGTCGCGACGCTGGACCGCCGGGAGACGCTTGCGTTCCGCCGCCGGGTGCAGCCGATCTTCCAGAATCCGTACGGCACGCTCGACCCGATGTACTCGATCTTCCGCACCGTCGAGGAGCCCCTCCGCACCCACAAGGTGGGGACGAAGGCGGAGCGGGAAGCGCGGGTACGCGACCTGCTGGACAAGGTGGCCCTGCCGGCTTCGGTGATGCGGAGGTTCCCGAACGAGCTGTCCGGTGGCCAGCGGCAGCGGGTGGCGATCGCCCGGGCGCTGGCGCTGCAGCCGGAGATGGTGGTGTGCGATGAGGCGGTGTCGGCGCTCGACGTACTGGTCCAGGACCAGATCCTGACCCTGCTGAACGACCTGCAGGCGGAGCTGGGGCTGACGTACCTGTTCATCACCCACGACCTGGCGGTGGTGCGGCAGATCGCCGACGACGTGCTCGTCATGTCCACCGGCGCGATCGTGGAGAAAGCGACCACGGACGAGGTCTTCGCATCACCGAAGGAGGAGTACACGCAGAAGCTGCTGGACGCGATTCCCGGCGGATCGATCCGGCTCGGCGCCTGACCCGGGACGGCGCCGGGTAGCGTTCCGGTACGTGAGCGACCCGTTGCAGCCCCTCGTCGACCTTCCCGGCGTCCGCGAAGCCGCGGACCGTGCGCGCGACGCGCTCGGTGCGGTTCACCGCCACAAGACCAACCGGCGCGGCTGGCCGACCACGGCGGCCGAGGCGGCGGTCCGGGCGGCCCGCGCCTCGGCGTCGCTGGACGGCGGCAGCACCGAGCTACCCGCGCCCGGCGAGGCCGGCGACCCGATTCTGTCGGGGGCGCTGCGGGTCGGGCAGGCCCTCGACGGTGACGCCCTCACGCTTCTGCAGTCCACCTGGCAGCGGGCACCCCTGCAGGCCCTCGCGCGGCTGCATCTGCTGGCCGCGGCCGATCTCGTGGAGGATCAGGAATTGCTCGGCAGGCCGCGTGCCGGGTCCGGCGTCGCGGAGCGGCTCGACGGTCTCGCCCAGCTCGTGACGGGGGGAACGGCTGCGCCCGCGCCGGTTCTGGCGGCCGTGGTGCACGGGGAATTGTTGACGCTGAAGCCGTTCGGGGTCGGCGACGGTATCGTCGCGCGCGCCGCGTCACGTCTGGTTTCCGTGGCGAGCGGGCTCGATCCGCACAACCTCGGGGTCCCGGAGGTCAGCTGGTTGCGCCGGCAGCAGGCTTACCGCAACGGGGCTGCCGCGTTCGCGTCGGGCGAGCCGGAGGGTGTCGGCAGCTGGGTCGTCCTCTGCTGCGGCGCTCTGGAGGCCGGAGCCCGGGAGGCCACGTCGATCGCGGAGGCCGCGACGAGTTAGTCGAAATACCCTGCGCTGCAACAAGTTCCCGAACATGTGAAACGGGCGGCGCTGCCGACTGGTGTCGACTTCGCCGCCCGTTAGCACGGACAACCGGTTACCAAGCGTGCAAGGTGGGTTGTGTGGGTGGCCTCGGCGAGAGTCCGAATATCGTCGGGTCGTCCTTGCAACCTGTGCAGGGTCCTTGCCGGTGAAGACTCGAGTCTCGCAGGCCCACAACGCTTCTGCCCTTATAGTGGCTTATGCTTCGCGTGGGTACCTAGTGCCCGTGCTGGGAATCCTGGTCGGGAGATCGATCCTTCTCTTCTGGGTCGACCTTGGCCTTCCGTTCTTCCGTAACTCCTTTGTACCCCGTGACCCCCCTCACAGCAAGTATCAAATTCGGTTTGTGACCGTGTCGCGGGTTGCGGCGGTCAGCGCTTGCGGCGCAACACTCCATACGTGAACGCGCCCGCGACCAGGGCCCCGACGCTCACCGCCGCCGTGGTCACGACGGTGGTCGCGGACGGCGCCTGGAGGCGTGCCCGGAGGGAGACCGGATTCGAGAAAGTCAATATGGGCCAACCGTTTCCGGCCGCAGCCTTCCGTAAAGCCCGGTCCGGGTTGACCGCCGTCGGGTGGCCGACTGCGGTCAGCATCGGGAGATCGGTCACGGAGTCGGAGTAGGCGTAGCATGCCGACAGGTCGTAGTGGTATTCGTCGGCCAGTTGCCGCATCGCGTCCACTTTGCCTTCGCCGTAGCAGTAGAACTCCACCTCGCCGGTGTAGAGCCCGTCCGCGACCGCCATGCGGGTGGCGGTGCTGCGCGTGGCCCCGAGAGCTTCGGCGATCGGCGCCACCACCTCCTCGCCCGACGCCGACACCACGATGACGTCGTGGCCCCGCAACTTGTGGTCCGCGATGAGGTCGGCGGCCTCCGCGAACACCAGGGGGTCCACGATGTCGTGGAGGGTTTCCGCGACCACGGACCGGACCTGGTCCACGTTCCAGCCCGCGCACATGCTCGTGAGGTAGGCGCGCATCCGCTCCATCTGATCGTGGTCCGCGCCCGACAGCAGGAACAGAAACTGCGCGTAACTGCTCTTGAGAACCGATCGGCGGTTGATCAGGCCCTGGTCGAAGAACGGTCTGCTGAACGCGAGGGTGCTGGATTTCGCGATGATCGTCTTGTCGAGGTCGAAGAATGCGGCAACCCGACCTGTCTCGGTGTGTCGACCTGTCTTGGCACTTCTCTGTGGCTTCGCGGTCACAATTTCCAAGGATATGCGGACTTCGAGTGGGGTGGGGGCTCGTACGAAGGGGCGGAGGAAGGGTCTTTCGGCACTATCGACACGACGGAACGTTCAACAGTTGAACTTGCAAATACTGATCGGGGGAGGTGTAGTATTGCTGATGTCCGGATTTGATCCGGACGATGTTCAGCCCGACCCCCCGGGGCTGAACACTGACGACCCTCGCCTCCTCCCCCCCTGGCGAGGGTCGTCCTCTGTCTGCGTCGGGTCTGCCGCACTCCTCGGCTCGAACCCTCGAAATTGGTGCGCTGGTACCAGTTTTTATCCACAGGGCCGAAGTTGTCCACAGTTCGAGCCGAGCCCCTTCCGGCAGTCTCCGGCAGCGGGCACGCTCGCTGCATGGACGCAGAAGGCGGGGGTGAAGTGCTGGTTCTGGTCGACGACCCGGCATTGCTGCACAGCATCAGGCGCGTGGCGGCAGCGGCCGACCGGGCGCTGAACGAGGTCGACGTCGCCGACGCCCGGCACGTCTGGGGAAGCGCCCCGATCGTCGTGCTCGACGCGCGCGCAGCCGCCGCGTGCCGCAACCGGCTCCCACGCCGGCGCCGGGTAGTGCTGCTGTGCGACGGGCCGCCGGGCATCGACGAGTGGCGGATCGCCACCGCGGTCGGGGCGGAACACGTGCTCGCGGTACCCGAGGACGAGTCCGCGCTGGTCGCCGTGCTCGGCGAGCAACCCCAGCGTCCCGACGCGGACGGCACCGTCGTCGCCGTCGTCGGCGGATGTGGCGGTGCGGGCGCCTCCACGCTGGCGGCGGCCACAGCCCTCACCGCTGCGTCGCGGCCGCAGCCGGCCCTTCTGCTCGACACCGACTCGTGGGGGTCCGGCCTCGACGTACTGCTGGGCATCGAGGACGTGCCCGGACTGCGATGGTCGGGTCTGTCGATCGAGGGCGGCCGGATCTCCTCGGGCGCGCTCCGGGACGCCCTCCCCGCCCGCGGCGAGCGGCTGCGGGTGCTCGCCTGCAGCAGGACGGGGCACGGCGCCGGACCGACAGCCGCCGCGGTCCGTGCGGTCACCGATGCCGGCCGCCATGCCGGCGATCTGGTCGTGTGCGACGTGTCGCGGTTCCCCGGCCCGGTCACGGAAACCGTCCTCGAACTCGCCGATCTGGTGGTTCTCGTCGTGCCCGCGACCGTCCGGGCCTGCATCGCCGCGGGAAAGGTGTCGCAGTGGATCACCGAGAGGAACCCCAACCAGGGACTCGTGGTCCGCGGCCCGGCACCCGGTGGGCTCCGCGGCGCCGACGTCGCGGAGGTTCTCGACCTGCCGCTGATCGCGTCGATGCGCGCCGAGCGCGCGCTCACCGGAATGCTCGAACACGGCGGACTGAGGCCGGGCAGGCGCTCCCCGCTGGGCGCCGCGGCCGAGGCGGTCCTCGACACGGTCGGCAGCAGACCGCGGTCGCGGGAGTGGGCGGCATGAGCTCCCTCGTCACACCCGATCTCCTCGACCGGGTGCGCGAACGTCTCGCGCACACGTCCGGCGAGCCGACGCCGGCGACCGTCGCCGCTGCCATCCGCACCGAGTCCGGTGGCGTGCTCGGCGACACCGATCTGCTCGGGGCGCTGCGGGTGCTCATGACCGAACTCACCGGCGCCGGCCCACTCGAGTCGTTGCTGACGGAACCGGGAGTCGCGGACGTGCTCGTCACCGCGCCCGACCGTGTGTGGGTCGATCGAGGCCGCGGGCTCGAACGCGCAGCCGTCCGGTTCACCGACGAGGCGGCGGTGCGCCGGCTCGCGCAACGGCTCGCGCTGTCCGCCGGACGCCGCCTCGACGACGCTCAGCCGTGGGTCGACGGAAGGCTGCGGGACGTCGGGAACGGTTCGTTCGGTGTGCGGCTGCATGCCGTCCTCGCTCCCGTGGCCCAGGGCGGTACTTGCCTGTCGCTGCGGGTGCTGCGCCCGGCCACCCAGGGGCTCGGCGCGCTCGTCGCGGGCGGTGCCGTGGCCGCGGAAGCCCACGACCTGCTGATGATGATCGTGCAGGCACGGCTCGCCTTCCTGGTCACCGGCGGCACCGGCGCAGGCAAGACCACGCTACTGGCCGCATTGCTGGGGGCGGTGGACCCGGCGGAACGGATCGTGTGCGTGGAGGATGCCGCGGAGTTGGCGCCGACGCACCCGCACGTGGTCCGGCTCGTGGCCAGGGCACCCAACGTCGAGGGCGTGGGTGAGGTCACCGTCCGGGACCTCGTCCGGCAATCACTGCGTATGCGACCCGACCGGATCGTCGTCGGCGAGGTTCGCGGCGCCGAGGTCGTCGACCTGCTGACGGCGCTCAACACGGGTCACGACGGCGGTGCCGGAACGGTGCACGCCAACTCGCCCGAGGAGGTTCCGGCGCGGCTCGAAGCGCTTGCAGCACTGGGCGGAATGGACCGCGCGGCGCTGCACAGTCAACTGGCCGCCGCCGTGCAGGTGGTCCTGCACGTCCACCGGTCGTCGAGCGGGGCGCGGCGGCTGACGCAGATCGGTGTCGTCACTCGCGACGAACACGGGCGCGTCACGATCGTGCCCGCCTGGAGCCACGACACGGGTGAGGGTCCGGCGGTGGACCGGCTCCGCTACTTGTGTTCTCGGCGTGGACCGGTGGACTCGGGGACGGTAGTGCCGTCGTGATCGCCGGTCTGGTGGTCCTCGCCTGCGCGGTGCTGGCGGTGCCGTCCGCGAGATCGCGGCCCCGGTTGCTCGCGGTGACGGGCAGGGAAGGTCCCCGTCGCCGGTTGCGTCTGCCCTGGGTGGTTCCGGCGGCGCTCGCCGGCATTCCGATCGTGTACGAAGTGGGCGGGCTCTGCGCGGTCCTCGCCGCGACGATCGTCTGTGCAACTGTGCGTTTCAGGTCGGCGCGACGCAGGGCGGCGAAAGCGAAGGATGCCGATCTACGTGTCGTACTGTCGAGTCTCGAGGTGGTGACGGCGGAACTTCGGGTGGGTGCCCATCCGGCTGCCGCATGCCAGACGGCGGCCGACGAGTCGGCAGGCAGTGTGGCGTCGGCATTCCGGGCCGCGTCGGCGCGCTCGCGGCTCGGAGGATCGGCCGCGGACGGGTTCCGGATCGCGGACTCCCGTGTCGGTACCGAGTTGGGGCGGATCGCCGATATCTGGGCGGTGGCCGACGCGCACGGTCTCGCACTGGCGGAACTGCTCGAGGCTGCACGGACGGACCTGTTGGGACGCAGCCGCTTCCGTCAGCGAACGGAGGCCTCGCTGGCCGGCGCGAGGGCGACGGCGACCGTACTCGCCGGGCTGCCGCTGCTGGGTGTCGGTCTCGGCCAGATGATGGAGGCGGCCCCTCTGACGGTGCTGTTCGGCGGTGGTGTGGGCGGAATCCTGTTGCTGCTCGGTGCGGGGCTGGTGTGCGCGGGCCTGTTGTGGACCGACCGGATCACCGGACGTGTGACGGGATGATCTGGTGCGCGGTACTTCTCCTCGCCGGCACCGTACTGGTGCTGCCCGCACCCAGAGCGCCGGTACAGCGACTGCGCGGCAACGGCGGTCGCGGCCCGAGTGATGCGGCGTCCGCGGTCGACGACACCACGCGCCGCGAGGACCCGCTCGCGACCGCCGCGACCTTCGACCTCCTGGCAGCGTGTCTGCGCGCCGGACTGCCCGTCGCGACCGCGGCGCAGGCCGTGTCGCGGACGGCGCCGGCGCCGCTGGCGGAATCGCTGCGCCGCGCCGCGGACCTGCTGTCGCTGGGGGCGGATGCGGCGACCGCGTGGGAGGCGGCCGCGTCGGACCCGGCCACCGAATCCCTTGCCCGCATGGCGCGCCGGTCGGCCGCATCGGGATCGTCGCTCGCCGGTTCCATGACGGAACTCGCCGCCGACGGCCGGATCCAGGTCGAGCATCTGGCGACGGCGTCGGCCGAACGCGCAGGCGTGCTCATCAGTGGCCCCCTCGGGCTGTGCTTCCTGCCGGCATTCATTTGTCTCGGCATCATCCCGGTCGTCGTCGGGCTTGCCTCGCGGGTGCTGGACGGCGGGCTGTTGTGACACATCGACACTTCCGGCGCAGAACCGCTGCGCCGGACACTCTGAAGGGGGAACACCATGGGACACGGAATCCGGGGCTTGGCGGAAGTTCGAGCATTGACCGCTCGCTTGACGCTGCTCGCGACGGACGAGGACGGCATGTCGACGGCGGAGTACGCCATCGGCACCATCGCGGCCGCGGCCTTCGGCGCCGTGCTGTATTCGGTCGTCACCGGCGACAGCATCGTCACGGCGTTGACGAACATCATCGACAAAGCGCTGAACACCGCGGTGTGATGAGTGCTGCCGAGAACCTGCGCCGGTCGGAGGCCGGCGGCGTGACGGTCGAGGCTGCCATCGCAATCGCGTCGATCGTGGCGGTGGTCGTGCTGTGTGTCGGCGCGATCACCGCGGCGACACTGCACGTCCGGTGCGTCGACTCGGCCCGCGAGGCAGCACGGCTCGCTGCCCGTGGAGATCGCGAGTCGGCGATCTCCACGGCGGCGAAGGTGGCACCCGACGGCGCCGACGTGTCGGTCCGAACCGAGGGGGAGTTCGTCGTCGCGACCGTGCGGGCACGCAGTCCACTCCTTCCGCTCGTGAACATCTCCGCGGAGGCGGTGGCGGTTCTCGAACCCACGGTGCCGGGGTGGAGCGGGGGAGGGCGGTGAGTTCGGGGATCAGCGACGATCGCGGTTCCGTGACCGTGACGGCGTGCTGTGCGCTCGCGGCGCTGGTGGTGCTCACGGCGATGCTGGTGCACGTCGGCTCGGCGGTGTCGGTGCGGCACCGGGCGCAGTCCGCCGCAGATCTGGCCGCCCTCGCCGCGGCCGTCGGGCTGGACCGCGGCACCGACGCGGCGTGTGCCGCGGCCTGGGAGGTCGCGGGGCGAATGCGCACCGAAGTCGTGTCCTGTGAGGTCGACGACTGGGACGTCGAGGTCGCGGTCACCGCACCGGTGCTCCTGTCCTCGCTGGGTGTCCGGGATGCCCGGGCGGTCGCGAGGGCAGGCCCGGCGGAGTGACATCGAAACGAGGAGGCGGTCCGGTGGGGCGCATCACTCCAGCGTGTCGGAGGTTTCGGTGATTGTGACCAAATTCGTAATAATCACCCGCTCAGGAAGTATTGGACGGCATCGATCCTGTGATGCGAGTCTCACTGATGCGAGCTGGTTTTCATCCACACCACTCCCTTTGGCGAGAGAGGGCATTACATGACCACGGCACCACCGAAGCGGACCGAGGCCGAGACGAAGGCGCGGAGGGCGGGCATCGCCTCGTTCATCGGCACCACGATCGAGTGGTACGACTTCTACATCTACGGCACCGCGTCGGCGCTGGTCTTCGGTCAGGTGTTCTTCTCCGACACCCTCCCGGCGGGCATGGGCACCCTGCTCGCGTTCGTCACGTTGTGGGCCGGGTTCCTCGCCCGTCCGATCGGCGGCATCGTCTTCGGCCATCTCGGCGACAAGATCGGTCGAAAGAACACTCTGGTCATCACGCTCATGATGATGGGCACCGCCACCGTCGGAATCGGACTCCTGCCTTCCTATGCGCAGATCGGGATCTGGGCGCCCGCCGCGCTGGTGTTCCTCCGGGTCGTCCAGGGTGTGGCAGTGGGCGGTGAATGGGGCGGGGCGGTCCTGATCGCCAGTGAGAACGCACCCAAGGGGAAGGGGATTCTGTACTCGGCGTTCGCCCAGCAGGGGTCGCCCGCCGGAAACCTGCTGGCGACGATGGCGTTCTTCCTGCTGTCCGCCATGCCCACCCCGGCTTTCGTACTCTACGGCTGGCGCATTCCGTTCCTGATCTCCGCGGCCCTGGTGATCGTCGGCATGATCATCCGCCTCAAGCTCGAAGAGTCGGACGCGATGAAGACCGTGCTGAAGCGCAAGAAGACTGTCGCGCTGCCGATCGGTGAGGTGCTGCGCAAGCATTGGGTCCTCGTCCTCCTCGGTGCGGGCGCGCTGCCCCTGGCCCAGGTGACGTACTTCAAGAACACCTTCGCGTTGTCGTGGGCCACCAGCGAGCTCGGCTACGACCGGGGAACGTTCCTCGGCGCCATCGCCATCGCCCTGGTGGTCCAGTTCATCGTGCAGCCGGTCGGTGCCGTCCTGGTGTCGCGGATCGACATGCGGAAAGCCATGTGCATCATGGTGATTCCCGAGTTCGTCCTGATGCCGGCCATGTTCTTCGCGATCCGGACCGAGAACTTCGCCATTGCCGTCGTCGCGATGTGCCTCGCGACCATTCCGCACTCGATGTTCTACGGCGCCATCGCCGGAGTGCTCGCGCGGGCCTTCCCCGCCAACATTCGCTACACCGGCCTTTCCGCGGCGTACCAGCTGTGTTCTCTGATCGTCGGCGGCGGCACCCCGGTGCTGGCGCAGTGGATGCTCAACTCGTCCGGAAACATCGTCGGTGTTGCGTTCGTGTCGGCCGGCTATGCCGCCGTCTCCCTGGTCTGCACGCTGTTGTTGCTGAACCGGACCGGATTCGACGCGCGCCGGTTGTCGACCGCGGAGCAATCCGACGCGGACGAACTGCAGCTCGACATCGATGAGGACGATGCGGTGGACAGCGCTCCCAGTGCAGGGCAGGCCCGTGCGACAGCCCACACCTGACCACGCAGGTCATTCCGGCGTGGGCAATGCCTCCTCGGACAGCCGGAGGACTTCCCGCAAGGCGGCGTTGTCGTCGTCCGCTCGCCACGCGATCCGCAGTTGCAGGGTGCTGGGACCGCCGACCAGCGGGAGGAACACGACATCCGGGTTGTTCACGTTCTCGGCCACGGAGGAGACGGTCAACGCGCAGCCGACCTCCGCGGACACCAACGCCATCAACGCCATCGAGTCCGGGGCGCTCTGCACGATCCGGGGCGTGAAACCGGCGTCGTGGGCCGCCCTCTGCAGGGAGTCGCGCAGCGCCGATCCGGGATCGGCGGGCAGCGTCACCCACGGCTCGGTGGCCAGTTCCTCGATGCGAACGCCGTCCCTGCCCGCGAGCGGGTGGTCGGTGGGCAGGGCCACCACGAATTCCTCGTTGAGGATGACGCGAGACGCGATGCCCGGCGGGGTGAAGATCCACCGGACCAGACCGATGTCGAGGGTTCCGTCGAGGAGCTTGTTCAGTGCTTCGCTCGCGAAAGCGGAACTGTCCAGAACGAATTCGATACCCGGATGGGTGTGCCGGACGAGTTTCGCCCACCGCCCGATGAGCAGGTGGGACGAGACTCCGGCGAAGCCGATGCGGACCCGGCCGACCTGTCCGCGCCCGGCGGCGGCGACGGCGATTTCCGCGAGCCGGCAGGCGTCCAGGATCTCGCGTGCCGGGCCGAGCAGTGCCTCACCGGCGGAGGTCAACCGGACGTTCCGCGTGTTTCTTTCGAAAAGAGTTGCCCCGAGCTGCTTTTCCAGTTGCCGAATCGTGCGGCTCAGCGGCGGCTGGGCCGAGTGCAGGCGCTGTGCGGCGCGGCCGAAGTGCAACTCCTCGGCGACCGCGAGAAAGGCAGTGATCTGAGAAATCTCCACGGGAGAACTATTGCAGTTCCGGCAACAGATTTGTCAACACTATTGAGTCAAACGGCGGGAATCCGGTGGGGAAGGCCCCGAGGCGACGTCCCGTCGTTCCGGAGAAGGGCATGGCGATGAGCAAAGTGGTCAGCATGGCGGAAGCCATAGGAACGTACGTCGAAGACGGCATGACCGTGTGCCTCGAGGGATTCTCGCATCTCATCTCGTTCGCGGCCGCGCACGAGATCATCCGGCAACAGCGGCAGAACCTCACGCTGTGCCGGATGACGCCCGACATCGTGTCGGATCAACTCGTGGCCGCCGGTTGTGTCACCAAGCTCGTGGCCTCGTTCTTCGCGAGCGGATCCGCCGGATCCCTGCACGAGTTGCGACGCCGTATCGAGCACCACGATCCGGTTGCCCTCGAGGTCGAGGAGTACAGCCATTACGGAATGGTCTGCCGCTATCAGGCGGGCGCCGCGCGCCTCCCGTTCTTTCCGCTGCGCTCCTATGCCGGAAGCGACCTTCCGCGGCTCAACCCGCGAATTCGACTCGTCGACGATCCCTACGGGGAGGGCACCGTGTACGTCGTGCCTCCGCTGAACCCGGACGTCACCATCGTTCACGCGCAGCGCGCCGACCGTCACGGCAACGTGCAGATCTGGGGTATCTCCGGGGTTCAGCAGGAAGCGGTGTACGCCGCGGGGAAGGCGATCGTGGTCGTCGAGGAGATCGTCGACGACGAGGTCGTCCGCTCCGACCCCAGCCGCACGCTGATCCCTTCTCACGCGGTTGATGCCGTCGTCGCCTGTCCGCGCGGGGCGCATCCGTCCTACGTGCAGGGCTACTACGACCGGGACTGCGCGTTCTACCGACGCTGGACCGCGATCAGCAAGGACTCCGCACTCCTGCAGGCGTGGCTGAAGGAGTGGATCCATGGCACCGCGAATCACGACGAGTACCTGGACAAACTCGGCGGCGACTACTGGAACGACCTCGCCGTCGAGCCTCGATTCTCCGAACCAGTCGACTACGGGAGCCGGAAATGAGCACAGCACCACTCGGAGCGGTCTCGGCGACGGAGATCATCGTGTCCGTCGCCGCCCGCGAACTCGCCGGGAAGGGGCGCGTCTTCGCCGGCGTCGGCTTGCCGACTCTCGCCGTCGATCTCGCCAAGAGGACAAGTAACCCGGACGTCGAATTGATCTACGAATCGGGAGTGTGCGGCGCCCACCCCGCCGCGATGGCCGAGGGCATCGCCGACTCGGTCGTCGTGTCGGGCGCGGAGTCGGTGGTGTCGATGTCAGCGTTGTTCGGCTACGTGCTGCAGGGCGGCAACGTCGACGTCGGATTCCTCGGCGCGGCCCAGATCGACCGGTACGGCAGCCTCAACACCAGCATCATCGGAGACTGGGACAAGCCGACGGTCCGGTTGCCCGGTGCCGGTGGCGCCGTGGAGATCATGCCCAACGCCGGCGAGATCTTCGTGGTGATGCGCCGACACGACCCCAGCGCCTTCCCCGCGGAACTCGACTTCTGCACGTCGCCGAGTCCCGTCCGGGCCCGGGCCGCAGGTGATGGGATCATGCCCCGAGGCCGAGGGGTGACGAAGGTGTTCACGAACCTCGGGGTGCTGTCGCGGCAGGGCCCGTTCGACGAACTCGAACTGGTCAGCGTGCACGAGGGGGTCACCGTCGACGACGTGCGAGCCCAGACCGGCTGGGAGCTGAAGGTCGCGGACGATCTCACCGTCACCGCCCCGCCGACCCGCGAGGAGATTCACCTGCTCCGCGATGTGATCGACACGGTTCGGCTGTATCTGCGCTGACCCGGTCAGCCGAGCGAGTCCAATACCGCCGTCAGGACCCGGATCGCGCCGTCCTTGTCGAGGGGGTCGTTGCCGTTTCCGCACTTCGGTGAGTACACGCACGACGGGCAGCCTGACGTGCATTCGCACGATTCGATCGCTTCCCGGGTCGCGCCGAGCCAGCGAGTGAGTTCGGCGTGACCCCGGTCGGCGAATCCGGCGCCGCCTGCATGACCGTCGTAGACGAACACAGTCGGAAGTCCGGTGTCGGCGTGCACCGCCGTCGAGACGCCGCCGATGTCGCCTCGATCGCACACCGCGACGAGAGGCAGGAGCCCGATAGCGGCATGTTCGGCGGCGTGGAGCGAACCGGGCACGCGTTCGGCCGGAACACCGGCCCGCACCAGAAGTTCCGGGGTGACGGTGTACATCACCGCGCGGGTGGGGAGGGTCTGCTTCGGCATGTCCAGTTCGACCGCGTCGAGGACCTCGCCCGAAGGCAGCCGTCGCAGGTACCCGATCACCTGATGGGTCACCTCCACCTCGACGAGCGCCACCTCGACGTCGCCGAACTGCTTCTGCTCGAGCACCGAGGTGACGGTGATCTCGGTGGTCTCGCGGGCCGACGTCGTCCAGTCGGGGTCCTCCGCGTGCACCAGGGCGAGTCCCTGGTCGAGGTCGAGTTCGTCGACGACGTACGACTCACCCTGATGGATGTGGACGGCGCCGGGATGTGCCGTGGCGGGAGCGCGGCCCGTGTCGACAGTTCCGAGCATGCGTCCGGATTCCGACACGACAATTGCCACCTGGGTTCCGATTCCACCCCGGATATCCACTGCGCCATGAGGATTTGTGCCGGCGGTGACGAACCAGCCGTGCGCCCGCCGGCGGATCAGGCCCTGCTCGGCCAGCTTTCCGAGAACGTCGATCGCCCCGAAAGCCTCGGCCTCGGCGTCGGACAGTGGTAGTTCCATTGCCGCGCAGAGCAACTGCGGGCCGAGGACGTACGGATTGCTCGGGTCCGTGACGGTCGCCTCGACGGGTTTGTCGAGCAGCGCGGACGGGTGGTGGACGAGGTAGGTGTCGAGAGGGTCGTCACGCGCGACCAGGACTACGAGCGATCCTTCGCCGCGTCGCCCGGACCGGCCTCCCTGTTGCCAGAACGACGCCACCGTGCCGGGGAACCCGGCGACCACGACGGCGTCGAGGCCGGCGATGTCGACGCCGAGTTCCAGCGCATTCGTCGTCGCCGCCCCCAGCAGTGTGCCGTCCGCGAGTGCGGTCTCGAGCTCACGCCGATCCTCGGCGAGGTACCCGGCTCGATACGACGCGACTCGCGACGAGAGTTCGGGATCGATCTCCCCGAGTAGGCGTTTGGTCGCCATCGCGGTCAGCTCCGCGCCCCTGCGGGAGCGCACGAAGGTGAGCGTGCGGGCCCCCTCGACCATCAGGTCGGCCATGATGCGCGCGGCCTCCGAACCGGCGGGCCGTCGAACGGGGCTTCCGTTCTCCCCGGTGACCTCCCGCATGAGCGGGGGTTCCCACAGCGCGACCGTCCGGGGACCGTGTGGTGAACCGTCTTCCACTACCTCGGCGCAGGGCGCTCCGATCAGCCGTGACGCCGCCGCCCCGGGGTCCGCCGTCGTCGCGGACGCGAGGACGAAGACGGGTTCGGCGCCGTACCGTGCCGCGATGCGCCGGAGCCGCCGCAGCACGAGCGCGACATTCGAGCCGAAGACACCACGGTAGGAGTGGCATTCGTCGATCACCACGTAGGCCAGGTTCCGGAAGAAGTGCGCCCATCGCTGATGGGTCCGGAGGAGGGAGATGTGCAGCATGTCGGGGTTCGTGAAGAGCCACCGCGAGTTCTCCCGTGCCCAGTGCCGCACTTCGAGTGGGGTGTCGCCGTCGAACACGCACGGGCACACGCCCCGGAGGTCGTCCCCGGCGTCCAGGACCTCCGAGTCGATGAGCGAGGTCACGGCCCGCAGCTGGTCTGCTCCCAGCGCCTTGGTCGGCGAGAGGTAAAGGGCGGTCGCCCGCGGATCCGTTGCCAGAGTGGTGAGTACCGGAAGCTGGTAGGCAAGGGACTTGCCCGAGGCGGTGCCGGTCGACACCACGACGTTCGTCCCGTGATGTGCCAGGTCGGCGGCGGCGGCCTGGTGGGTCCAGGGACGGGGGATCCCGTTCTCCTGCATGGCCCGGACGACGCTCGGGTGCGCCCACGCGGGCCATTCCGACAGCTGAGAAGTCCGGGCAGGCATTTCGGCGGCGAAAGTGAGCGGGTTTTCGTCTCGGGGAACGCCCTCGAGGACTCGGTTCAGCAGCGCCCGGCCGTATGTTTCGCCCGTATTTCCACTGTCGTCACGTGGTGAAAACGGTGTGCTCACTGATGTCTCCGGGCTGTCGTAGGGGACGGGCGAGTAGCTTCCACACCGCCACGACCTGCGCATTTGATGATAACGAGTGCCTCTCCGGGGCTGTCGCCCGGGGTGTCGTGACCCCCGCGTCAATCCACTGTTTCGTGCCTGTTCGCTACAAGATCAACTTTTTGTGTGAATTGTTCGGATTTCGACTGTTGCGTTCGCGGAGTTCATGGTTGACTACAACTGGTCGCAGCTTCTGTGTTCGTAGGCTTGAAAGAGTGAACGTTCGCAGGATCGATGTTGCGAACGCGGTGCTCTGCTTTTCCTGAGGGGGAAATCTAGAAGTACAGCGGTCGGAACCGGCCCGGCGGACTGTATGTGCTGTCCGCCGAATCCGGTGGTTAGAAAGAGAAGGAAAAGCATGGCACAGGGCACTGTGAAGTGGTTCAACGCGGAAAAGGGCTTCGGCTTCATCGCACCCGAAGACGGCTCCGCTGACGTCTTCGTTCACTACTCCGAGATCCAGGGCAGCGGCTTCCGCACCCTCGAGGAGAACCAGCGCGTGGAGTTCGAGGTCGGCCAGGGCACCAAGGGCCCCCAGGCTACCGGCGTTCGCGCAGTCTGATTCTGCCGTTCACATTCGTGAACACGTAAATCAGATAGGCGGGGTCCTCGTGACCGCGTCTGATTCGTCCCCCATCGCCTGAGGCGGTGGGGGACGAGTCGTTTTCACGGCAACGGTGCCGTGGCATAAGGGGGTACTTCAGTGAGCCAGCTCTCCTTCTTCTCCGCGGAGGCGATGCCGCCGGCAGTCACCGATCTGTGCGGTCTTCTCGCCGCGACGGGTCAGGTGGTCACATCGGCCGGGCGTGCGCGGATCTCGATCGTGGTCGACGCGCAGTGGAGGGCGGAGGCGATTGCGGAGTTGATCGACCAGGCCGGACTCGAGGTCGAGATCACGCGCAGCGACGAGGGCAGCCCGCTGGTCCGCACCGCATCGGTCGTCGATTTGCTGCCTCTCGCGGACCAGTGGACGAGGGGAGCGGTCAAGGCGGTGCCCTCCGGCTGGGTGCCGTCGGGGCGTCAGCTGAGGGTGTGGGCTCTCGCGTCGGGCAGGACCGAAGCGGAAGGGGAGCGGTTCGTCCTCGGACTCGATCCGCACGCCCCGGATACCCACGCGCCGTTGGCTCAGGCATTGATGAGAGCGGGCATCGCGCCGACGCTGATCGGCACCCGTGGCTCCGGTCCGGGGCTCCGAATCTCGGGTCGGCGTAGGCTCGGCAGACTCGTCGAGAGCATCGGCGAGGCGCCCGGAAATTTGGACGACCGTACCGGTTGGCCCCACGTGTAGAGCCGCGTAGACGGTACTGATCTGCGAGGATGGGTTCCGGGTATGTCACTCTAGTAATAGGCGAACCGGGTATAAAAGGGTTTGTCTGCACAACTGTCGAGTGGCAGCGATCGACTTCAGGAAGGCTCGGGCTACAGGTGGCTAAAGGGGACAACGGCAGTGCACAGGGTGCGGCGGGAGCGTCCGGCCAGCCTCGCCGCCTCGTGATCGTCGAGTCGCCGACCAAGGCCCGCAAGATCGCCCCGTACCTCGGAAAGAACTATGTCGTCGAGGCGTCGGTCGGCCACATTCGTGACCTTCCGCGCGGAGCCGCAGACGTCCCGACCAAGTACAAGGGCGAGTCGTGGGCGCGGCTCGGCGTCAACGTCGACCATGATTTCGAACCGCTCTACGTGGTCAGTCCGGAGAAGAAGTCCAAGGTCACGGAGCTGAAGAGTCTCCTCAAGGACGCCGACGAACTCTTCCTGGCCACCGACCCCGACCGCGAGGGCGAAGCGATCGCCTGGCACCTCCTCGAGACGCTCAAGCCGAAGATCCCGGTTCGTCGGATGGTCTTCCACGAGATCACCGAGCCGGCCATCCGCGCCGCGGCCGAGGACACCCGCGAACTCGACACCGACTTGGTCGACGCTCAGGAGACCCGCCGCATCCTCGACCGTCTGTACGGCTACGAGGTCAGCCCCGTGCTGTGGAAGAAGGTCATGCCGAGGCTGTCGGCGGGCCGCGTGCAGTCCGTCGCCACCCGCGTCATCGTGCAGCGCGAACGCGAGCGGATGGCCTTCCGTTCGGCGTCCTACTGGGACATCTCCGCCACCCTCGACGCCGGCGCCGAGGCCAGCCCCCGCAGTTTCGGGGCGCGTCTGGTGAGCGTCGACGGCTCCCGGGTGGCCACCGGCCGCGACTTCGGCGCCGACGGCCAGCTGAAGACGAGCACCGTCACGGTTCTGGACGAGGCGCGGGCGCAGCGTCTGGCCGAGTCCCTCGCCGGTGTCGACCTCACCGTCTCCTCCGCCGAGAGCAAGCCGTACACCCGCAAGCCGTACGCGCCGTTCATGACGTCGACGTTGCAGCAGGAGGCGGGCCGCAAGCTCCGCTTCACGTCCGAGCGGACCATGCGCATCGCGCAGCGGCTGTACGAGAACGGCTACATCACTTACATGCGTACCGACTCGACGACCTTGTCGTCGTCGGCGATCGCTGCCGCCCGCGCGCAGGCCACCGAGTTGTACGGCGCCGAGTACGTGCACGACACACCGCGCCAGTACACGCGCAAGGTCAAGAACGCGCAGGAGGCGCACGAGGCCATCCGCCCGGCCGGTGACGTGTTCCAGACCCCTGGTCAGCTGCACTCCCGCCTCGACACCGACGAGTTCCGCCTGTACGAGCTGATCTGGCAGCGGACCGTGGCGTCGCAGATGGCGGACGCGCGGGGCACGACGCTGACCTTGCGGATCACCGGAACCGCGGGCACCGGCGAGGAATGCACCTTCTCCTCATCGGGCCGCACCATCACGTTCGCCGGATTCCTGAAGGCCTACGTGGAGAGCGTCGACGAGGAGGCCGGCGGCCAGTCCGACGACGCCGAGTCGCGCCTGCCGGTGCTCGTAGAGGGCCAGGCGGTCACCGCCACCAAGCTCGACCCCGACGGCCACACCACCAACCCGCCCGCCCGCTACACCGAGGCGAGCCTGATCAAGACCCTCGAAGAGCTGGGCATCGGCCGCCCGTCCACCTATTCGTCGATCATCAAGACCATTCTCGATCGCGGATACGTCTACAAACGCGGCAGCGCGCTGGTCCCGTCCTGGGTGGCGTTCGCCGTCATCGGTCTCCTCGAGATGCACTTCGGGCGGTTGGTCGACTTCGACTTCACCGCCGGGATGGAAGACGACCTCGACGCGATCGCCGGTGGCCGGGAACAGCGCGGCAACTGGCTGAGCAGTTTCTACTTCGGCGGCGATCACGGCGCCGAGGGTTCGGTTGCCCGTGAGGGCGGCCTGAAGAAGATGGTCGGCGTCAACCTCGAGGAGATCGACGCCCGCGAGGTCAACTCGATCAGGCTCTTCGACGACGCCGAGGGACGGGAAGTGCACGTCCGCGTCGGACGGTTCGGTCCGTACCTCGAGCGGATGGTCCAGAACCCGGACGATCCCGAGGGCGACCTCATCTCCCAGCGGGCCAACCTGCCCGACGACCTTCCGCCGGACGAGCTGACACCGGAGTACGCGGAGAAGCTGTTCTCGACGCCGCAGGAGGGTCGCAAGCTGGGCGTCGACCCGCTCACCGGCCACGAGATCGTCGCGAAGGAGGGCCGCTTCGGCCCCTACGTCACCGAGATCCTTCCCGAGCCGGAACCGGAGCCAGAACCGGCAGTGGTGCCGGTGACGGAGGAAGCCGGCGACGGGACGACCAAGACGAAGACAGCTGCCAAGAAGGCGCCCGCGAAGAAGGCGGCGGCGAAGAAGGCCACCGGTCCGAAGCCACGGACGGGTTCGCTGCTCAAGTCGATGGACCTGGCTACGGTGACCCTCGACGACGCCCTCAAGCTGCTGTCGCTGCCGCGCGTCGTGGGTGTCGATCCGGAGTCCAAGGACGAGATCACCGCGCAGAACGGTCGCTACGGCCCGTACCTGAAGAAGGGGACGGATTCGCGGTCCCTCGCCACCGAGGACCAGATGTTCACGGTGACCCTCGACGAGGCTCTGAAGATCTACGCGGAGCCCAAGCGCCGCGGTCGTCAGGCCGCGGCCACCCCGCCGCTGCGTGAGCTGGGCGTCGACGCGGTCAGCGAGAAGCCGATGGTGATCAAGGACGGCCGGTTCGGGCCGTACGTGACCGACGGTGAAACCAACGCCAGCCTCCGCAAGGGCGACGAGGTGGAGTCCATCACCGACGCCCGCGCTTCGGAACTGCTGGCGGATCGGCGTGCCCGCGGTCCCGTCAAGAAGAAGGCGACCGCGAAGAAGGCGCCCGCCAAGAAGGCGGCAAAGAAGACCGCCGCCAAGAAGGCGCCGGCCAAGAAGGCGGCCTCGAAGAAGGCAGCGGACAAGAAGGCGTGAGCCGGTACCTCGGGCCGGTCGTGCTGTCGCATGTGCCGGTTAGGCTGGCGCGGTGACGGTATTCGACCGGTTGGTGGGCCAAGAGGACGTCGAGGCCGAGCTGACGGCCGCGGCGACCGCCGCCCGTCGCGGAGTCGGTGCGATGGGCTCCTCGATGACGCATTCGTGGCTGTTCACCGGCCCGCCCGGATCGGGTAGGTCGGTGGCCGCGCAGTGTTTCGCCGCAGCACTCCAATGCACCAGCGACGGCGTTCCGGGCTGCGGCGTCTGCCACGCCTGCACCACAGCGATGGCCGGTACCCACGGCGACGTCCGGCAGGTCGTCCCCGAGGGCCTGAGCATCAGCGTCAAGGAGATGCGCGCCATCGTGCAGACCGCCGCCCGACGGCCGAGCACCGGGCGCTGGCAGATCGTGGTCGTCGAGGACGCGGACCGGCTCACCGAGGGGGCGGCCAACGCCCTCCTGAAAGTGGTGGAGGAGCCGCCGGATCGCACCGTGTTCCTGTTGTGTGCGCCCTCCGTCGACCCGCAGGACATCTCCGTGACGCTGCGGTCGCGCTGCCGGCACGTCCATCTCGTGACCCCGTCGGCTGATTCCATCGCCAAGGTCCTGCGCGAGCGGGACGGCCTGGATCCCGCCGATGCGCGACTGGCAGCCTCGATCAGCGGCGGTCACGTCGGGCGCGCCCGACGTCTTGCGACAGATCTCAATGCCAAAGTGCGTCGTAAGGACGCTCTGGATCTCGCTGTCGCGGCACTGCGACCCGCCACCGCGTTCGCCGCGGCGGAGGAACTGGTGCGTTCGGCCGATGCGGAGGCGAAGGAGATGAGCGCGTCCAGGGACGAGCAGGAGACCGAGGAGTTGCGCACCGCGCTGGGGGCGGGCGGCACCGGCAAGGGTGCTGCCGGAGCTCTGCGAGGCTCGGCCGGCGTGCTGAAGGATCTCGAGAAGCGCCAGAAGTCCAGGGCCACTCGCACGGGCCGTGACGCACTCGACCGTGCATTGATCGATCTGGCCGGTCTCTACCGCGACGCGCTCGCCGTCGCATGGAAATCGAACGCGGCCGCGAACCACCCGGACATGGCGGATCGGGCGGCCGACCTCGCCGCGCGAACAACGCCGGAAGGCCTTCTGAAGTGCATCGAAGCCGTCCTCGAGTGCCGCGAGGCGATCACCGTCAACGTCAAACCGCAGTGGGCTGTCGACGCCATGGTGGCCACTCTCGGCGATGCGTTCAGGGAGCCGTTTTCGCATACTCGGGGTTGAGGCGCTAGACTCGCCACCGCCGAAAGGCACCGCTGCCTTAGCTCAGTCGGTAGAGCATTTCACTCGTAATGAAAAGGTCGAGAGTTCGATTCTCTCAGGCAGCTCAGCGGTCCTCTGGCCCTTCCCGATCAGTCGGGAAGGGCCAGAGTCGTCTCCGGGACAGGACACGTCCGCCGTGACGGATGTGGATGTCCGGAAGAATCGTGAAGACTGGTCACGTGGACACCCACAGCGAAAATCCGACGACGCCGGCGGCCGGTCTGCGCGCACTCGGTGCACCCGCCGCTGTGGTTGCCGGCGCCGTTGTCGCCGCCGCGATCCTCCACTTCCGCGATCCGCATCAGCCGGGTTCGTACGGTTTCTGTCCGGTCTATGCCCTGACCGGGTGGTGGTGCCCGGCCTGTGGGGGGTTGAGGGCGGTGCACGACCTCACCAACCTCGACATCGGCGCCGCTGTGGCCGGCAATGTTCTGATCGTCCCGTTCATGGCGGTGATGGTCTTCGCCTGGATCGGATGGGTACGTCGCCGATGGCGAGGACAACGCGATCGCACCATCGTGTTCGGTCCGCGAGTGATGGTCGGTGTGCTCATTTTTGTTGCGGCGTTTACCGTCACCAGGAACACATCTTGGGGAAGCTGGCTCGCGCCGGCCTGACACCTGGTCGCCGCGGGCACGAAACAGAGAGTCGGTTCACAGATGGCAATGCAGGTCTTTTCGTTGATCGCGATCCTGGGCGCGCTGATCGTCCTCATTCCGACCGCGCTGCGAGTCTTCGGCAAGAGCGACAACGTGAAGGCGCCGGACGAGACCGAGGAGTGAGTTCGGTGCACTCTCGACAACCCACCGTCGCGCGGTCATGATTTCGATATGAGCGATTCGCTGAAGGACCGGGTGCGCGAGAAGCTGTTGCGCCAGCTGGCCGAGGACGGGGGCCACCCGGTCCAGGAGGCGGAGGGGGACGATCCACGATTGGTTTCCATCGATTCCGACCTCGCGGCTTTGGAGCAGGCGTCGGACGGTGATGTGGTGATCGAGGAGCTGGCCGCCAAGTACTGGGTGCCCTGAACCAGCGTTTCGCGGCGTTGACCTGGCGATTTGGTGTTCTTGTTTCCCTTCGCGTAACTTATTCCAGGTCAGAGCGACACGGACACCGACCCCGGCCGGAAGGCGGGGGACACGAGGTTGGACGAAGGCGCCTGGTACATCGGAGGTTCATCGTCGTGTACGGTGGTGCTTCCATCCCGGTTAGATTCTGATCAGCGTCTCGGCTTGCGCCGGTGAGGCTGGTAGGATAAGCTGGAAAAGTTGCCCCGGAGCGGCTGGCGAGTGTGTCAGTGGTGATGGTGTGTGCGTGTTCTTTGAGAACTCAACAGTGTGTCGATGAATGTCAGTGCCAAATGTTTTTGGTACTCCGCATCACGGATGATCAACTGGCCCTTCGGGTTTGGTTGTGAGTTGTGGTGTGGGTATTTGCTGGCTCTTCTCCTTCTTCCGTCGGAGGGGGTCAGTGTTTGAAAATGCTAGTTTGAGTTTTTGATTGCTAGTGATTTGACTC
>NZ_JASHKW010000080.1:0-583 GCF_030056915.1 Rhodococcus sp. IEGM 1307
CCGGTGCACCTACTCTCCGACAACGGGCTCGCCTTCTCCGGGAAACGCCGGGGCGGGATGTCCGAGGTCGAACGCCACCTCGCCGCCCTCGGGACCGTGACGATCGCGTCCTCGGTCCGGCACCCGCAGACCTGCGGCAAGAACGAACGCGCCCATCAGACCCTGCGGAAATGGCTGGCCAAGCAGCCACCGGCGGCGACCCTGATCGAGCTGCAGTCCCAACTCGACACCTACCGGCAGCTCTACAACAACAGGCGCCACCAGGGCATCGACGGCATGACCCCGAACCAACGCTGGGACGCAACACATCCCGCCCACCCCAAACCCGGGCCGGCGGCACGATCGGGATGCACCACCCGCCCCGTCTCGAGCACCGGCGTGATCCAGTTCGACGGACTCTCGATCATCCTCGGCCGCCGACACAAGAACACCACCGCGACCCTCTACTGGCAGGGCGATCGTGTCGTCGTGATGATCGACGACACGACCGTCCGCACTCTTACACTCGACAGGACCACGCGTTACCAGAAACTGTCCTCAAAGTCCTGAGACATATCTGTCCTCCAAGTCCTGAGACATGACA
>NZ_JASHKW010000081.1:0-536 GCF_030056915.1 Rhodococcus sp. IEGM 1307
GGCAGCGGGGCGTCGGTGCCGGGGTCGCGCAGGGCCTGCTTCTCCCGTTCGATGCCGTCGCGGCGCAGTTCACCCCAGGAGGTGACCGACCACACGTCGGCGGCCACACCCCACTCGTCGGCGAGCAGCTGCTGGGCCCGCAGGCCCTCGGGCATGGTGACTCCGGAGACCAGGATCTGCGCCTTCGGGCCCGATGCCTCGGACTTTTTGAACAGGTACATGCCCTTGAGCAGTCCGTCGACGTTGAGGTCGGCGGGTTCGGCGGGCTGGGAGTAGGGCTCGTTGTAGAGGGTGATGTAGTAGAAGATGTCCTCGCCACCGAACCCGTCCACGCCGTCGGTGCCGCCGTACATCCGGCGCAGACCGTCCTTGACGATGTGCGCGATCTCGTAGGAGAACGCCGGGTCGTAGGCGACGGCGGCCGGGTTGGTCGAGGCCAGCAGCAGCGAGTGCCCGTCGGCGTGCTGCAGGCCTTCGCCGGTGAGGGTGGTGCGGCCGGCGGTGGCGCCGAGGACGAACCCGCGGGCCATCTGATC
>NZ_JASHKW010000082.1:0-535 GCF_030056915.1 Rhodococcus sp. IEGM 1307
TGTGTCGGGTTGTTCCACTGAGTCTTTCGCATCGAGGGTGGGCATGTGTGACCGGCGTTAGGTGATGATCGGCTGATTTCGACCGAAGGTGCTGTCAAACAAGTTGTGCCACGCTGTTTCCCACGGCCAGTGCGTGGGTAGGTGCAGCGTCAACCTCCGGGCGGAGGAAGCGATGCGTGCGGGAACCGAGACGAGGGTGCGCCGGAGGGTGCCGGTGGTAGCTTTCGTCAGTTTGGGATCGCCGGTGAGGGTGGCGGCGGCGCGGGTCAGATTGAATGCCATCACCGCGGCGACGAGCCAGGCGGCGTTCGCTGAAAACGAGTTCGACGGCAGATGCGCGAGAGCGGAGTTCTTCAGGTCCGCGTGCACCTGTTCGATGACGGCGTGCTGGCGGTGGGTTTTGTCGGCGTCGACGGTATCGAGCTCGTCGGGGTCGGTGGTGGTGAAGAAGGCGTGGAACCGCCAGACGTCGAACAACGTGCCCTGGCCCTGGTCCTTGGGCGGTCGCAGGTCGGGGATGCGGCGCACCACCAGC
>NZ_JASHKW010000083.1:0-430 GCF_030056915.1 Rhodococcus sp. IEGM 1307
TGCGCCTCCTCGAACGCAAAATGGTCACCCTCCCGCCCAAGAAGCATGGGAACATTCCGCTATGACCGCGGAATTGGTAGTCGACGAGGTGCTCGACGAGCTGGGCGCCGGCATCACTGAAGAGCCGCCGGCGGCGCCGGCCGTGACGTTCACGGGCAACCCGAGCGACACGGACATCGCCGCGGTGCTCGCAGTGTTCGCTGCGATCGCCTCGTCCGGTTCCGCGGCGGAAGCGCCCGCGTCCGATAACGATTCGTGGGGCACGCCCGCCCTCATTCTGCGTCGGCAAGTAGCCGCCGCTGCCGTCCTGGTCAACGCAGGCTACTGAAACTGTAGAAAAGGGAAGACATTTCGATGAGTAGTGCACGTATTTCCAAGGTGCTCGTCGCGAACCGCGGTGAGATTGCAGTGCGGGTGATCCGGGCCGCAG
>NZ_JASHKW010000084.1:0-377 GCF_030056915.1 Rhodococcus sp. IEGM 1307
CTGGCCAAGCTCGACACGAAGCCGGTCGGGTTGCCGTGGCAGGAGCCGGACGAGTCCTGGGAGTCGACGGGCCGGGTGGATCTGAACACCGAGATAGACACCGACGGCCGCAACACCGAGACGCGCAGCGACCTCGGCAGCGCGTTCGGGGACTGGGAGACCGTCCGCGAGCAGGTGTTGGAGTTGAGCGGCCCGGTGCGGGTGGACACGGACGTCGTCGCGGCGCTGCGCAGCGCCGAACGCGATCCGGCGGGGCTGTCGGATGACGAGTACTTGGCGTTGGCGACGGCGGAGGGTCCGGGGCTCGAGGCGATGGTGGCGTTGGCGGATGCGCTCCGCAAGGACGCCGTCGGCGACGAGGTGACCTATGTGGTGAA
>NZ_JASHKW010000085.1:0-358 GCF_030056915.1 Rhodococcus sp. IEGM 1307
CGACTCGGTCGACGGCACCGTCACCCTGTGGGGACAGCCCTTCAGCCTCGGCTGACGCATGTCGCCGAAAAAAAATTGAACAATGTAATACCTCGAGGTTGGGGGCGTACGGCACTTCCGTACGCCCCCAACCTCGCTCTATGCATTGTTATGCATGTCACAGTTCGGACACGGAGGCTGGGGCGGAGGCGGATTCGGACACGTAGCTATAACATTTGGACGTTGTTTCAGCTAACTTTATCCCGTCAAGAGGTAAAGACTGCCTAACCGAACGCCGGGTAGGTGGTACCTGATGAGGGGAAAGAATGAGCGAGAACCGAAAGACCGGCCTGCGCCGTGGAGCCCGCATTGCCGGCCT
>NZ_JASHKW010000086.1:0-354 GCF_030056915.1 Rhodococcus sp. IEGM 1307
GATCGCCGACACCGCGACCTCGCTGTCCAAGACGCTCAGCCCACTGGTCGACCTGCTGCAGTCCGGCGCCGCGAACACCGCCGCCACCGCGGGCCTGGCCGCAGCCCCGGTGGGCACACCGGAAAACGCGGCCGCACAGGTCCTCACCACAGCCAGCCACGCGGACCTGGCCGGTGCACTCGACTCGGCGGCCACGATCGCGAACACCGCAGCCGAACTCGCCAATGGTGGCGCCACCACCCTGCCCGCCACCGCACCCGAAATCTCTCAACTCTCGGGCACCGCCGCATCACTCGGTGGCCAAATCGCACCCGTCGCCGCCACCCCGGCAGATGCCCTCTCCTCCGCGTCGAG
>NZ_JASHKW010000087.1:0-340 GCF_030056915.1 Rhodococcus sp. IEGM 1307
CGGAGTAGCCGTATCCGGAGCCTTGTTTGCCGTGGCCGTGGACCTCGATGATCGTATCGTCGATATCGACCAGCACCCGCCCGGTGTCGATCCCCGACACCAGCACGGTCTTCTCCGCGAGGTTGCCCAGGAACCGCGAGGCCACGGCGTCGAGTTGCCGAACGTGCCCGAAGGTGAACTGACGAAGGAACGATCCCAGGGTCGACGGTGCATAGGGTCGATCGAATATCGTTCCCATCGCCCCGTGCCGCAGGATCGCCAGGTCGGCGATGCTGTCGGCGCCCGCGACCATCCCACCGACCAGCGAGGCGACCTTGCGGCCCGGGTTGGCGCCCTTGTC
>NZ_JASHKW010000088.1:0-326 GCF_030056915.1 Rhodococcus sp. IEGM 1307
AAGCCACCCTCACCACCCACCCCGACATCACCCACGCCGCAGTGACAGTCCACCAGGGCCCAGTCACCGAGCAACTGGTGGCCTACGTGGTGCCGACCCCGGGCGCCCACCTCGACCCCGACACGCTCGCCGCGACGGTCGGTGCGCGCCTGCCCGATTTCATGGTGCCGTCGGTGTTCGTGACCCTCGACCGGATGCCAGTGAGCGTGAACGGCAAGATCGACCGGCGAGCACTCCCCGCACCAACACCGTCGAACCGGCAGTTCCGACCACCGGTCACCCCCACCGAACACACCATCGCCGACGTCTTCACCGACGTCCTCGGC
>NZ_JASHKW010000089.1:0-317 GCF_030056915.1 Rhodococcus sp. IEGM 1307
TCGCGGCGTCGGAGTCGACCCGGTTCTTCCCGATGCTCACCACCGCCGCCGGCACGGTCAAGCCGGCGACGGTGCTGGTGCTCGGTGTCGGTGTCGCCGGCCTGCAGGCCCTGGCCACGGCGAAGCGTCTCGGGGGCCGGGCCACCGGTTACGACGTGCGCCCGGAGGTCGCCGACCAGGTTCGCTCGGTCGGTGCGCAGTGGCTCGATCTGGGGATCGACGCCGCCGGTGAGGGCGGGTACGCCCGCGAGCTGACCGAGGAGGAGCGGGCGCAGCAGCAGCAGGCGCTCGAGGACGCGATCAAGGGCTTCGACGTG